>CALMIF010000469.1 GCA_937864045.1 uncultured Aquabacterium sp. | reverse complement strand
GCGCCACGCCTCACCGGAACGTGACCGGCGGCCTTCGTGAAACATCCGGGCTAGATCGTCTGTCGTACCTGGGCCCGTTGCGCAGTCATCCTGAACGTATCTACCAATGGTCGGGCGACACCCCATCCAGCGTGGGGCCAAAGGGTGAACAAACCATTGCCGCCATCCTGGCTGCGCAAGGTGACGGACGCCAACTCAATCGCGGCCCGCGCAGGGCGAAACAAGGGTTCGCAGAATTCATCGCCGGTTGGCTGAAGGACTTGGGGGTGATCCACGACTTCTCGGTGCGCCCGGTAGCTGCGGGTCGCAAGGAGTACGAGGTGCTGATCAAGACGGGCCCGAAGTCGCCCGAGGTGAAGATCACCGACGTCGGCTTCGGTGTGTCACAGGTGCTGCCAGCCCTGGTGCAGGCGTTCTACTGCCCGCCGCATTCCACAGTGTGGATGGAGCAGCCTGAGATCCATCTGCATCCCCAGGTGCAGGCTGAACTGGCCGACATCTTTGTTTCAGCCATCCAAGCCCGACAGGATGGTGTCGAACGCCAGGTACAACTGATCGTCGAGAGCCACTCCGAACATTTTCTCAACCGCCTGCAGCGCCGCGTGGCCGAAGGCGTGTTGTCGCCCGACGACATCGCCGTGTACTTCTGCCGGCGCTCGGCCGAAGGCGCAGAACTTGAACCGCTCAAGCTGAACCTGTTCGGCGACATCGAGAACTGGCCGCCCAACTTCTTTGGCGACGAGATGGCTGACATTGCTGCGCGCACCATTGCTGCGATGAACCGTCGGAAGTCGCTGAACGAACCGTCGCGCAGGGAATGAAAGCCGTGATCGACACGAATGTGCTGCTTGTGGCCAACGGCGCACATGTCGACGTCTCAGCAGGCTGTGTCGAGGAGTGCGTGCGCCATCTGCAGGCCATGCAAGCCAGTGGCACGGTGGTCATCGATGATGGTTACCGCATCGTCAGCGAATACATGAACAAGAACAGGCCGAATGCCCAAAAGGGAGTCGGCAATATCTTCCTGAAGTGGCTTCTGCAGAACAGCGCCAATTTGCAGCGGGTCCAGGCGGTTCCGCTCACCGAGCGAGCACCGAGCTGCTATGCCGAGTTTCCTGACCCGGCGCTTGAACCGCAATTCGATGCGCCGGACCGCAAGTTTGCCGCCGTAGCCCATGTCCATCCCGACAAGCCTCCCGTCTTGCAGGCCGCTGACAGCAAGTGGCTGGACTGGTGGCCCGCGCTCAGCGCAAAGGGCGTTCAGGTGCACTTCTTGTGTCCGGCGGACGCCTGCCGCTTCTACGCCAAGAAGTTTCCGGGCAAGCCTGCTCCGCAACTGCCGCCGCCGTGAGCGACTTCTTCCGCTTTCCGCACACACCCCATCTGGCTTGGCTTGGGGGGGGCGAGCCGCGCGAGGACAAGGTGCTGTCTGAGCAAGAGCGAGCCGCGTTGCTCGATGCTGAGGTGGTGCTGGAGGAGAAGGTCGACGGCGCCAATCTGGGCTTGTCGATCAGCCTCGAAGGCTCGCTGCAGATTCAGAACAGAGGCCAGTACCTCCACGAGCCGCATGGCGGGCAGTTCGCCAAGTTGCCAGCTTGGCTGGCTGCGCATGGGGCGTCAATCGCTGACGCTTTGCTGGACCATGCCAGCGAGCGTCTCTTGCTGTTTGGCGAGTGGTGCGCCGCCCGCCACTCGCTGGACTACACGCGCCTGCCGGACTGGTTCTTGCTGTTCGATGTCTACCAGGCCGATGCTGGCTCGGGGCCGGGACGCTTCTGGAGTGCAAGCCGCCGCAACGCCCTGGCCGCACGGTTGGGGCTGGCGGTCACGCCGGAACTGGCGCGCGGGCGTTTCGGCATGGCCGACCTGACGAGGCGAATCGTGGCGTGGCCCAGTCGATTTCGCGATGGTCCGCTGGAGGGCATCGTGGTTCGACGCGACTCACTGCAGTGGTGCGAGCAACGCGCCAAGCTGGTCCGGGCCGATTTCACCCAGGCCATCGGCGAGCACTGGCGCAACCGACGCCTGGAATGGAATCGCCTTGGCATGGCGACGGCTTGAATCATCCTGGCCGGGCGGCAAGTAGTTGGATTCGCCTCACGCCACCGGATACGTCCCCGGCAGCAGGATGCCCCGGTCCACGTTCCGGATGTTGGTGTGGCCGCAGAAGGCCATGGTGATGTCCAGTTCCTTGTGCAGGATCTGCAGCGCCTTGGTGACGCCGGCCTCGCCCATCGCACCCAGGCCGTAGACCATGGCGCGGCCGATCATGGTGGCGCGCGCGCCCAGGGCCCAGGCCTTCAGCACGTCCTGGCCCATGCGGATGCCGCCGTCCATCCACACCTCGGTCTGGCTGCCCACCGCGGCCACGATGGCCGGCAGGGCGCTGATGCTGCTGGGCGCGCCGTCCAGCTGGCGCCCGCCGTGGTTGCTGACGACGATGGCGTCGGCGCCGCTGCGCGCCGCCAGCTGCGCATCCTCGACGTCCATGATCCCCTTCAGGATCAGCTTGCCGCCCCACTGCTTCTTCACCCAGGCGACGTCGTCCCAGTTCAGGCGCGGGTCGAACTGCTCGTTGGTCCAGGCGGCCAGGCTGTTCATGTCGCTGACACCCTTCACATGGCCGACCAGGTTGCCGAAGGTGCGGCGCCGGGTGCCCGCCATGCCCAGGCACCACCGCGGCTTGGTCATCAGGTTCAGGATGTTGCGCAGCGTGGGCCGGGGCGGCGCGGTCAGGCCGTTCTTCAGGTCCTTGTGGCGCTGGCCGATCACCTGCAGGTCCAGGGTCAGCACCAGGGCGCTGCACTTGGCGGCCTTGCAGCGGTCGATCATGCGCGCCATCGCGTCGCGGTCGCGCATCATGTAGAGCTGGAAGATGAACGGCGCCTTGGTGTTCTGCGCGATGTCCTCGATCGAGCAGATGCTCATCGTGCTCAGCGTGAACGGGATGCCGAATTTCTCTGCCGCGCGGGCGGCGTGGATCTCGCCGTCGGCATGCTGCATGCCGGTCAGGCCCACCGGGGCGATGACCACCGGCATCTTGGCCGGGATGCTGCCCACCAGGGTGGTGGCGGTGCTGCGGTTCTCCATGTTCACCGCCACGCGCTGGCGCAGCTTGATGCCCTGGAAGTCGGCCTCGTTGGCGCGGTAGGTGCCTTCGGTCCAGCTGCCCGAATCCGCATAGTCGTAGAACATGCGCGGAACGCGCCGCTCGGCCAGCTGGCGCAGGTCCTCGATGGTGGTGATCACGGGCACGGGCTTGTCTCCTGGAATGTGGTGGGTGCAGCGGAGCGGATCGTAGCGGCGCCGGCCGCAGGCCAGCGCAAGCCGGCCGGAATCTTCGGCGTGCCGCGCCGGAAGCCTGTTCCGGTGCGCGGGGCCCGGCTCAGCGGCGCAGCGCGGCCAGCCCGGCGTCCATCGCCGCCTGGCTGACACCGGCCAGCCAGCGGGCGAAGTCCGCCGCTGCGCCGCCCGGGGCGACGGGCAGGTGCAGGTACTGGTGCGCCGGCCGCGCCAGCAGGTGCGGAAACAGCGGCACCAGGCTGCCGTCGGCCAGCCAGCGCCGCGCCAGCGCCGGCCGGGCCAGCGCCACGCCCTGGCCGCCCAGCGCCGCCTCCAGCACCAGGCCCAGGTCGACCAGCAGCGGGCCGGCGTCGGGCTCGGGCCAGGCCAGGCCAGCCACGGCGAACCAGGGCGCCCAGGGCTCGACCGGCGTGCGCAGCAGCGGCGCCCGGCCCAGGTCTGCCGGCGTGTGGAGCGTGCCCAGCCGCTGCAGCAGGGCCGGCGCGGCCACCGGCAGCACGCCGTCGTGCATCAGCACCGTGCCGCCCAGGTCCGCGGCGTCGCCGTGGCGCACCGCCACGTCGGCGCTGGCCGCGCTGTGGGCGGGGTTGTCGAGGAAGGGGATCGACAGCACCACCTCGACGTCGATGCCGGGGTGGGCGCGGCTGAAGTCTTCCAGTGCCGGCACCAGCACCAGGCGGGCGAAGGTGGGCGGCGCGCTGATGCGCAGGCGCTGGGTGCGGGCCTGCGCACGCTGGTGCTGGGGCATCTGCGCCAGCAGGGCCAGGGCGGCGCGCACCGGCGGCAAGTAGTCCAGGCAGGCCGGCGTGGGCTGCAGGCCCGCGCCGCCGCGCACGAACAGCGGCGTGCCCAGCAGGTCTTCCACCGCCGCCACCCGCTTGGCCACGGCGCTGGCGGTGACGGCGAGTGCCGCGCCGGCGCGCTCGAAGCTGCCCAGCCGCTCGGCGGCGT
Organism: uncultured Aquabacterium sp.; assembly: GCA_937864045.1. Lineage (GTDB taxonomy): Bacteria > Pseudomonadota > Gammaproteobacteria > Burkholderiales > Burkholderiaceae_C > Pseudaquabacterium. Next base: position 9,425 of record CALMIF010000469.1, on the reverse strand, counting down.
CGACGGCGCGCAGGCCGTCCAGCGTGGGCAGGCGCAGCAGGTTCAGGTCGCGGGCGTGGCCGGTCATGCGGCTGCGCCGGGTCCGCGGCTCAGCTGCAGCTGCCGCCGCCGCAGCCCGAGATCGCCTCGGCCGGCGCCGGCTTGGCGCACTGGCCGGTGGCGGGGTCGAACTGCAGGCTTTCCAGGTGCTGGGCCAGGGCCGCGTCCATGCTCTGCGCATGCTGCGGGAACCAGATCGCCAGCTCGTCGACCGCCAGGCGCAGCGGCTCGAAGTCGGCCTCGACACCGTCGCCGCCGCGGGCGCGCTTGACGCATTCCTGCATCACCGCCAGCACCGCCTGGTGCTGGTAGGCGTGGCAGTTGGCCGGGGCGAAGCCGGTGGCGGCCATCCAGCGGTCCTCCTGGCCAAAGTGCTCGACGGTGTGCTGCGTCAGCGTGTCGAAGGCGGCCAACAGCGCGTCGTCGGGGCCGGCCAGCGCGGCGTTGGCGGCGGCCAGCAGGTCGACGAACTCTTCGTGCGTGCGGTCCATCTGGGCGTTGTTCAGCGCCAGGGATTCGGTCCAGGTGAGCGCGGTCATGGCGGCGTTGCAATGGCGAAGGAGGGTGCGAAGCGTAACCCGGCGCGACCGGCCGCGGCTTGCGGGCCGTCAACGGCCGCCGGCTAGGATGCGCCGATGCCGGCCGACCCGCCCGTTGCCCCCGCTGCTGCCGCACCCGGCCGTGCGGCCTGGCAGCGCGTGCTGTGGAGCCTGGCCGGCGCGCTGGCGCTGGCCACCGGCATCGTCGGCATCTTCCTGCCGCTGCTGCCGACCACGCCCTTCGTGCTGCTGGCGGCCTTCTGCTTCTCGCGGGGCAGCGCGCGGGTCGAAGCCTGGTTGCTGGCCCATCCGCGCTTCGGCCCTGCCATTGCCGAGTGGCGCGCACGGCGGGCGATGCCGCTGCGCGCCAAGCAGCTGGCGTGGACCATGATGGCCGTGGGCAGCGCCGTGTCGGCCTGGCTGCTGCCGCTGCGCTGGGCCTGGCTGCCGGCGGCCTGCTGCCTTGCGGTGGGCTGGTGGATGTGGCGGCTGCCGACGTCGGCGCCGCGCCCGCCGGGTTGATCAGCCGTCGATGCCGGCGGCTTTCTGCAGCGTGCCCACGCGCACGCCCAGCAGCCGGATGCGCCGCGCCAGGTCCACCCGCTTCAGGCACAGGCCGGCCGCCAGGCGGATGGTGTCGGCCTCGGCCGTGGGCTGGTCGATGGTCATGTCGCGCGTGACGGTCTTGAAGTCCTCGAAGCGCAGCTTGATGCCGATGGTGCGGCCCACGTAGCCCTTGCGCTGCAGGTCGCTGGCGACCTGCGTGGCCAGCTGGGTGAAGATCGCGCCCAGCTCGGCCTTGTCGCGCCGGGCATGCAGGTCGCGGTCGAAGGTGGTCTCGCGGCTCATGCTCACCGGCTCGCTGTGCGTCACCACCGGGCGTTCGTCGACACCGTGGCTGGCGTCGTGCAGCCAGCTGCCGTAGTGGGCGCCGAAGTGCTGCACCAGCCAGGCGCGGTCGCGCTCGGCGATGTCGCCGATGGTCGTGATGCCCAGCGCTTCCAGCTTCGCCCCGGCCTTGGGCCCGATGCCGTTGATGCGCCGCGCCGGCAGCGGCCAGATGCGCTGGGCGATGTCGGCGTGCGTCAGCAGGCACAGGCCGTCGGGCTTGTCCAGGTCGCTGGCAATCTTGCTCAGCAGCTTGTTCGGCGTCACGCCGATGGAACAGCTCAGGCCGGTGGCGCGGCGCACGTTGTTCTTCAGGTCCAGCGCGATGGCGCGCACGCCGCCGTGCGGGTCGTGCGCCACCGCGTCCTGGGCGCCGGGCAGGTCGGTCAGGTCGATGTAGATCTCGTCGATGCCGCGGTCCTCGATGGTGGGCGCCAGCTCGGCCACGGCGGCCTTGAAGCGGCGCGAATAGGCGCGGTACTGCTCGAAATCGGTGGGCAGCAGCACCGCCTGCGGCGCGCGCAGCGCGGCCTTCATCAGGCCCATGCCGCTGTGCACGCCCAGATCGCGCGCCGGGTAGGTGGCGGTGGTGATGACGCCGCGCCCGGCATAGCCCGCCAGCGTGGCGAAGCGCCGCGTGCCGTCGGCCAGCAGCTCGGGCTGGTGGCGCCGGCCGCCGCCGATGACCACCGGCTGGCCCTTGAGTTCCGGGTAGCGCAGCAGTTCCACCGAGGCATAGAACGCGTCCATGTCGAGGTGGGCGATCCAGCGGCGCTTGGGCATCTGGTGATTGTGTGTGGGCGTGAACCACGCAGTCCTTCACGCCCTGTCACAAGAAGCGCCCGCAACAAATGGGCAATTTGCACATATGATGATGCCGTGCCGCAGACATCGCGGCTTCACGGAGAACCCCATGGCTTCCAGTCAGCGCTTGTTCACCCCCGTCCGCGGCCGTGTTGCCGCGCTCATGTCCAGCCTGCTGCTGATCGCTGCCTGCGGCGGTGGCGGCGGCGACAGCACCACCACCACCGGCAGCAGCACCGGCACGGCCACGGCCACGGCCTTCACCCAGGGCACGGTCACCGGCTTCGGCTCGGTGATCGTCAACGGCGTGCGCTTCGACGACACCGGCATCAGCGCCACCAACGACGATGGCCAGAAGGTCGCGCTGGGCCTGGGCATGCGGGTGGAGATCGACAGCGGCAGCATCGACACCACCACCGGCACCGCCCGCGCCCATGCCATGCGCACCGGCGGCCTGGTCACCGGCCCGGTGCAGGGCACGCCCGTGGCCGGCACCGACGCCGGCACCGGCACGCTGACCGTGCTGGGCCAGGGCGTGGACGTGACCGCCAGCACCGTGTTCGACGACAGCCTGGCCGCCGGCCTGAGCGCGGTGGCCGACGGCGCCGTGGTCGAGGTACACGGCCTGCGCGACAGCGCCACCGGCCGCATCGTCGCCACCCGCATCGAGGCCAAGACCACGGCCACCGTTTACGCGCTGCGCGGCACGGTCAGCGCGCTGGACACCACGGCCAAGACCTTCAGCATCGGCGGCGCGGCCATCAGCTATGCCGCCGTCAGCACCGTGCCCACCACGCTGGCCGACGGCGTGAGCCTGCGCGTGCTGCTGGCCACCGCCCCGGTGTCCGGCGTGTGGCAGGCGCAGTCGCTCGGCATCAAGTCCGGCACGACCACCACCACCGCGGCCCAGGCCCATGTGCGCGGCGTGATCACCGCCTTCACCTCGGCCACGGCGTTCAGCGTCGACGGCATCCCGGTCGACGCCAGCGCCGCCACCTTCCCCGACGGCAGCGCCGGCCTGGCGCTGGGCGTGCAGGTGGAAGTCAAGGGCACGCTGACCAACGGCACCCTGATCGCCACCGCGGTCGAGCTGGAAAGCCGCCACAAGGGTGACGACGACCGCAAGTTCCGCCTGCACGGCGCCATCACCTCGGTCGACACCACCGCCAAGACCTTCCTGCTGCGCGGCATCACCGTCAGCTATGCCGGCACCGTCACCTACACCGGCGGCACCGAGGCCGGCCTGGTGGCGGGCGCCAAGGTCGAGGTGCGTGGCACGGTGGGCGCCACCCGCAACACGCTGGCGGCCACCGCCATCAAGTTCGAGCGCTGATCTGCCCGGGCGGCACCGCCGCCTGCGCCGCCACCGCACCCGGGCGCCGCAAGGCCACCCGGGTGCGGCCGTAGGATGCGCAGCCGCCGCCGGCCTTCATTCCCCTCGCACCGCCCATCCCTGACGTGTCCAGCGATTCCACCCCGCCCGACGCTCTGGCCACTGCCCTGCGGCAGCTGCTGGCGCCGCTGGCGCGGCTGGCGCTGGCCCAGGGCGTCACCCACGCCACGCTGGACGAACTGATGAAGCAGGCCCTGGTCGCGGCCGCCGACGCCGCGCACGACAACCTGCCGCCGCACCGCCGCGTCAGCCGCATCACCACCGCCACCGGCATCCACCGGCGCGAGGTGGGCCGCCTGGTCGACGCGCTGCGCGACGGCGCGGCACGGCTTCAGCCCCCCCAGCGCGGCCATGCCAGCGAGCTGTTTGCCCACTGGCGCAGCCAGGCCGCCTACCGCGGCGCCGACGGCCAGCCTGCGGCGCTGCCGCGCCAGGGCCCGGCGCCCAGCTTCGAGAGCCTGGCCCACGAGATCACCCGCGACGTGCACCCGCGCAGCCTGCTCGACGAGCTGCTGCGCCTGGGCCTGGCCGAGCACGACCTCGCCAGCGACCTGGTGCGCCTGGTGCGCGACGGCTTCGTGCCCCAGGGCGACACCGCGCGCATGCTGCAGGTGCTGGGCCGCAACGTCGGCGCCCACCTGGCGGGCGCGGTCGACAACGTGCTGGACACCGGCCCGCGCCACTTCGAGCAGGCCATCTTTGCCGGCGGCCTGAGCGAGGCCTCGCTGGCCGAGTTCCGCCGCCTCGTCACCGACCACTGGCAGGCCACGCTGCGCAGCCTGGTGCCGGCGCTGGAAGCGCTGATCGAGCGCGATGCCGCCGCGGCGGCCCAGGCCGGCGACGGGCCCGCGCCCGCGTATCAGCAGGTCCGCCTGGGCCTCTACACCCATGCGCAGCCGGATGCCGCGCCCGCCGCGCCCCCGCCATCCCCGTCCGCCGTTCCCACGGAGAAGCCCGATGCCCCCGATCCCGCTGTCTGACGCCGCACCGGCCGCCGCACCGGCGTCCGCACCCGCGCCCGCACGCGGCGCCCGTTGGCGGCGTGCGCTGGGCTGGTTGCCCGACATCGGCGCCGACCTCCTCGCCTTCTGCACCGCCCTGGTGTGCGCCGTGCTGGCGGCGCTGCTGGTGGGCAGCATCGGCGGCTGCGGCGGCGGCGTGGGCACCGAGGGCACCGGCACCTTCGCCTCGGTGGGCTCGGGGCCGATCACCGGCTTCGGCTCCATCGTCGTCAGCGGCGTGCGCTACGACGACAGCAGCGCCAGCGTCAGCGACGACGACGGCAATGGCAGCGACCGCAGCAAGCTGGCCCTGGGCATGGTGGTCGACGTCGAGGGCGGCGCCGTCAGCACCGCCGCCGACGGCGTGACCCTGGTGTCCACCGCCACCAGCGTGCGCACCCGCCGCGCCCTGCTGGGCCCGGCCACCGACGTGGCCGCCGACGGCGCCAGCCTGCGCGTGCTGGGCCAGCTGGTGCTGGTGACGGCCGACACCACGCTGGGCAACGGCCTGGGCACGCCGGCGGCGCTGGCCGCGCTGCCTGCCGGCCAGCTGCTGGAGGTCTGGGGCCTGTACGACGCCAGCCGCACCGCCTGGGTGGCCACCCGCATCGCGCTGGCGCCGGCCGGCAGCACCTACTGCGTCAGCGGCCCGGTGGCCACGGTCGACGGCGGCCAGGGCTTCACCATCGGCAGCCAGAAGTTCGCCGGCAGCACCGCCGGCCTGGCCGCCGGCACCGTGGTGCAGCTCAAGCTGCAGGCCGTGCAGGACAGCAGCAGCCGCTGGGTCGTCAGCACCCAGCGCAGCGACACGCCCTTCAGCGGCGAGCGTGACGGCGCGGGCGTCGAGGGCGTGGTGGCCAGCGTGCTGTCGGCCAGCCGCTTCACCGTCAGCGGCATCACCGTCGACAGCAGCGCCGCGCAGGTCTCGGGCACGGTGCAGCCCGGCGCCCGGGTGCAGGTGCGCGGCAAGCTGTCGGGCGGCGTGCTGGTCGCCACCCGGGTGCAGGCCAGCGCTGCCGAGCAGCCGCGTGGCTACGAGCTCAAGGGCACGCCCACCAGCCTGGACACGGCCAACCGCCGCTTCGTGCTGCGCGGCGTCACCGTCGACTACAGCCGCGCCAGCTTCCAGGGCGGCAATGCCGCGGCCCTGGTGGGCTACACCGGCGTGCTGGAGGTCAAGGGCAGCCTGTCGGCCGACCGCCAGGTGCTGGCGGCGGACACCGTCAAGTTCGACGACTGAAACGGACTGCACCTGTCGCATGCCCCATCCACGGGGGGCGACAGGGCCCGGTGCTCCTCGCACCATCGGCATTTCTGCCGCATTGCGAGTAGTTCCCATGCGCCGTCCGCTGCACCCGTCCGCCGTTCCGTCCCTGGTGGCGCTGGCCGCCGCCGCGTTGTTGGCCGGGCCGGCTGCCGCGGCCATCACCAGCAGTGGCGTGGTCGGCCCCGACCCGGCCGGCGGCGTGGTGGCGGGGCGGCTGGACATCGGTGGCGGCGCGACCGGCCAGGTGCAGGTGGACGCCGGCAGCCAGTTGGCGATGCAGCAGTTGGGCCTGGGCGGCAGCCTCGGCAGCAGCGGCGCGCTGGTGGTCACCGGCGCCGGCAGCCGGGTGCAGGTCGATGGCCTGAATGCGTCAAATGTCGGCAATTTCGACCTCGGCGGCTGGGGCTCGGGCCAGGTGTCGGTGCTGGACGGCGCCTCGTTCGTGCACGGCGTGAACACCACCGCCTGCCTGACCAACTGCTTCACCTACATCGGCAACGCGGCCGGCTCCAGCGGCAGCCTGCTGGTCAGCGGCTCTGGCGCCAGCTTCACCACGCTGGGCACCACGGTCGTGGCCAACGGCAGCGCCTTCACCACGGCGGCCGATGGCTTCAACTACGGCACGCCAGGTGCCGCCACCCATGGCGCGGTGCGGGTGCAGGCCGGCGCGACGCTGAACAGCGGGCGCATGGTCGTCGGCACCAGCGGCGGCGGCAATGGCCGAACCCGCACCGAGGCCTCGTTCGCCAGCCTGGTGGTCGAAGGCGCCGGCACGCTGATGGCGATGACCCGCGCCAGCACCACCACCGGCGACTCCTCGCTGCTGTCGATCGCCAGCGGTCGCAACGCCACCGGCGTGGTCACGGTGCGCAACGGCGCGAAGCTGACGCTGGACAGCAGCGTCGCACCGACGCCGTTCACCGGCATCACCGTCGGCTCGGGCGGGCCGACCTCGAACGCCACGATGACCATCGACGGCGCGGGCTCGCTGGTCGAACTGAGCGGCGGCCAGGGCTTTGTCAACGTCGGCGTCAACACCGCCGGCTCGGTCGGCACGCTGCAGATCATCGGCGGCGGGCGGCTTGCCGGCGTCGGCGACACCGGCCTGGCCTTCAGTTCCATCGGCCGCAACGGCGGCACCGGCACGCTGACGGTCAGCGGCACCGACGCGGCGGGCAATGCCTCGACGCTGCGCCTGGCCGGTCGCAATTCGGTCTCCGACAGCGGCGCGTTCCTCAACATCGGCGGCCAGTACAACAGCGGCCAACCGGGCAACGGTACGGCGAATGTGCTGGCCGGTGGCCGCATCGAGATCGACACCAGCAGCCTGGTCACCACCAACGCCAACGGTCGGCCGGGCGCCTATATCGGCGTCGGCCAACTCGCGAGCGGCACGCTGAACATCAGCGGCCGCAGCGCCCTGACCGGCGCCGCCTCGACGCTGGCCATCAGCGGCGGCAGCGGTGTGACGCCCTTCATCGGCGTCGGCCGTGACGGCGCCACCGGCAGTGTGACGGTCAGCGACGGCGGGCGCTGGCTGATGTCCAGCAGCCATGTCTCGACCAGCACCAACAATGCCAACGGCGACCTGCTGCAATTGATCATCGGCGACCGCAGCGTCGGCGCCGACAACCCGGGCAACAACGCGTCTTTGGGCACGGTCACGGTGACTGGCGCGGGCTCGGAAGTGGCACTCACCGGCGCGGCTGACCGCTACTTCATCGTCGGCAACGGCTCCGGTGGCGTCGGCACGCTCAACGTCACCCAGGGCGGGCTCGTGCGCTCGATGACCATGCTGGTCGGCAACGGTGCCGGTTCGACCGGCACAGTCCATGTCGATGGCGGGCGCATCGAACTGGGCGGCACGGCCAATGCCGGGCCGACGGCCGGGACCGGCGGCGGCCTGGCCGTCGGCCGCGTCGGCACCGGCACGCTCAACCTCGGCAACGGCGCGGTGCTCCACGTCAGCTCGACCGCCGAGCGCCCCGGGATCCTTCTTGGCGGCAGCGTCACCGGGCTCGGCGGTACGGGCACGGTCAACGTGCGCAGCGGCTCACAGGTGACCGTGTCCGGGCCGAACGCGCTGCTGCAGGTGGGCTCGGTCAGCAGCGCCACGGCCCCCGGTATCGGCACGCTGAACCTGGCCGACGCCGGCTCATCGGTGCAACTGGTGGGCGATGGCGCCCGGGCGCTGATCGGCGCGGCCGCCGATACCCAAGGCACGGTCAACGTCGGCGCGGGCACCACGCTGGCGGCCGGCAGCCTGCTGGGCATCGCCCACGACGGCGCCATCGACACCGGCGGCGCCGGCCTGCTGGTGGTCAACGGCACGGCCTCGGCCACCAGCATCGTCAACGGCACGGCCGGTGTGATCAGCGGCAGCGGCACCCTGGTGGGCAATGTCATCAACCACGGCACCATCAACCCGGGCAACTCACCGGGAACGCTCACGATCGACGGCAGCCTCAGCAACGCGGCCGGCGGCAAGCTGGTGCTGGAAGTCGGCCTCGACGGCAACGGCGCCTTCGTCACCGACAAGCTGGTGTTCACCAACACCTCGACAGTGGATCTGACCGGCCTGCAGGTGCAGTTCAGCTTCCTGGGTGCGGCGAATCCGACCGCCTTCCAGACCAGCGGTCTGTTCGACACCGCCAGCTTCTTCGCCCAGCAGAACACCCAGGGCCAGGCGGTGGCGCTGGCCGATGCGGCCTTCGGCAACGTGCAGTTCAGCGCCACCGCGCAGGCGTACACGATCAGCAACTTCAGCTTCAGCCCCGCCGGCGGCGCGCAGTTCACCGCCGTGCCTGTGCCCGAGCCCGCGATTTGGGCGCTGTGGCTGGCGGGTGTGGCGGCGCTGAGTGGCCTGGCTCGGCGGCGCGGTGCGAGGGGCTAGTTCACAGCCTGGACGACGCGGCGGCGTTCGACGTAACCCTGCGTCGTGGCCGCGCCGGCGTCGGGGCAGGCGGTGGCGGCGCTGCGGCTGGTGCAGGCCACGGCGTCGATGGTGAACACGCGCACCGTGGCCGGTGTGCCGGGGGCCGATTCACCCTCGTTGTAGACATGCGAATCGCAGCCCACCGTCACCCGCAGGCCGCCGCCGTCGGCCGCCAGGTCCAGGGTCTGGCTGGCGCTGCTGCAGGTCGTCCAGCTGCCGCGCAGGGCCTGGTACAGGCCCCATTCGATGCCCGCCCGTGCCGCAGCGGTGGCGCGCGCGCCCTGCACCGCCTGGCTGGTCTGGCCCTGGCTCTGGCTGCCCATGCGCACCACTGCGGCGGCAATGGCGGCCAGCACCACCAGCACCAGCACCACGGCCACGGCGCCCAGGCCCCGTTGAAGAGGGCGTTGCCGTTGGCGGCTCATGGCACGTTCGCCACGTGGGCGCCGCCGACCAGGCTGGTGGTCTCGCCGCCGCGGGTGAATTCCAGCTGCAGGCTGACGTAGCCGCTCTGCTGGGTGGCGCCCTGGTTGGCGTCGTAGAGGAAGCGGCAGCTGCG
>CALMIF010000468.1 GCA_937864045.1 uncultured Aquabacterium sp. | reverse complement strand
CTGGGCCCGGGCCGCATCCACCACTGCATGCGCCTGATCGGCATGGCCGAGCGTGCGCTGGAACGCATGTGCAAGCGCACCAGCGCCCGCGTGGCCTTCGGCAAGCCGGTGTCGGAACAGGGCGTGACGGTGGAGCGCATCGCCGAATGCCGCATCGCCATCGAGCAGGCGCGCCTGCTGACCCTGCACGCCGCGCACCGCATGGACACGTTGGGCAACAAGGTGGCCAAGGCCGAGATCGCGATGATCAAGGTCGCCGTGCCGGCGATGGCCTGCAAGGTGGTCGACTGGGCCATCCAGGCCCACGGCGGCGGCGGCACCAGCAACGACTTCGGCCTGGCCCACGCCTACGCCATGGCCCGCGTGCTGCGCCTGGCCGACGGGCCCGATGAGGTGCACCGGCAGCAGCTGGGGAAGATGGAGTTGAAGAAGCACCGTTGACGCACACATCAAGGCATCAAATGATGCAAAAATCGATGCCTTGATGGGAGAACGTCCATGCGCACCACGATCAACATCGACGATGCCCTGCTGGCCCAGGCCACCAGTCTGGCGGGCCCGATGGACCGCACGGCCCTGATCAGCGAAGCCCTGAAGGCGCTGATCGAGCGTGAAAGCGCCCGCCGGCTGGCCCGGCTGGGCGGCAGCCAGCCGGCGCTGCAGGCTGCGCCGCGCCGGCGCGAGGACCAGCCGGCGTGATCCTGGTCGACACCTCGGTCTGGGTCGATCACCTGCACCGGGGCGACATGGCACTGGCCTGCCTGCTGGAGAGGTCGGCGGTGCTGATGCACCCCTTCGTGCTGGGCGAGCTGGCCTGCGGCAGGCTGAAGGACCGCGCTGCCGTGCTGGGACTGCTGCGCCAACTGCCGGCCGCCGAGGTGGCCACGGACGGCGAAGTGCTGCACGTCATCGAGCACCATGGCCTGCACGGCAAGGGCATCGGCTGGGTCGACATGCACCTGCTGGCGGCGGTACTGCTGACCGCAGGCGCGACGCTCTGGACCCGCGACAAGCGGCTGCTGAGCGCGGCGCAGGCGCTGGGCAGCGCGCACCGGGAAGCATCCCACTGACACCAGGTGCGCAGGTCGGCCACGGCCGCGATCAAGCCTCTTGCAGGAGTCCGACATGAACGACACCCACATCGTCGACTGCACGCACGACCGCCACGCGGCCGCCATCCTCGACATCCTCAACGACGCCATCGTCAACTCGACCGCGCTGTACGACTACCAGCCGCGGCCGCTGTCGGCCATGACCAGCTGGTTCGCCGCCAAGGCGCAGGGCAACTTTCCGGTGATCGGCATCGAGGACGGCGCCGGCACGCTGCTGGCCTTCGGCAGCTTCGGCACCTTCCGCGCCTTTCCGGCCTACAAGTACACGGTGGAGCATTCGGTCTATGTGCACAAGGACCACCGCGGCCGCGGCCTGGGCGCGGTGGTGATGCAGGCCCTGATCGGCGCGGCGCGGGAGCGCCAACTGCATGCGCTGGTCGGCGCCATCGACGCCACCAACGCCGGCAGCATCGCGCTGCACCGGCGGCTGGGCTTCCAGCATGTGGGCACGCTGCCCCAGGTGGGCTTCAAGTTCGGCCGCTGGCTGGACCTGGCGTTCTGGCAGCTGACGCTGGACACGCCGGCGGCGCCGGTGGACGGCTGAGCGCGGGGCTGAACTGGTGGCGGCGGACGACACCATGCGCAGCAGCACCTCAGGCCATTGGGCCTGGTTCGACACCGCGTTCGGGCGCTGTGCGCTGGCCTGGGACGTGCACGGCCTGACGGGCGTGCGGCTGCCGGGACGCGACGACGCGGCCACCGCCCGGGGCTGGCCGGCGGACCGGATGGCGCAGGCGCAGCCGCCGTTCGCCGCCGCCGCCGTGCAGGCGATGCAGGCGCATCTGGCTGGCCAGGCGCACGACCTGCGCGACGTGCCGCTGGCGATGGACACGGTCGCGCCGTTCGGACGCATGGTCTACGACGCCGCCCGGGCACTCGACCCGGGCCAAACCTGCACCTATGGCGAGCTGGCGCGTCGCATCGGCCAGCCGTCCGCGGCGCGCGCCGTGGGGGCCGCGCTGGGCGCCAACCCCTGGCCGATCGTCATTCCCTGCCACCGCGTGCTGGCCGCCGGCGGCGGGCTGGGCGGCTTCTCGGCACCGGGCGGCACGGACACCAAGCGCGCCCTGCTGCTGCTGGAGCGCACGATGGGGCGACGCGAGGACGAGCTCTTCTAGTCGCCCGTGGGCGGGGCCGGCACGAACCGCACCAGCGCCGTCCCCGCCAGGGTCACGGCCTGCGCCCGCACGCGCTGGCCGATCACCAGCGCCGGCACGCCATGCGCCATCACCCGCGGGCCTTCGTCGAGCGTGACCAGCACCAAGGTGTACGGCGTCTCGGCGCGCCAGGCCTCGGTGGGCGCGCGGTGCACGGTGCTGACCGACCACACCGTGCCGGTGCCGGCGCTGGCGTGCCAGGCCAGGAGCGGGCTGCCGCAGGTGGTGCAGGCGAAGCGCTGGCCAGTGATGGCCTCGCCGCAGTCCGCGCAGCGCTGGTAGCGCAGCACGCCGGTGGCCAGGCCGTCGGTGAACGGTGACGACGTCGACATTCAAGCCTCCCGCGTCAGCACCAGGCTCACGTGCGACGACATCACGCCGCCGTCACCATGCACCAGCGCATGCGTGGCGGGCCGCGCCTGGCGCTCACCGGCACGGCCGCCCAGCTGCAGCACCGCCTCCACCGCATGCGCCATGCCACCGGCCACGCCGCAATGGCCGTAGCTGAGCAAGCCACCGTGCAGGTTGAGCGGCAGGGCACCCTGGGGGCCGAAGTCGCCCGCCCGCGCCATCGCCGCGCTGCCGCCACGCGGGGCGATGCCGATCTCCTCCAGCAGCATCGCCAGGGTGATGGTGAACGAGTCGTAGACCGCCAGGTGGCCGATCTGCGGCTGGCCGATGCCAGCCTCGACCAGCGCCCGCTGCGCCGCCTCGCCCGCGCCGCAGGCCAGCACGTCGGCCAGCGCGCTCACGTGCTGGTGGCGGTGCGCCTGGCCGGCGCCGCGCAGCACCACCTGCGGGCACGGTCCGGGCTCGGCGCTGACGACCAGCGCCGCCGCGCCGTCGCTGATGGGGCAGCAGTCGGCCAGCTTCAGCGGGGTGGCGATGGGCTTGCTGGCCAGCACCTCCGCCACCGTCAGCGGCGTGCGCAGCTGGGCGCCGGGATGGGCCATCGCATGGCGGCGCATCAGCACCGCCAGTTCCGCCAGGTCGGCCTCGGTGGTGCCGGTCTCGTGCAGGTAGCGCGCCGCCATCAGCGCGTAGTAGGCCGGCACCGAGGCGCCGTTGGGCACCTCCATCTCGGCGTCGCCCACCTGGGCCAGGGTCTGGATCGCCGAGTCGCGCGCCTGGCCGCTGAGGCGGTTCTCGCCGGCCACCACCAGCACCCGCCGGCAGCGGCCCGCACGCACCAGGTCACCGGCCAACATCACCATCGCGCAACCGGTGGCGCCACCCAGCTGCAGGCTGTGCGCGTAGGCCGGCCGCAGGGCGAAGCGTTCGGCGAACAGCGTCGACAGCATCAGGTGCGGCTGCGTGGTGGCATAGCCGCAGAGCAGGCCGTCGATGGCGCCGCGTTCGAGGCCGGCATCGTCCAGCGCGGCCTGCGCGGCCTGCGCCATCAGGCCCAGGGCCGTGCTGCCGTCGTGGCGGCCGAAGGGCGTCAGGCCGACGCCGGTGATGCGAGGCGTGGCCATCGGGTCAGTCTTGCGGTGCAGAGTCAGGCACCCAGATGTGCCAGGCGGCGATGAACATCGCCGCGATGGCCGGGCCGACGACGAAGCCGTTGATGCCGAACACCGACATGCCGCCCAGCGTGGCGATCATCACCACGTAGTCGGGCAGGCGCGTCTCCTTGCCCACCAGGATGGGCCGCAGCAGGTTGTCGACCATGCCGATGGCCAGCACGCCCCAGGCCGTCAGGCCGATGGCCTGGCCCCAATGGCCCTGGAACCCCAGCCACAGCGCCACCGGCGCCCACACCAGGGCCGCGCCCACCGCCGGCACCAGCGACAGGAAGGCCATCAGCACCGCCCACAGCAGCGCCCCCTGCACGCCCAGCACCCAGAACGCCAGCCCGCCCAGCGCGCCCTGCACCAGCGACACCACCAGGCTGCCCTTCACCGTGGCGCGCACCACGGTGCTGAACTTCTCGGCCAGCGCCTTCTGGTGCGCCAGGTCCAGCGGCAGGCCGCGGGCAGCGGTGCGCAGCAGCTGCTCGCCGTCACGCAGCAGGAAGAACGCCAGGTACAGCATGATGAACAGGCTGCTGATGAAGTCGAAGGTGTCCAGGCCCACGCCCAGCGCCCGGGTGGCGATCAGCTGCGAGGCCTGCGCCACCGCGCCGGCCAGCTTCTTCTGCAGCACTTCGAAGCTGCCCACGCCCAGGTGGGCCAGCAGGTCGCCCACCCAGCCGGGCAGGGCGTTGAACAGCGCGCGCAGCGATTGCTCGGGCGCCCAGCCGCCGCTGGCGATCAGCTGGTAGAGGTTGGCCGCCTCACGCGCCAGCGACGCGGCCACCAGCACCAGCGGCAGCACGCCGATCAGCACCACCACGCCCAGCACCAGGGCGGCGGCCAGCTCGCGGCGGCTGCCGCTGCGGCCCAGCCGGCGCAGCATCCAGCGGTACAGCGGCAGGAACAGCAGGGCGACGATCACCGCCCACAGGATGGCGCCCCAGAAGGGTTGCAGGATCCAGCCCAGCGCCAGGGCGCAGGCCAGCAAGAGCAGGGCGGGGACGCGGGAGGCGGACAAGGCATGCGGGCGCAGCGACGCGCCTGGTACACGCCGCGGATGCGGCCGGGCGATGGTAGCCGGGCGGCGTGGCAGCCGTGCTCAGGCCACGGCCAGCGCCATGCTGGCGACGTCGAAGCGCAGCACCAGGCCGGCGGGCCGTTCGCTGCTGGTGCCGATGGGGTCCTCGTCCAGGCCCAGCAGCAGGCAGCCGCCCAGCGTGATGGTGGCCAGCACCTTCTTCAGCGTGGGGTCCAGCAGTTCCACCTGCAGGGCCAGGCCGTCGGCCTCGTCGACCAGGCCGTCGGCCACCTGCTTGTGGACCCAGGCGCGGGCGGCCTCGGCCTGGCGCGCACCCACCGTGACGGCGGCAGCGCCGAAGCGGCGACGGCCTTCGCGCAGCGGCTCGCGCAGCTCGCCCACGCGGCTGGTGGCCCAGTCGACCTGCAGCGCGGGCAGCTCCACCCGCAGCACGCCGCTGCCATCGAAGGGCAGGCCGCTGATGCGGAAGTTGCTGGCCAGCGGCGCCTTGCGGCGGCTGGCCGTGCTCTTGAGCGTGGCGCCGCCGCCAGCCTGGTCATCGACCTGCCCGGCCAGCCAGCGCAGCGTCAGCAGCACGGGCTGCTTGCCGTCGCGGGCGTCCAGCGGCGTCAGCGCCAGGCCGGACAGGCGGGCGCCGCGAAAGCCGATGCGCCGCTGCAGCTTGCGGTTGGCGTCGCCGACCAGCAGCGCGCCATCGTGCAGGTCCAGCTTGCCGGCCAGGACCGCCTGCAGCCAGTCCAGCAGCGGCCCGGGTTCGGGCAGCGCGGCTTCGGCGGCCATCTCGCCCAGCGCCACCTGCACGCCGCGGCGCACCACCAGCTCGCGGCCGACTTCGCGCGCCACCATGTCCACCCGCACGCTGGCGGGCTGGGCGCTGCGCAGGGCGCCGGCCTCCTTGCCGTCGAGTTCCAGGAACAGGTTGCTGCCGGTGCTGACGACGGTGGCCATGGATGTCTCCGGTGGGTGGGCCGGCCAGCATAACAAGCCGTGGGTGCGTCCGACCGGGGCCGGCGTCAGGTGCACCGGCCTCAGACAGCGGGCGTCAGCCGGCAGGCGTCAGCGCAAAGCCGGTGAAGCCCTGCTGCTGCACCTCGGCGCAGCGCTGCACGTAGGCCGGAAAGCCGAACAGCGGCATGAACATGCGCGGCTTGCCCGGGATGTTGGCGCCCAGGTACCAACTGTTGCAGTTCAGGTAGATGGTGCGCCCGGCCACGGTGTTGACGTGGTCCACCCACTGGGCTTCGGCCTCGGGCGTGGCCTCGATGGCGCCGATGCCGCGGGCGTCCAGCTGTTCCAGCGTGTCGGCGATCCATTGCACCTGGTGCTCGATGGCGACGATCACGTTGGTGAAGGCCGCCGTGGCGCCCGGGCCGGAGATGTTGAACAGGTTGGGGAAGCCCGCCACGCACAGGCCCAGGTAGTTCAGCGGGCCGGCGTGCCACTTGTCCTGCAGGCGCAGGCCGTTGCGCCCGCGCAGGTCCAGCCGCAGCAGGGTGCCGGTCATCGCGTCGAAGCCGGTGGCCAGCACGATGGTCTCCAGCGCGTGTTCCTCGCCACCCGTGACGATGCCGGTGGCGGTGAAGCGCTCGATCGGCGCTGTCTGCAGGTCGACCAGGCGCACGTTGGGCCGGTTGAAGGTGGCGTAGTAGCCGGTGTCCACGCACAGCCGCTTGCAGCCGATGGGGTGGCTGGGGCACAGCGCGGCGGCGGTGGCCGGGTCGTGCACGGCCTGGCGGATCTTGTTGCGCACGAAGTCGCCGGCCAGCTCGTTCGCCTTGGGGTTGACGATCAGGTCGCTGAAGGTGCCCAGCAGGCCGAAGCCGCCGATCTGCCAGCGCTCCTCGAACATGCGCTCGCGCTCCTCGGCCGACACCGCCAGCGCGCTGATGCGATTGGGCGGCAGCAGGCTGCCGAAGCCGCCCATCATCGCCCGGTTGCGCTCGCGGAAGCCCGGGTAGTCGGCCTTGATGCGGGCTTCGAGGTCACGGTCCAGCGGGCCGTTGTGCGCCGGCACCGCATAGCTGGGCGTGCGCTGGAAGACGGTGAGCTGCGCCACCTCGGGCGCGATGGTGGTGATGGTCTGCACGCCCGACGAGCCGGTGCCGATCACGCCCACCCGCTGGCCGCGCAGGTCGACCGGCGTCTTCGGCCAGCGCGCGGTGTGCAACACCTGGCCGCGGAAATCGGCGATGCCGGGAAAGTCGGGCGTGGCCGGCGTGGACAGCGGGCCGGTGGCCAGCACCAGGTGGCGGGCGGTCCAGGTCCGGCCATCGTCGGCCCGCGCCTGCCAGGCTTGCGCGGCGTCGTCCCAGCCCGCGCCCTGCAGCCGGGTGTTCAGCAGGATGCCGTCGCGCAGCTTGAAGCGGTCGGCCACATGGTTGGCATAGGCCAGCAGCTCGGGCTGGGCGGCGTAGCGCTCGGACCAGGACCAGTCCTGCTGCAGCGCGTCGTCGAAGCCGAAGCTGTATTCCAGGCTCTGGATGTCGACCCGCGCCCCGGGATAACGGTTGTGGTACCAGGTGCCGCCCACGCCGTCGGCCGCCTCGATCACCAGCGCCTGCAGCCCGCGCTGGCGGGCGGTGTGCAGCATGGACAGGCCGCCGAAGCCGGCGCCGACGATCAGCAAATCGAGCATGGAAGTCTCAGCAAGGGCAGCGCCAAACGGCGGCGGGCCAGTATCGCCAGCGCCCGGTCGGCCCGGTGTCGCGGCTGCGAAAACCGCCGCCGCCGGGCCTTCAGCGGGCCGGCCGGGCCTGCTGCTGGTGCTGCCACGCCTGCCACTCCAGCGCCCGCAGGCCGAAGCGCACCACGTTGCCGGCGTGCAGCGTGGCGAACTCGGTGTGCAGCTGCTGCAGGAAGCGCGCGCGCTGGTCGGCCGGCACCGCAGCCGGCGTCACGCGGCGCAGGTTGCCATCGGTCAGGCGCAGGCCGCGCTGCACCAGGGCCTGCACCGCCAAGCTGATCTCGGCACGCCAGCGCAGGCGGAAGAGGTCGGGCGGCACCAGTTGCTGCTGCACCGCCACGTACTGCTGGCACGAGCGCGCATAGGCCTGCACGAACAGCTCGCGCAGCAGGTCGACACGCTGCAGCTCGTAGACCGCCAGCGTGGCCTCGACGTAGTCGTCGACCGGCACGTCCAGGAAGCTGAGCGGGCACAGGTTGTGGCGCAGCAGCGGAATGTTGGCCGCCAGGCGCGAGGTGCGCTTGTTCACGTCCTCGAAGGGCTGCAGGTAGGGCAGGTGCACCATCAGGAAGAAGGCCTGCTCGAACGGGTCGGTGATCTCGGCGGCCATCGCCAGCACGATGTGGAAGAGCTCGTCCAGCCGCTGCGGCAGCGCCAGCGGACGGTAGACGCTGCCGCCGATCTCGACCGCGCGCTGCCGCACCCGGCCGCCGGCCATCGGATCGGCCAGCAGGCCGTCGGACAGCAGGGCGTGCAGGGCGAAGACGGTGGGCGCGTCCACCGCCACCTCGGGCGTGCCGGCCAGGTATTCGATCGCCGCCTTGTGGTTCAGGATCATCTGCGTCTCGAGCGCGTCCTTGCCGTCGGCGGCCTGGCCGTGGGCGATCAGGCGCTCGGTGTCGAGCCGGCTGTAGGTGTTGCCCTCCAGCCGCGACGACGCCCACGACAGGTCGATCAGCAGCCGCGCCAGGATGTCGCGCGCAAAGGTGCCGGCCGGCGCCTGCGCACTGACGCCCGAGCGCCCCAGCGCCAGCAACTGCGCCCGCAGATCGGCGCCCAGGTAGGGCGTGACATTGGGCGTGTACGCCTCCAGGAAGCCGATCTGCCAGCCGACCGGGCGGCGCTGCGACAGCGGCAGGCGCAGCGCGGCGCGGATGGCCTCGGGCGGCGCGTCGGGCGGGAGGTCGCCCTGGAGGGCAGGAGCCGCAGCCGTTGTCGACCTGGCGCCTGATGGCGCTGCCGTGGCGGGCGGCCGGCCCGTCAGGCGCGACGGGTCCGGCGTCTCTTCTCCCAGGAAGGACGGCCGCCGGTAGCGCCGCGCTGGCCCGGCGCCTTCGGCCAGCAGCTGCTGCGCCTGCACCAGCGCCTGCAGCCGGCGCTGCAGCGTGCGGCGGGTGGGCGCCGGGCGCAGGGCGGCCAGCAGCGCATCGATGCGCAGGCCCGCGGGGTGGCGGGCCAGCAGCGACAGGATGTCGGCGTCAGCAGCAAATGGGAGGAGATGGGCCATGGCGCGATGCGATGGCGCGGTCAAGGCCAGATCGCGCCAATTGGGGTGGCGCGATTATGGCGCGATTCCCTGCTGATGTGGCGCAATCCGGCGTGACCGCGCCACCACCCCGCGTCAGCGCATGCCGATGGTCACGTCGCCGAACAGCCCGGCCATGCCCCGCGGCTGGCTGCGCCAGTACTGCCTGGGCGCCACCACTTTCGCGCCCAGCGCTGCGGCGGCATGCCAGGGCCAGTGCGGGTCGTAGAGGATGCCGCGGGCGATCGCGATCGCGTCGGCACGGCCCTCGGCGACGATGGCCTCGGCCTGTTGCGGCTCGGTGATCAGGCCCACGGCCAAGGTGGGCAGACCGACGGCGCGCCTGACCGCCTCGGCCAGGTGCACCTGGTAGCCCGGGCCCAAGGGGATCTGCTGGCGCGGCGACACGCCGCCCGAGCTGATGTGCACGAAATCCGCGCCACGGTCCTTCAGCGCCCGGCTGAAGGCGATGCTCTGGTCGACATCCCAGCCGCCGTCGACCCAGTCGGTGGCCGAGAGCCGCACGCCCAACGCCACCCCGTCCGGCAGCGCCGCACGCACCGCGTCGAGCACCTGCAGCGGCAGGCGCATGCGGTTGGCCAGGCTGCCGCCGTAGGCATCGGTGCGCTGGTTGGCGATGGGCGACAGGAACTGGTGCAGCAGGTAGCCATGCGCCGCATGCAGCTCGACGGCCTGGAAGCCCAGCCGCGCAGCCCGGCGGGCCGCGGCCACGAAGTCGTCGACCACGGCCTGCAGGCCGGCGTCGTCCATCGCCGCGGGCGGCAATTCACCGTCGATGTGCGGCAGCGCGGACGGCGCCTGCGCCAGCCAGCCGCCCGCGTCGAGCGGGATCTGCTGGCCGCCGTCCCAGGGCGTGTGGCTGCTGGCCTTGCGCCCGGCATGGCCCAGCTGGATCGCCAGCGGCATCGCCGGCTGCGGCGACACCGCCCGCAGCGCCTGCAGCACCCGGGCCAGCGCCGCCTCGTTGGCGTCGTTGTACAGCCCCAGGCAGCCGGGCGTGATGCGGCCTTCGGGCGACACCGCCGTGGCCTCGACGATCAGCAGGCCGGCACCGCTGAGCGCCAGCCGCCCCAGGTGCACCAGGTGCCAGTCGGTGGCGTTGCCGTCGACTGCGCTGTACTGGCACATCGGCGCGATGACGACGCGGTTGGGCAGGGTCAGCGGGCCCAGGGCCAGCGGCGAGAACAGTTGCGACATCGGCGATTCACCCCGCCACGTTGACGAAGGTGGCCTGCATCAGCGCCACCAGCTTGCCGTCAGCCGGACCGCCCTCGGCAAAGGCACGGACCTCGCCGGTGCACACCGTCAGCAGCCGGCCGGCGTTCTGCACCGTGCCCGTGGCCATGAAGCGTTGGCCGATGGCCGGGCGCAGCAGGTTGAGCTTGAACTCGGCCGTGACCACCTCCATCCCGGGCGGCGCCTTGGTCAGTGCCGCGTAGCCGCAGGCGCTGTCGACGATGCTGGTGATCGCCCCCGCATGGCCGAAGCCCTGCTGCTGGGTGATCGCGGGGCTGAAGGGCAGGGCGATGCGCACTTCGCCGTCGCCGACATGCACCAGCGTGGCGCCGAGCGTGGTCATCAGGCCCTGGGCCTGGAAGCTGCGCAGGATGCGGTCGTGCAGGGTGGTGTCGGCCATGCGGGATCAGGTGGAGTCAAGCGGTTCAGGCAGCGGCGGCGCGCGGCGTGGTGGCCAGCTGCAGCATGCGCCGGTAGCCGGGCTGCACTTCCATGCGCGCGGTGGTGCCGGCGGCGCGCAGCAGCGCATGCGCCTTGGGCAGCTGCCAGCAGGGCAGCTGGGTGAACATGTGGTGCTCGGCGTGGTAGTTGACCCAGTAGGGCGCGATGAAGGCGCGCTCCAGCCAGCCGGCCTGCGTGGTGCGGGCCTGGCGCAGCGGGTCGGGCTCGTTCACCGCCACCAGGGCGTGCTCGGCGATGTTGCGCAGGCGGGTGACCAGCGGCAGCCAGCTCGCCATCGGCAGCAGCCACATGGTCAGCCACACCCACCGCCAGCCGGCGGCGGCGAACACCGCGAAGCCCAGCGCGTTGGCGATGAGGAAGCGCAGGTCGCGGCCACCGAAGGCGCTTTCGCCATCGCCGCCGCCGGCCTTGCCACCGAGCCCGCGCAGCGTGTTCCACAGCGGCTGCAGGCGCTGCTTGTAGAAGGTCTGCCCGCTCAGGTCGCGCCACATCTTGCGGCGCAGCGACGCCGGGCTGACCGGAAACGGCGCCGACAGCACCAGGTCCGGATCGTCGGACTGCTGCACATGGCGGTGGTGCGTCAGGTGGTACGGCCGGTAGGCCTTCAGCGTGGGCGCGCACAGCCAGTGGCCCACCCAGTCGTTGATGCGCCGGTCGCTGTGCAGCAGGGCGTGGGCGGCGTCGTGCATCAGGATCGCCAGGCCCAGCTGGCGCGTGCCGATGACCATCACGCAGACCGGGATCAGCAGCGGCCAGCGGGCGCCCACGAGCATGGCCAGGCCGATCACGCCCCAGCAATGCGCCACCAGCCACAGGCCGCGCCAGCGCGACTTGGCCGTCAGCGCACGCCACTGGTCGGGCGTGAAGTGGTCCTCGGGGCGGGCACGGGGGGCGGCGGCCATGGTGGGGCGATTGTGGTGGCACCCGCCCGGCCGGGCCGTCGCCTGGATGACGCTGCGTCGTCCGATCCGACGATGGGCGCCCGGCAGGCGGCTGCCTACCATCGACGGCTGGTCCTTCCACCCGCTGAAAGCGCTGCGCCACCATGTCGAACTCCGCCGTCCTGATCGAGAAGCTGCCCGACCACGTCACCCTGGTCACCGTCAACCGGCCCGAGGCGCGCAACGCCGTCAACGGCGACGTGGCTGCCGGGCTCGATGCCGCGATCACGCAGACCGAGGCCGACGTCGACTGCTGGGTGGTGATCCTGACCGGCGTGGGCAACGACGCCTTCAGCGCCGGGGCCGACCTGAAGGCGGTGTCCAGCGGCAACGGCCACCTGCTGCGCACCGAGCGCGGCGGCTTCGCCGGCTTCGTCACCGCGCCGCGCAGCAAGCCCTGGATCGCCGCGGTCAACGGCCCGGCCCTGGCCGGCGGCTGCGAACTGGCCCTGGCCTGCGACCTGCGCGTGGCCGTGCCCGAATCGCGCTTCGGCCTGCCCGAGGTCAAGCGCGGCCTGATCGCCTCGGCCGGCGGCCTGTACCGCCTGCCGCGTGCGCTGCCGCAGGCCGTGGCGCTGGAGATGATCCTCACCGGCGACCCCATCCCCGCCGAGCGTGCGCATGCGCTGGGCATGGTCAACACCCTGGCGCCGCGCGACGGCCTGATCGCCGCCGCCCAGGCGCTGGCCGCCCGCATCACGGTGAACGCGCCGGTGTCGGTGCGCCACAGCTTGAACGTCGCCCGCCAGTCCCCGGACCTGAGCGACGCCGAGCTGATGGCCGTGTCGCAGACCGCACAGGCCGCCAACATGACCAGCGAAGACTTCAAGGAAGGGCCGCGCGCCTTCATCGAGAAGCGCGCACCGCGGTGGGTCGGGCGCTGACATGATTCACGATCGCCAGCCGGTCCTGGTCGGCGCCGGCCAGATCACTCAGAAGGAACCGGACCTCAAGGCCGCCCTCGGCCCGCTGGACCTGATGGCCGCCGCCGCCAAGGCCGCGGCGAAGGACAGCGGCGTGGGCGACACGCTGCTGGCCGCGCTCGACCAGCTGACGGTGATCCGGCTGTTCGCCGACACCGGCTTCCGCTTCGTCAGCCCCTTCGGCAAGCAGACGAATCCGCCGCTGGGCGTGGCCCGGCGCATCGGCGCCCACGCGGTGCGCCAGCATGTCTACACCTGGCCCGGCGGCAACATGCCGCAGTACTGCCTGAACCGGCTGGGCGAGGCCATCACCCGCGGCGAGGTCGATGCCGCGATGGTGGTCGGCGCCGAGGCGCTGGCCACGCAGAAGGCGGCGCAGCGGCAGGGCGTGGCACTCGACTGGAGCGACGACCCGGGCGGCAGCTTCGACACCTGGGGCGTGTCGCGGCGCGGCTGGTCGGACCTGGAAGACCGCCACGGCGCACGCGCGGCGATCACCATGTACCCGATGTTCGAGCACGCGATCCGCGGGCACCTGGGCCGCAGCGTGGCCGAGCACCAGGCGGCCATCGGCACGCTGCTGGCGCGCTTTGCCGCGGTGGCGGCGGCCAACCCGCTGGCCGATCGGCGTGCGGGTTATTCGGCCGAACAGATCGCCACGCCGGCGCCGGACAACAAGATCATCGCCCACCCCTACACCCGGCTGATGAGCGCCAACGCCTTCATCGACCAGGGCGCGGCGGTGATCATGACCAGCGTGGCCAAGGCGCGGGCGCTGGGCATTCCGCAGGACAAGTGGGTCTACCTGCACGGCTGCGCCGACGGCCATGACCACTGGCACGTGACCGAGCGGCGCGACCTTTACTCGTCACCGGCCATGCAGCGCGTGTTCGCGCAGGCCTTCGACATGGCCGGCTGCACGCTGGCCGACATGGGCGCGCTGGACATCTACAGCTGCTTTGCCAGCGCGGTGGAAGTGGCCTGCGAGGCCCTGGGCCTGGCCCAGGACGACCCGCGCGGCCTGACCGTGACCGGCGGCCTGCCGTACTTCGGCGGCCCGGGCAACAACTACGTGACGCACAGCATCGCCGAGATGGTGCAGCGCGTGCGCAGCCAGCCCGGCATGAAGGGCCTGGTGACGGCCAACGGCAACTACCTGACCAAGCATTCGGCCGGCATCTACAGCACCGAGCCGCCGGCGCGCGCCTTCGCCCCGGCCGACCCGGCGCTGCTGCAGGCCGAGCTGGATGCCATCCCGCATCCGCCGCTGGTGGAACTGGCCGACGGCGCGGCGACGGTGGAGAGCTACACCGTCGGCCACGACGGCAAGGGCCCGGTCAACGGCGTGGTGATCGGCCGGCTGGACGACGGCAGCCGCTTCCTGGCCAACACGCCGGCCGACCCCGACCTGTGGCAGGCCATGCAGACCGAGGACTTCCTTGGCCGGCGCGGGCGGGTGGGCCACGACGGGCGGATCAACCGGTTCGTGCCGGGCTGATCAGACGCAGCGGCGCCAGGCGCCGCAGCTGCATGCTGACGTCGGCCGCAGCAAAAAACACCGACGATCGATGTTCTGTCAAATCAAAAGCCGAACCAAGCCACGCGCTACCGGCGTCGGTCAGCCTTTCGCATCCAGCAGCGTGCCCATCAGCTGGTCGCTGGTCTTGAACACCGCCAGATTGGCGAGGAAATGGTTCTTGGCGACCAGCTGATCGACCATGTCCGCCTCGATCGCGTTGCCCGCACGGGCTGCCTGGTCGAGCCGGGTCGTGACACCACCCGCGCCCGCGCTCTCGGTGCTGGCGAACTGGCGCCGAAAGCCCGGCGTCGCCAGATTGGCGATGTTGTGGCCGGCGACGTCGATGGCGGCCAGGGCGGCCTGCATGCCGCCGAGGGCCGTGGTGGACAGGATGGTCATTGCAGCGGGTCTCCAGCCGGCGATTGTCCGGCGCGGGCCGCGCTGACGGGTGCGGCCCGCCCGCACACCCGGCGCGAACCGCCGATTGCGTCACGCGGCGCGGCGACGTTGCCGGCGCTCTCGGAGTTCCCGGCGTTAGTTCAGAATCCTTCCAGCACGATCTTGCCGACCATGCGGCCCGATTCCACCGCCGCATGCGCCGCCACCAGGTTGGCCGCGGTGATGCGCCCGCCCTGCTGCGCCAGCGTGCTGCGGATGCGGCCGGCGTCGACCAGATCGGCCACGCGGTTCAGCAGCGCGCCCTGCTCGCCCATGTCGGGCAGGTTGAAGCCCGAGCGGGTGAACATGCCCTCCCAGTGCAGCGACGCGCTGCGCGGCTTCAGCAGCCGCACGTCGATGGGCCCGCACTCGTCGATGGCGCACAGCCGGCCGAAGGGCGCGATGCACTTGGCCAGGTCGGCGAAGTGCGCATCGGTGTGGCTGATGCTGAAGATGCGCTCCACGCCGGTGATGCCGGTCGCCTTCAGCTGCGGCGCCATCGGCTGGCCATGGTCGATGGCCAGGTCGGCGCCCAGCGCCAGCACCTGGGCGCGCGACTCGGGCCGCGACGCGGTGGCGACCACGCGGGCGTCGCTCAAGGCCTTCGCCAGCTGAATGGCGATGGAGCCGACGCCGCCTGCCGCCGCCGTCACCAGCAGCGTGCCGGCCCCAGTGGCGGGCAGCTGCAGGCGGTCGAACAGCGCCTCCCAGGCGGTGATGGTGGTCAGCGGCAGCGCGGCGGCCTGAGCGAAGCCCAGCGTGGCCGGCATGCGCCCGACCAGGCGCTCGTCGACGCACTGGTATTCGGCATTGCCGCCGGGGCGGTTGCGGTCACCGGCATACATCACCCGCTGGCCGGGCTGGAACAGCGTCACGTCCGGGCCGACCGCCTCGACCACGCCGGCCACGTCGAAGCCCAGCACCCGCGGCTGGCCGCCGGGCGGCGGCACATGGCGGCGCAGCTTGGTGTCGACCGGGTTGACCGACACGGCCTCGACCCGCACCAGCAGGTCACGCCCGGTGGGCACGGGCGCCGGAAGCTCGATGGCGATCAGGCAGGCCGGGTCGGTGGCGGGCAGGCATTGCAGCTGGGCGATGGCTTTCATGGGCGTGCGTCAGTGGAATCCGTGGCGGGTGTCCCGCAGGCGCATGGCAGTGCGGCGGGGCTGTTCCCAGAATGTTGGCATGGGCGGCACAGCAGCCCACACCCGACAGATTGCCCGAGCAGACAGGCTTGACCACCATCCGCCGCACCCTGCTGCTGGCCGCCGCCGTCCTGTTGTCGATGGGCGCCGCCGCGCAGGACACCTGGCCTGCACGCCCCATCACCATGGTGGTGCCCTACCCGCCCGGCGGCACCAGCGACGTGGTCGGCCGCATCCTGGTCCAGCACCTGAAGGACGAGCTGGGCCAGCCGGTGATCGTGGAGAACAAGGCCGGCGCCGCCACCGCCATCGGCGCCGCGCAGGTGGCCCACGCGCCCAAGAACGGCTACACCGTGCTGCTGTCGGCCGGCACCACCTTCACCCTCAACCCGCACTTCAACGACAAGCTGGCCTACAGACTGGACGACTTCGACCCCGTGGCGCCGGTGGCCACCGTGCCCTTCGCCTTCGTGGTGAAGAAGGACTTTCCGGCCAGGACGGTCAAGGAATTCGCCGCCTGGGCCAAGGCCCACCCAGGCAAGGTGAACAACGCCACCAACGGCCAGGGCAGCATGGTGCACCTGCTGGGCGAACTGATCGCCACCGGCCTCGACGTGAAGCTGACCCAGGTGCACTACAAGGGCGCAGCGCCGGCGACCATGGACATGCTGGCCGGCGTGATCGACAGCAACGTCGAGGCGCTGACCAGCGCGGTGCCCAACGTCACCAGCGGCCAGTACCGCGCGCTGGCGGTGCTGAGCAACACCCGCCTGCCCCTGCTGCCCGACGTGCCCACCTTCCGCGAGCTGGGCTATCCGCAGGTGGCCGGCGAGACCTGGTACGCGGTGTTCGTGCCCGCCGGCACGCCACCCGCGGCCACCGACAAGCTGGCCGCCGCGCTGTGCAGGATCACCAGTTCGGACAGCTTCTGTGAGGCGATGCGGAAGATCGGCAATGAGGCTAAGACAGGCAGCCCGGCCGATCAGCGGGCGATCACGTTGGAGCAGGCGAAGCTGTGGGGGGACTTGATTCGGCGGGTGGGGATCAAGGCGGAGTGAGGGGGCTGAGGGCGGGTATCGGCCAGGAGCAGTACTGCGCGACTGACTGCTCCCGGGCAACGAACTGCACCCTGCGCAAGACCGCAGCTAGATCCGATAGGCCAGGATCAGCCCGCACGTCAGCAGACACATGACGGTATTGCACAGGTTGACTGCGATGGCACGGTTCAGCGCCTGACCATTCTGTTCGTAGAGCCAGGCCGCCATGGTCGTGTTCGCGCCCGCCCACGTCAGCCACGTCACGAGGGAGTGCTGGCTCGAGTCACCGGTTGCATGGATGGCCCAGATGGTGGGCAGATAAGCCAACACGCGCACGGAGTTGAAGAGCGTGAACAGCCACGTCAGCCATTGCAGGTACGTTGCCCGCGCCAGCGTCACCGTGTGCGGCGGGGTGGTCATCGACTGCTGACAGGCCATCACTGTCCTCCAGGGGGTAGGTGAGCGCAGGAGGCAGACTCGCCCGCTGCCTCGAGCAAGGGGAGGGCCTGTCAGCGCGTGCGGCCAAAGACTGCCAAGCGCATGGCGTCGACCTGCTGAAGCCGCTGCCGCAACAGCGTGGCTGTCGCGTCGAGGCCGATGGGCGTCGGTTCGATTCCGACCTCTTGGTAGCGCTGGGCGATGTCGGCTTGCCTGAGCGTTTCAACGAGCCACCCGTTCAGACGGGTTGCCTGAGAAGCCAGTACTGAAGGTGCGAACAGGAACAGCCCGCCATAGAAGACCTGATCGGCAAGGCCGAGCGCTCGGGCGGTCGGTGGGTCGCCTGGCAACGGCAGACGCTCGTCGGTCAGCGTCGCCAACGCGCGCAGCCGGCCACCCTTGAGCTGCGCCTGGACGGCAGGCGTCGGAGCCACGACGAAGTGGACGCGGCCTGCGATCAAGTCGGGCATCCAGGGGTCGCGGTAGGGAACATGTTGCGCGTCGATGCCGGCTGCGCGGCACAGCCTGGCCGAGAGCAGGTGTGCAGTCGAACCTTCGCCAAGGCTGGCGTAGCTCAAGGGCTCCCGACGTGACCGCTCCGCCAGCGAAGCGAGCGTGGGTGTCGGCGCGTTCGCCGCCGTCGCCACGACCCAGGTGTCGCGATTGACCGCCCCGACGGGGACGAAATCCACGAACGGATCGAGCGCCTTGCGATTGCTGTTGAGGTGGGAGTAGGCCACGTGGTCCAGACCACCGAGAAGGAGACTGCCCGACTCCGGCGGTGCGGCCAACACGGCGTCTGCTGCCAATGCACCCGCAGCGCCGGGCCGGTTCACCACGAGGACAGGCAATCCGGCGCGCTGAGCCAGGGGCTCGATCAGCCATCGCGCAATCAGGTCCGGCTGGGAGCCAGGCGGCACCGGAACGACGATCTGCAGACCCCGCAGGCCTTGCGACGCGGTGCTCTGGGCTGTTGCGCGTCCGGCAGCCAAGGACAG
Organism: uncultured Aquabacterium sp.; assembly: GCA_937864045.1. Taxonomy (GTDB): domain Bacteria; phylum Pseudomonadota; class Gammaproteobacteria; order Burkholderiales; family Burkholderiaceae_C; genus Pseudaquabacterium. The sequence goes on along the minus strand of CALMIF010000468.1, from coordinate 1,307 downwards.
CGACGAGGCCGCCAGGGCAACGAAATGGCGGCGCGAAAGTTCAATGTGGTTCATCGGAGATCCTGGTTGGGACGGCCTGGACTACTGCGCCGTCGTTGGCCTCCATGCTCAGGCGGGTCGGGCCCAGCAGCAATAGTCATGGGAGGCAATGTCGCATTAGCATGCTGCTAACGAGGTTCTGGCCACTCCGGCTGGGCGTCCGAACCTGCGGAGCGTGCATCGATGGCCATCCACAAGCTGCGCGGTCTTGAGTACCTGGTCGCAGTCGTCGACCAAGGCGGCTTCAACGCTGCGGCGCGGCACCTAGGCGTGTCTGCGCCCTCGGTCCACCGACTCGTGCAGGCGCTCGAAACCGAACTCGGCATGAACCTGATCGACCGGTCGGCACAGCCCTTGCGGCCCACACCGCATGCCGTGACCTATGTCGAGCGGGCGCGATCTCTACTGGTCGAACTGCGCGAGCTCGACGCCAGTTTGCGGGATCAGGTACAGGCACCCAGGGGAACGATCAACGTGGCGGCGCATGGAGTAGTGCTCCAGTTCGTGCTGGCCGATGCGCTGCCGCGGTTTCACGTCCGCTTCCCGGACGTTCGCGTCGAAGTGTTCGACGCTGGCTCCAGTCGTGACCTTTCAAAGCTCGGAACCGACTGTTTGGTTCAGTTCGGATGGCCACCCGAACAGGATGCAATCCTGCGTACCTTGGCTGAGACGCGTTGGCTGATCGTGGCCACACCTGCTTACTGGGCACGACATGGCACACCTGCGCACCCGTCGGACTTGGCTCGCTGCCCGTGTGCGCTGTTCAAGACGCCATTCGGCGAGGTGATGAACCGGTGGAGCTTCGAGAGGAGCGGCGAGCGGCACGAGGTGGTTGTCGATGGTTGGCTGACGAGTGACAACAGAGCAGTGCTCGACGCTCCGGTTTACGACGGCCAGCTCGCCGGCCGCATCAATGATCTGACGGTGCACCCCGGCCTGGCCGATGGCCGTCTGCAGCCGGTGCTGCTGGATTGGAACGGCCTGAATGCGCCACCGTTGAGTCTTCTGGTTCGGCGCTCTCTGTCACGCCAGCCGCGCATGCGAGCCTGGGTGGATTTCCTGGTCGAAATTGCCGCCGAACGGACGGCCGGAAGGCTGCCCACCGGACTTCCGCCTGTGAAGCCAGCGACGCGGCCCGACTGGTGGCGCAGGCGCGTTGCTGGCTCGAGTCGCGGCAGCGCCACCGCAATCGGCACGCGGTGAGCGGTCCCGCGTGACCTTGCCCCCGAAAAACGTAGTTCTTGGCTGATGATGGAATCAGAGGCAGG
>CALMIF010000467.1 GCA_937864045.1 uncultured Aquabacterium sp. | reverse complement strand
CGGTCGCCGGCTCGATGATCGGCGAGGTCGGCGCGCTGGGCGGCGGCTTCCTGCCGAATGCGATGGGCCTGTCCAAGCAGTACAGCGGCAGCTACCTGGGCGGCTTCCTGTCGTTCACCCTGCTGGCCCTGGTGATGCTGGCGATGCTGCGCATCGTGCAGATCCGCTGGACGCGCACCTGGGCCGAGAAGGGGGGCCGTGCCCGCCCGGCGCCCGCGGTGGCGGCCATGCCGACCAAGGGCGTGCGCCGCGCCGCTTCCTGACCCGCCCGCCGCCGGCCCTGGCGCGCGAATTGCGTCGCGCCCGTGCATGAACACCTTCATCCGCCTGGCCGAAGTCTGGAAGCCCAGCGCCGACGGCGCGGTGCTGGAACTTGCCGGCGGCTGTTATGACGCCGTGCCGGAGTTCGGCGGGCTGTCCAGCCGCATGCGTTTTCGCCGTGGCGAGGGCCTGCCCGGCACCGCCTGGGCCGAAGAGCGGCCGCAGCTGTGGGGCCCGCTGGAGGACCGCCGCTTCCTGCGGGCGCAGGCGGCGGCCGATGCCCACCTGACCTGCGCCCTGGCCCTGCCCAGCCTGGTCGACGGCCGCATCACCTCGGTGGCGGTGCTGTTGTGCGCCGGCGAGGCCAGCGCGCAGGGCGCGGTCGAGCTCTGGCACAACGATGCCCGCGTCACCGGCGACCTGCGCCTGGCCGGGGGCCACTTCAGCCCGGCCGGCAGCGCCGTCGAGGCGATGGCGCGCGACGGCTGGCTGCCGCGCGGCAGTGGCGCGCCAGGCCTGGCCTGGCAGCAGGGCAGGTCGGTGTTCATCGAGCGCTTCGATGCATCGCCGGGCTTCCTGCGTGCGCAGGCGGCTGCCGAGGCGGGCCTGGTGCGGGCCCTGGCCCTGCCCTGGGGCACGGCGGGCAGCCAGGCCTGGGTCGTCAGCCTGCTGTCGTCGGCGCTGACGCCCATCGCCCACCGCGTCGAAGGCTGGCTGGTCGACCGCGCCGCGGGCACGCTGCGCCGCGGCTTCGGCCACTGCGAGCGGCTCGGCCGCCTGCCGGCCGACGACGGCCCCGGCCTGCCGATCGCCGCGATGGGCGCGATCGGCCGGGCGGCGCGACAGGGCACGGCCGACGTGCAGCGCACCGCGGCCGGCCACGCCGGCCTCGCGCCCGCCGAGGCGGTCGCAGCCGGTCTCGTGTCACTGCTGGCCCTGCCGCTGCCCGACGACGCGGGCGTCAGCGAGGTGGTGGCGCTGTACTTCTAGCGCGGCAGGAAGAGCAGCCAGACCACCAGCAGCGCGTTGAACAGCAGCGACACCACCAGGGCTCCGACCAGCAGCGCGCGTGGGTCGCGCTGCAGCAGCGGAGTGGCCGGCGGCGGGTTCAGCGGCCTTGCAGCGCCACGCTCCAGGGCCAGCAGCAGTTCCTCGGCGGTCTCGAAGCGCTGGCGCGGATCGCGGGCGACCGCCTTGGCCAGCAGGTGGTCCAGCCAGATCGGCACGTCCGGCCGCAGGCGGGTGGCCGGCACCGGGTCGCGGCGGTAGCGGCCCAGCTGGTAGGGCTCGACCTCGCCGTAAGGCAGGCGCCCGGTGAGCCACTGGTACAGCGTGACGCCCAGCGCGAACAGGTCGCTGCCGGCGTCGGCGGGGGCGTCTTCCCACTGCTCGGGGTTCATGTAGCTGGGCGTGCCACCATGCAGCTCCCGCTGCGCGGCCGATTCCCGCCCGCTGACGGCCGAGCCCAGGTCCAGCACCCGCCAATGCCCGTCCTGGCCCAGGTGCAGGTTGTCGGGCTTGATGTCGCGGTGCACCACCCCCAGGCGGTGCATGCGGCCGACCAGGCGGGCGATGGCGGTGGCCGCGCCGACCACTTCGGCCACCGTCGGCGCGCCGCCGTCGGCCTGGATCTGGCGCAGCGTGCGGCCCTCGTGCCAGTCGTACACCACGTACAGCGCACTGACCTGTGCACCGCGCGGATGCACGCGGACGAAGCCGGGGCTGGCCTGGCCGTCCGCAGTGCCCGCGGTGATTCCCGCGGGTGAAGCCAGGCGCAGGCCCAGCCAGGCCTCGTGGGCCAGCATGGCGCGCTCGTCGGGGTCGCCCTGCCGGCCCGGGCTCAGGGTCTTGATCGCCACCAGGCTGCCGCTGGCGCGGTCACGCGCCTGGTACAGCCTGTGCACGCCGTTGTCGTGCACCAGGGCGGTGATGGTGTAGCCGTCCAGCGGCTCGCCCGGCCGGCGCGGCGGCGGGGCGCCCAGGCGCCGTGCGTCGGCCATCTCGTCGCCGAGGTCGCGGGCGTCCAGGCCCAGCACGCGCAGCACCAGGGCGGTGGCGTTGTCGCGGCTGCGCGCCGCCAGGGCGGCCTCGACGATGGCCTCGGCCGCCTGCTGCGCCGTGCCGCCGTCTGCACCGCGCGCCAGCCGCGCCAGCACCGCCGGCTTGAGCACGCCGTGCACGCCGTCGCTGGTGAGGATGAAGCAGTCGCCCGGGCGCACGTCGCCCTGCAGGTAGTCGATGCGCACGCCGTCGTCCAGGCCCACGGCGCGGGTCAGGCGCGCCCGGAAGTCCAGCGCCTCGAAGGCATGGTCCTGGCTCAGCTGCAGCAGCTGGTCGCCGTCACGGCCCGGCGTCGCGCCGGCATCGTCGCGGCACAGCCAGGCCCGGGTGTCGCCGACATGGGCCAGCGTCCAGGTCTGGCCGCGCAGCGCCAGCGCGGTCAGCGTGGTCAGCGCCGCGGCATCGGCTTCACGCGCATGCAGCCGGTTGTGCTGCACCAGCCAGGCGTTCTGCGCGCCGATCAGGCGGTCGAAGGCGACCGTGGTCTCCCAGGTCTCGGGCACGGCGAAGAAGTCGGCCAGCAGGCCCATGACCGTGGTCTGCGCCGCCTCGCGCCCGCGGCTGCCGGAAGACACGCCGTCGGCCACCGCCGCCACCAGGCCGCGACCGGGGTCGGCATCGCGCAGGGCGCCGGCAAAGTCCTCGTTGCTGTCGCGCAGGCCGGGGCGGCTGGCATATCCGACGTCGATCTCGAAACTCATGGCGGGGCGATTCTGCGTGCTGTGTGGGGCGCGCCGTGCACCGGCTTGGTGGCGGCACGGCCGGCGGGCGCACCGCAGGCGTGCAAGAAGCGGGCCCCTGGCGGGGCCTGAACCCGGGCGTGCTGGGCACGGTGCTTGCAACCTGGCCAGCGTCCCCCGGGCTGCAACGGCCCGGGCAGGGTCACCGCAACGACGCGGCGCGATCCGGTCCAGTCAGCATGCCCCGTCCGGCGCACACCGCCCGCCCTGATCGCGTGACCTGTGGGCCGCCCTGCAGGGCGCCCGGCACGGCGAACCGGCGCACCGCCCTCCCCATGAACCCGAAGGTCTTGTCATGAAGAAGTCCCGCCTGGTCCTGATCGGCAATGGCATGGCCGGCATCCGCACGGTCGAGGAACTGCTGAAGATCGCGCCCGACGCCCACGAGATCACCGTCTTCGGCGCCGAGCCGCACCCGAACTACAACCGCGTGCTGCTGTCGCCGGTGCTGGCCGGCG
>CALMIF010000466.1 GCA_937864045.1 uncultured Aquabacterium sp. | reverse complement strand
GGCCGACCAGGCCGGGGCCGACGTCGCCATCCGGCTGGCCACGGCCGACTGGTGCCTGTATCTGGTCATGCGCGCCATCGCCCTGCTGGGCCCGGACAGCGTGGCGCCCGCGCGCACGGCCGACCAGTTCGTCAGCGCACTCATCGACGCCGACCTGGGCACCGGGCTGTGGCAGGTGCAGACGCACTGGCCGCTGGAACAGGGCCTGCGCAACGTGCGCCGGCGCGGCGGCTGGTCGCACAAGGTGATCCGTTGGGCCTTCGAGCGCCAGGGCCTGTACGCCACCGAGCAGCCGCGCGAGACCGTGGACGGCACCGGCCTGCCGCCGGCGGTGGACGTGTTCATCGCCGACTGCCGCCCGGTGACGGGCGCGGACGCACAGCCTGGCAGCTATGCCCCGGTGCCGTTGCGCCAGGGCCTGCCTGGTGCGCCCTGGCAGGCCGATCCGCAGGCCGTTCAACTGGACGATGACGGGCTGCTGCGGCTGCAGCTGCGCAACCGCGGCCGGCTGCCGGCTGCTGGCTTGCGGCTGCGCGCCTGGTGGGCCGACGACACCGGCCCGCAGGGCGACCTGTCTTGGTCAGCGCCCATCGGCTTGACGCCGGCGGCTGTGGTGCCGGCCGGCGATGCAGCACCGCTGCCGGCTGAACTGCATGGCCTGCCGCGTCCCGCCGGGCGGGCCGGCTGGCTGCTGGTGGCGGTGGATGCCGCCGCTGATCCGTCGAACCTGCCGGCAGCCGCCCGGCCACCGGACCGCCACGACGACCTGGTTCAACTGGTGGCCGCAGACAACAACCTGGCCTTGCTTTACCGCCCGGCGCGCTGACCGACGAGGACACCACGACCGTCGCCGCCGGCGCGCCCGTCCGTTGTCAGGCCGCCTTGCGGCGGCCGGCGGTCTTGCCGGCCGCCGCAGGGGCGTCCGGGGGCGGCGGGGCGTTGTCACCAGCCGCCGTCCAGGCCGGCCATTCGGCACTGGCCAGCTGCAGCACCTTCTCCAGCGTGGGCATGCGCAGCAGTCCGCTGCCGCCGAAGGCCGGTGGCACGCAACGCTGCCACAGGCCGGCGGCCAGCAGGCGGCTGGCTGCGCTGTCGCTGGGGTAGTGCACGCCCAGGCGTTCGCGGCCCTTGGCCACCCGCCACGCCAGCCACAGCAGCGGTGATTTCTGGTCCATGCCGTAGCGCGCCGCGAGGGGGCCGACGAAGTCGTCGAAGCGGGGGCTGCGGCCGTGTGCCGGCCTGGATGCCTGCGGCTCGGTGACCGGCGGCGCAAACAAGCCGAAGCGCTGTGCGATGCCCGGCACCGACAACAGCAGCAGCGCCGTCAGGTGCGCCACCATCGCATGCCCGCTGGGAAAGGCCGGATGCATCGGCGGCCCCCAGGGCGGTGTCAGCCCCGCGCACAGCTGCGACGGCCGCACCCGCCGGTACACCGACTTGAACTGCATCTTGGTCAGGTTGGCAATCGCCGTGGCGCAGTTCATCAGCTCCATGGTCCAGGGCCTGGCGGCCGGGTCGATGCCCATCAGGTGCACGAAGTACGGCACGATGTGGGCCGACTGCATGCCCAGCTCGGGCAGGTAGCGCAGGCGGTCGTCGCGCATCAGGTCGACCAGCACGGTCAGTTCCTGGTCGATGAAGACCCCGGCGGCCGCCACGGAGATGGCCGCGCCGCCCGGTGCGGCGCCGGCGCGCCAGCCGATCACCGTGGCATCGCGCTCGATCAGCGCCTGCAGGCTCTCGTCACGCTGGCTGCCGGGCGCCACCGCCAGCCAGTGGGGGTTGTTGTCGCAGCCGGCGAATTCACGGGCGGCCATCACCGCCGGCGTGGCCAGGTTCAGGTCCTGCAGCCATTCGGTCAGCTGGTCGTCGAAGGGCAGGCTCCAGAAGCGCAGGCCCGGGTCCCAGTCGCCGGTCTGCCACTGCAGCGGCGGGTCGAACGCATAGGGGTTCAGCCGCTGGTCGACCGGCACCGGCGGCCAACCGTTGCCGACCGCGAAATCCAGCGTCCAGGGCACGGGCGCCAAGGCGGCGGGTGTGGCGTATTCGCTGCGCGCCACCGGCCCGTAGCCGCCCAGGAAGCCGCTGCCGCTGGCGCCGCCGGCGCCGGTGCCCGGCAGCGGTGCGGCCCAGGGCAGCGCGGCGCCGGCCGGATAGGCCGCATGGTTGGGCGCGCTGTAGGCGGCGTGGTTGGGTGCCGAATAGGCGGCGTGGTTGGGCGCCGAATAGGCTGCGTGGTTGGGCGCCGAGTAGGCCGCGTGGTTGGGCGCCGAATACGCCGCGTGGTTGTGGGCGCCGTACGGCGCGTGGTTGCCGCTGGTCAGCGGGAACAGGTTCTGTGCATTCCAGACCATGGAGCCTCCTCGGGGGGGCGGAGGGCGCCGGGCTGCCTGTCAGCCAGCGGCGCCAGGTGTCGATCAGGGTGGCAGGCCCGCGGACTGCAGCGCCTGCAGCAGGTTGTCGAGCATCGGCTGCTGCAGCGGCGACCATTGGCTGAAGGCCTGCAGCGAGAAGTCGGGCGTCTCGACCAGCAGCGCCTGGGCCAGTTCGCGGGCCTCGCGCAGCTCGCCGGTGCGCACCAGCGCGCCGATCAGGAAGCGCCGTGCGCCGTTGTAGTGGGGATTCAGCCGGAGCGCCTTGCCCAGCCAGGCCACCGATTCGTCATAGCGTCCGCCGCCGAAGCAGGCGCTGCCGCAGATGGTGTAGTGCCAGAACTGGTGCTGGTCGAAGGGGCTCAGCCGCACGGCCTGGTGCACCCGCGACAGCGCGTCGTCACAGCGGCCCAGGTAAGACAACGTGGCGCCGCTGCGGGCCCAGGCGGCGGCGCAGCTGGGGTTGATGGCCAGCGCCTGTTCCTGCATGTCCAGCGCCTGCGCATGTTGCTTCTTCTGCAACGACAGCATGTAGCCGGCCACCGACAGTGCCCAGGCGTCGCGTCCGTCCAGCCGCACCGCCTGCATGGCATGGTCCAGCGCCAGACGGCTCTCCTCGCCCTGCGTGGCCATGCTGCCCTCGGCGGCGGCCAGGCTGTACCACCAGGCCAGGTGGGCATGGGCCTGGGCGTAGTCCGGGTCCAGCTGCACCGCGCGGCGCAGCAGGTCGCCGGCGGCTGCGAAGGCCGGTGTGCGCAGCTGGTAGATGCCGGTCAGCGCACGCAGCACGCAGTCGTAGGCGCCGTCGTGCTCGCTGGGGCGACGGCGCACGCGCGCCACCTCCTCGTCCTGCAATGGCGGCGCCACCGCGGCGGCCACGCTGGCGGCGATCTCGGACTGGAAGCTGAACAGATCGTCGCTGCTGCCGTCGTAGCGCTGCCGCCACAGGATGCGTTGGTCGGCCGCATGCAGCAGCCGCACATGGATGCGCAGCTGCGCGCCCGCCTGGTGGACGCTGCCCGCCAGCAGGTAGCGCACGCCCAGTTCCTCGGCCACGTCGGCCAGCGTGTCCTGGCGGTCGCGGAAATGCAGCGACGAGCCGTGCGCGATCACGAACAGCGCGCGGTTGAGCGACAGCGCAGCGATGATTTCCTCGGTGATGCCTTCACCGAAGTAGGCATCGGCGCCGGTCTCGTTGATCAGGGGCAGCACGGCCAGCGTGGCCAGCTGGGCCGGCCCCACGCGGCGCCCGGTGCGTGCCGAGGCATCGGCATGGGCCGCGGCGCGGAACACGTGCATGGGCCGGCCGGTGCGGCGCATCAGGCGCTCGCCCAGCGGTTCGAAGTGGCCGTCGCACTTGCCGAAGGCGAAGTCGCGCACTTTCTGGGTCACCAGCACGTCGTCATGCCCCGCACACGATTGCAGATCGGACGCCACGCTGACGCCATCGCCGACCAGTTTGCCGTCGTCGACGATCACGTCATCCACAGCGATGCCGATGCGCATGTGCAGCGCATGCGCTTCGTCGGCACCGGCCGCGGCCCGCTGCTGCGCCAGGCCCTGCTGCAGGGCCAGCGACCAGTCGACGGCGTCGACCACGCTGGCGAACTCGACCAGCACGCGATCGGCGGTCAGCTCGTGCAGGCGGCCGCCGTAGCGCGGCACCTCGCGTTCGATGCGCTCGCTGCGGGTGCGCCGCCAGCGCAGCGCGGCGGCCTCGGTGTCGCGCGCCAGCATCCGTGCCCAGCCGACCACGTCAGCCTGCACCACGGCGGCCAGGCGGCGTTGCAGCCGGCTGGCAGGCGTCGGCGCAGCGGGTGATGCCGGCTCGGCCGGCAAGCTGTCGCGCGGCAGGGTCAGGCGGTACCCCCGGCCGGGGATGGTGGTGATGGCGGCAGCCCCCAGCACGCGCCGCAGCGTGGAAATCTGGACCGTGAGGTTGTTCTCCTCCACCACCAGGCCTTCCCAGACCAGGTCCAGCAGTTCCGCCTTGCTGACGACGCGGTCGCTGCGCTCGGCCAGCGCCACCAGCACATCGAAGGCGCGTGCACCCAAGGCCATGGGCTCGCCATCGACCAGCAACACACGCTCGGCCACACGCACCGTGACCCGACCGAATGCCAGCACCTGCAGCACGCGTTCCTCCTGAACTCCGGGTGGACCGCTGTCGCGGCCTCGGTGCGTTTATGTAACAGCTTTTGCGCCGGCCATCGTGCAAGTTGGCGATGACCTGCGCTCCCGGGCTCGCATAGCGTGAAGCGCCGACTGCCCGCCATCGACCCCGCACACCCGCACCATGCCTGCCACCGCCAACACCGCGCTGACCCTGACCCAGGTGCTGACCCAGCAGCACATCCTGCGTCTGCTGGGAACGCGCATCAGCGACCTGTCGCCGCGCGGCGACCTGGGCCTGGGCCCGGACCCTGGCGGTCCGGTGGGCTTTGCCCTGGTGCGGGCGGTGGCGCAGGGCGGCCACTGGTCGCTGCTGCCGGCCCCCATCGTGCTGAGCGTCTTCGGCGACGGCCAGCCACCCGGCGCCGAGGACGCACTGGCCCGGCCTGACGAGCGCATCTGGACCGCTGGCAGCCAGGATGCGGCGCTGCAGCTGCGCATCGTGCCCGCACCGCTGGGCAGCCTGCTGCAGATGGCGCTGGGCTGACGCGGCCTGTCACCTGCGGCATCGCCGCGGCCGGCGTGCTGGCGAGAATGGCGGCGCCATTCCGCACCCCCGGAGAGATTCCCGATGAAGCGCAGCGCCTTCCTGCAGTCCCTGTTCGCCGCGGTGATGGCCGTGGCCTGGCCCGCGGCCGTGCATGCCCAAGCCGGCGCGGCCTGGCCCAGCAAGCCGGTCAAGATCGTGCTGCAGTTCCCGCCCGGCGGCAGCACCGACGCGGTGGCGCGCATCCTGGCGCAGACGCTGCAGGCCAGCCTGGGCCAGCCGGTGCTGGTGGAGAACCGGCCGGGTGCCGACGGGGCGATTGCCGGTGACTTCGTCGCCCGCAGCGAGCCTGACGGCCACACCTTCTTCCTGGCCAGCAACACGCCGATGATGCAGGTGCCCCTGCTCAAGAAGACCCCGCCCTACGACCCGGTGAAGAACTTCACCCCGGTGTCGCTGGTCGGGCGCTACATCTACGTGCTGGTCACCAGCCCGTCCTTGCCGGCCAAGGATGTCAACGAGCTGCTGGCCTACGCCCGCGCCAACCCCGGCAAGCTGGGCTACGGCAGCTACTCGGGCGTCACCCAGCTGATGCACAACAACCTGAAGTCGGTGAAGGCCGACACCAACCTCGTGCCCTACAAGGGCGAGGCGCCGACGGTCACAGACATCCTGGGCAACCATGTGCAGCTGACCTTTGCCACGCCGGCCAGCACCATGGGCCACATCAAGGAGGGCAAGCTGCGCCCGCTGGCGGTGCTGCTGCCGGCGCGCTGGTCGCTGCTGCCCAACGTGCCCACCGGCGCCGAGGCCGGCCTGCCGCCGTTCACCGCCGGCACCTGGGCCGC
>CALMIF010000465.1 GCA_937864045.1 uncultured Aquabacterium sp. | reverse complement strand
CGCTGAACTGGGGCGTGAAGGTGCTGCGCTACGAGATCAAGGACCTGACGCCGCCGGCCGAGATCCTGCGCAGCATGCAGGCGCAGATCACCGCCGAGCGCGAGAAGCGCGCGCTGATCGCCGCCAGCGAGGGCCGGCGCCAGGAGCAGATCAACATCGCCACCGGCGAACGCGAGGCCAGCATCGCCCGCAGCGAGGGCGAGAAGCAGGCCGACATCAACAAGGCGCAGGGCGAGGCCGCCGCCATCACCGCACTGGCCGAAGCCTCGGCCGATGCCATCCGCCGCATCGCCGCGGCCATCGAGGCGCCCGGCGGCGCCCAGGCCGTGCAGCTGCAGGTGGCCGAGAAGGCGATCGGCGCCTACGCCAACCTGGCCAAGGCCAACAACACGATGATCGTGCCCGGCAACATGACCGAGGTGTCGGCCCTGGTGGCCACCGCCATGTCGGTGATGAAAGGCACGCCTAAGTTGTGAACCGGCTCAGGCCGGCGCACTGAAGCCCGGCTTGCGCCGCGGCTGCACGCCCGCCACGGCGATCAGCGACTCCACGCAGTCGCGCAACGATTCGTCCCAGGGCCGGAAGCTCACGCCCAGCGTGGCCCGGATGCGCTCGTTGCGCAGGTCGCAGCCGGCCCAGATCGCGCGCATCTCCGCCTCCCGCGCCTGGATGCGCTCGGGCTGGTGGTCGACCACCGGGCCCGCGTCGTGGCCCAGTTCGGGCAGCAGGCGGGCAATGCCGGCATTGACCTGCTCCACCGGCACGGCCTCGGCCGACCAGGCGAGATAGCGCTCGCCGTTCTTCACCGCCGCGCTTTCCAGCAGGCCGATGTGGCAGGCCGCGTCGTCGCGCACGTCCACCGGCATCCACGGGCGGTAGACGCCGGTCTGCGCGCACTCGCCGCGTAGCATGCCGGCGATCAGCTTCTGCCAGGGCCCGAAGCCCTGCTGGTGCGCCGACAGGATGGGCCCGACGTTGTCGCCCGGACAGCAGGCCACGCTGGACCAGCCGCCATGGCGCTGCGCGGCCTCGGCGAACAGCCGCTCGGCCAGCACCTTGCCCATCGAATAGCCCTGGCCGCGCTCGGGGCTGCGCTTGGGATTGGTCTCGTCGGGCCAGCGGTCCTCGTTGCACACCGGGCGGCGCACCAGCTCCTGCATGCCCATCTCGGAGATCACCGCGGCGATGCTCGACGTCACCACCACCCGCGTCACCGAGCCCGAGGCATGGATGCTGTCGATGATGTGGGCGCAGACCCGGCGGATGCGGTCCTGGTCCTCGTAAGTGCTGAGGTGCGACAGGTGGGCCACGCCGTGGCAGCCGCGGAACACCGCGTCCTAGCAGCCAGGCTGGTCCAGGTCGGCCGCATGCAGCGTCAGCCGGCCGCTGGCGAAGCCCGGCATCCCAGCCTGCGCGCAGCACGCTAACAGCGGCAATCCGGCGGCGGAGTCGGCCCGGTGACAGCCCGCGCCCGTCGGTCGGCGACACATTCCCGGCACGACAACGCCCCGCGGAGACACGCATGTCCACCAACGCCCCTGCCAACGCCACCCAGCGCCTCGACGTCGACGGCGAGATCGGCATCGTCACCGTCGGCTACCCGCCGGTGAACGCGCTGTCGCGCTCGATGCGCCAGGCCATCATCGACGGCATCGCCGCCGCCCAGGCCCACCCGGCCGTCAAGGCCATCGTCTTCATCTGCGACGGCCGCACCTTCCTGGCCGGTGCCGACATCACCGAGTTCGGCAAGCCGCCGCAGGCGCCCTCGCTGTACGAGGCGCAGGACATGATCGAGAACAGCAGCAAGCCGGTGATCGCCGCGATCCACGGCACGTCACTGGGCGGCGGGCTGGAAGTGGCGCTGTGCTGCCACTACCGCGTGGCCGTGCCCAGTGCCAAGTGCGGCCTGCCCGAGGTGCACCTGGGCCTGCTGCCCGGCGCCGGCGGCACCCAGCGCCTGCCGCGCATCGTGGGCGCCGCCAAGGCGCTGGACTACATCACCGCCGGCACCCACATCCCGGCGGCCGAATGCCTGGCCTCGGGCCTGGTCGACGCCGTGGTGCCCGAGGGCCAGCTGCGTGACGGCGCCGTCGCCTTCGCCCGCCAGGTGCTGGCCGAGGGCCGGCCGCTGCGCAAGGTGCGCGACAGCGACGACAAGGTGCTGCCTGCACGTGGCAATGCCGCGCTGTTCGCCGACTTTCGCGCCGCCAATGCCAAGCGCTTCCGCGGCTTCCTGGCGCCCGAATACAACATCCGCTGCATCGAGGCCGCGGTGAACCTGCCCTTCGACGAAGGCAAGGCGGTCGAGCGCAAGCTGTTCCTCGAACTGGTCGGCGGCATCCAGAGCCAGGCCCAGCGCTATGCCTTCTTCGCCGAGCGCGCCGCCGCCAAGATCCCCGACGTGCCCGACGACACGCCCACGGTGAAGGTCAACAAGGTGGGCATCATCGGCGCCGGCACCATGGGCGGCGGCATCGCGATGAACTTCGCCAACGTCGGCATCCCGGTGGTGATCGTCGAGACCGCCCAGGCCGCGCTGGACCGCGGGCTGGCGGTCGTGCGCAAGAACTACGAAAACACCGCCAAGAAGGGCAAGCTCACCGCCGAGCAGGTCGAGCAGCGCATGGGCCGCCTGAGTCCCAGCCTGGACATGAAGGCGCTGGCCGACTGCGACCTGGTGATCGAGGCCGTGTTCGAGAACATGGCGATCAAGAAGGAAATCTTCGCCAAGCTCGACGCCATCTGCAAACCCGGCGCCGTGCTGGCCACCAACACCTCGGCGCTGGACGTCAACGAGATCGCCACCGCCGCCAAGAGCCGGCCCGAGGCGGTGGTCGGCATGCACTTCTTCAGCCCGGCCAACGTGATGAAGCTGCTGGAGGTGGTGCGGGGCAGCAAGACCAGCCCCACCGCCCTGGCCACGGCCATGCAGATCGGCAAGAAGATCGGCAAGGTGGCCGTGGTCTCGGGCGTGTGCCCGGGCTTCATCGGCAACCGCATGCTGTTTGCCCGCGTCCAGCAGGCGCAGGCCATGCTGATGGAGGGTGCGATGCCCTGGGACATCGACCGCGTGCTCTACGACTTCGGCATGCCGATGGGCCCGTTCGCGATGAGCGACCTGGCCGGCCTGGACATCGGCTGGAGCAAGGAGACGACCAAGAGCAGCACCGTGCGCGAGGTGCTGTGCGAGATGGACCGCCGCGGCCAGAAGACCGGCGCCGGCTACTACGACTACGACGAGAAGCGCAACGCCAGGCC
>CALMIF010000464.1 GCA_937864045.1 uncultured Aquabacterium sp. | reverse complement strand
CAGTGGGAGGCGCCGGTTGGGGGGGCCGACGCCGTAAACAATTCCACATTCGAACCGAGCTACAGACTCGGCGCACCCACTCATTCGGGTGCTGGAGTCGTGAAAGATGTGACGTTTGGTGGGCGCGGAGCGAAATCGCTCAGGCGTTGCGCCGCCGCAAGACAAGCTGCTGCACCCGCTGCAGCTCCTCCCCGATGGGGTGGCGGCAGACCCGCACGGCCAGCACCCAGGCCAGGGCGCAGGCCAGGCCGCCGAGCACGCCAACGCGCACGAAATTGGACTCGTTCACCGGCATCAGCAGCAGCCAGGCACTCATCGGCGCTGTCGACACGAGGGCCACGCCCAGGCTGGGCCGCAGCGCGCGGACCACGTCGCCCACGCTGAGGCCGATGTGGCGGGCCAGGTACAGGTGCGACAGCACGGCGCCCAGCGTCACGGCGACGAGCAGGCCCCAGGCGGCGCCCGGCAGGCCCCAGGGAATGGCGCCGAACAGGCCGGCCACGCGCAGGGTCTGCATGATGAGCTGCAGGGTGTTGCTCTCGCGCGCCTTGCCCTGGGCCAGCATCGCCTCCTTGGCCGGGTAGTACACCAGTTCGACCGCCGCCACGGTGACCAGGATGCGCGACAGCGGCACCGCGTCCACCCACTGGATGCCGTACATCAACCGGATGGCCGGATAGGCGGCCAGGCCGACGAAGAGCAGGAACGGCCAGCCCACCGCCGACAGCAGGCTCATGGTGCGCAGCAGGCCCTTGCGCGGCGAGCCGTGCTCGCGCATGCCCTGGGCAAAGTAGGGCAGGCACACCGGCATGATCGAGCGCATGACCAGGCGGTGGAAGATCTCCACCATGCCGTTGGCCCGGCTGAACATGCCTACCGACGCCATGTCCTGCACGCGGCCGATGATCATCTCCGGCGCGCCCCGCCCGAGCTGGCCGAAGATGTAGATGCCGCTGGCGAACTTGCCGAAGTCGACCACCTTGCGCACGCCCCGCAGCCCGGGCCAGCGCGGGAAGCTGGCCGGCCGGCACCACATGGACACCAGCACCGTGACCGCCACGCCAGCCAGCGAGGACCAGGCCAGGCTCATGTAGCCGTGGCCCTGCAGCGCCATCACCAGCACCACGACCAGCGACACCGTGCTCGACGCCAGGTTGGCCAGCACCAGCGGCCGGAAGTCCAGCTCGCGCCGGAACCAGGCCATCGTCACCGCGCCGAACGGGATCAGCAGGAAGCTGAAGGCCATGACGCGCATGACCTCTCCCACCCCGGGGTTGCGGTAGAACTGGGCGATCCAGGGCGCCAGCAGGAACAGCAGGACGCCCATCGCCCAGGAGACCGCGATGTTGACGGTGGTGGCGGCCCGGATCGCGTCGTCGGTGAGTTCGCGCTCCTGGATCAGGTACTCGCCGACGCCGAAGTCGCGGAAGGTGCTGGCCAGCGACGCGAAGACAGCGGCCACCGCGAAGACGCCGGTCTGCTCGGGCGTCAGGATGCGGGCCACCACGACGGTGCTGACCAGCTGGAAGACGACGCCGGTCCAGCCGTTGAGCGTGGAGTAGCCAATCGATTTGCGCACCGAACCCATCGCGGCGGCCCTCAGGGTTTGCGCCGGGCGCACGGTGTGGCGGTCCGGTGCTGTTGCGGGAGCCCCGCCGGCCGGCCATGCGCCTGGGCCTCGCCGGGCCGCAGGCGCCGGCCGTCGGGCAGGCCGAGCGCACGCATGCCGGCATGGAAGCCGGCTGACAGCGTCTGGCCGAGCGCGCCCAGCGCACCGCGCAGGGTGCGCGGATCGTGCGCCACCAGGCCCCAGCGCTCGCGGCGGTGGGTCATCCAGGCCGACTTGTAGTCGTCGTCGCCGATCAGGTAGTCGACTTCCTGCACCCGGTCCTGCTCGATGCAGTGCTTGAGCAGCATGGTCGTCAGCAGCGTGCCCGGCGAGAACCGGCGGAAGTCGTTGTCGTAGGCCAGCTTGAAGATCTCGGCGCGGCCGAAGGCGACGATCCAGATTTGGGCGGCGATCGGCCGGCCGTCCAACCAGGCGATGCCCAGGCGCAGCCAGCCCTGCTCGGCGCACAGGCGCACCAGGGACGAAACGAAGCCCTGGTACGGCTCGCGCTCCTTCCAGCTGGCAGCGTAGACCTGCTCGTAGGCGGCGATGCCCCGGTCCAGTGCTGCCCGGTCGGACACCAGTTCCAGCGTGCCGCCGGCCTGGCTGAACCGCGCCCGCGTGCGGCGCACGGTGTTGCGCAGCTCGCCGGGGCGGTCGGCGAAGTAGCGGTCCCAGTCCAGCCCGGCGGTGGGCAGGTACCAGTTGCCGAAGCGGTAGTAGCGCGAGGTCAGCAACCCGGTGGCGCGCAGCGTCTGTTCCAGCAGCAGGAATGCCTGCGCCTGCGGGTCCATGGGCGCAAAGCGGTAGGTCGGTGCGTGCCCGGCCTGCCGGCGCAGCAGGTGCGCCAGCGGCACCAGGTCGGCAACCACCAGCCCGGGACGGTGTGCGGGCGCATAGAGCGCGCTGAAGTAGTTGCTGAGCGCGCCCGCTTCGCGGCCCACGAGCACCGGCCAGACCGCTGCGCAGCCGTCCGCATCGCGCAGGACCAGGTAGCGCGCCTGGCTGGCCAGCCCGGGAATGCACTGCGTGAGCAGGCTGAACCACTCGTGACGCAGCTCGACATTGGTGGCGGCATGTGCATCGAAGAAGCGGCGCACGTCGTCCGGCAGCGGCGCATCGCCCGGGTAGGCGGCCACTTCACGCCCGTCGCCCAGGCGGCTGCTGTGTGCGACACGCCCGGGGCGGTCGTTGGCGGGGGGCATGTTCAGCCGAACAGCTTGCGCCACACCCGCTGCGGCGTGCCGGCCAGGCGTTGCCTCAGCAGCACCAGCACCGGCCCCGGGTCGCGCAGGTCCAGGTACAGCCCGCGCACGCGCAGCCGCAGCAGCCTGGATGGTTCGTGGCGCAGCAGCCAGAGCAGGCCCATCGGGTCGCGCTCGCCATTGAGCCACAGCGTGCGCTGCACCTGCTGAGGCGCACGGGGCGTCGAGCCCACCTGCTGCTGGTGCTCCAGCATCGGGATGTTGACGCCGTTGTGCACCGCCACGTCGATCCAGAAGTCGGTGCGACCGACGGTGGGTTCGATCACCCAGAAGCGCCCGTCCGGGTCGCGCTTGAGCTCCAGCGACACCGGCCCGCTCATGTCCAGGCCGGCGAAGAACTGCAGCGCCAGCGCATGCACCTCGTCGTGCGGCTGGGGCACGGCGATGGTCGTGTGCCCCATGGGCCGCGAGCGCAGCTTGCGGCCCTCGAAGCGGGCCAGCACGCGCCCGCGCTCCAGCAGCAGGGCGCCGAAGTGGATGCAGCGGTCGTCGCCGGCGATGAACTCCTGGGCGATGACGGGCAGGCAGCGCTGCAGCATGGGCCGGTGCGCGGCGATCTCGCCGGCGCTCTGCACCACGATGGTCTTGAACGCCGAGATCGGCTGGGTCGGCTTGAAGATCAGCGGGAAGCGCATGCCCGCCAGCGCCCGGTCCATGCCGTCCAGGTCATCGATGGTCGCGGTGCGCGGGTAGTTCAGCCCGTTGCTGCGGCACTGCGCCTCGATCTCGTCCTTGCGCAGCAGGCGCAGCACGTCGGCGGCGGAGGTCGCCCAGCTGATGCGGTAGAACGGCGTCAGCCGTTCGGCATGGCGCGCCACCGTGGCCACCATGCGGTCGTTGGTCAGCAGGAGCGTCGGCTGGCGTGTGCCGGCCGGCGCGCCCTGGCGCAGCGCCACCAGCGCATCGACGAGGCCGTCGCCGTTGATGTCGTCGACGTACTGCACGCGGGTGCAGTTGGTGGCGGTGCCGGGCAGGTCGCGGTTGCGCTCCAGCACCAGCACGCGCACGCCGTGGCGGGCGAGTGCACGCACCGTGGCCAAGCCGTGGCCGCACAGGCCCACGACGATGGCGTCGGCTTCAGGATGGATTGGCATGGCGGAGCTCTGATCGGAGGGTCGTTGCGGCAGGGTCGTGCGCAGCCATTGCAGCATGGCCTGCTCGGCCAGGGCCTGGGTGCCGGGCACGGCGCAGGTGTGGTCGGCGCCAGGCAGCACGACGTGCCGGGGCGGGTTCTCGCGCAGCGCACGCTGCCAGGCGGGGTCGCTGGCGCTGGCGTCCAGGAACTCCTGGGCCGTCAGGTCGCGCTCGCTGGTCAGCAACAGGATCGGCAGGCGGCCATCGGTCCAGCCGGCGGCCATGCGGGACTGGAAGGACATCGCCGTGTCGGTGGCGGCACTGCCGCCGCGGGCCAGGCGCAGGTTGCGCACCAGCCCGGACAGCGCCGCACCCGCCACCTGGCCGCTGAACAGCTTGCGCCAGAACGCGGGCTGGCGCAGGCGGTCGAGGTAGTAGTGCTGCACGTGCGTGCGGGCCAGGCTGGCGGTCGAGCGCACCCAGGGATTGAGCAGCACCAGGCCGCCGATGCGGCGGTCGCGCCGGCGCTGGACGTAGAGCAGGGCGGCCGATGCGCCGTCGCACAGCCCCCACAGCACCACCCGCTGTACCGTCGGGCAGCGTGCGCGCAGGTGGGCCACCGCGGCGGCGATGTCGGCATCGAGCGTCTCGAAGCTGCGCTGCGCGCCTTCGCTGTCGCCCATGCCGCGCACGTCGAAGCGCAGGCAGGGCCATCCTTCGGCGGCCAGCTGGCGTGCCAGCGCGACGAACTGGCGATGGCTGCCGGCCCGGTACTGCGGCCCGCCCACCACGACGACGACGCCGGTCTCGCTGGCTGGTGCGGCATCTCCGGCGGGCGTGGCCAGCATCCCCAGCAGGCGATCGCCCTCGCAGTCGAACCAGCCGGGCGACTCGATGATGGCGGGGCTGCCGGCTGCGTTGCTGCGCGCCGTCATGCGGCCACCCGCGTGGCAAGGTAGGCGAGCGTGGCGTCGACCAGGGCCGGCGCGTCCTCGATCTCGGTGGTCTGCCAGAACGCGGGCCCGGTCA
>CALMIF010000463.1 GCA_937864045.1 uncultured Aquabacterium sp. | reverse complement strand
AAGGGCCTGAACACGCACCTGGCCATCGCCAAGCCGCTGAAGGTGGCCGGCATCGACATCACCAAACTCACCGTGGTGCCGTTCCGCTCCTCGGCCGACTCGATGAGCGCGCTGCTGGGCGGCCACGTGGACGTGGTCTCCGCCACCGGCCCCACCGTGGTGCCGATGGCGCAGGCCGGCAAGGTGCGCATCCTGGTCAGCGCCGCCCCGGTGCGCGGCACCGGCCCGCTGGCCGCCGTGCCCACCTGGCGCGAGCAAGGGGTGGCCGCCGACTACGTGAGCTACAACGGCGTGCTGCTGGCCCCGGCCGTGGACGCGGAGCAGATCCGCTT
Source organism: uncultured Aquabacterium sp. (assembly GCA_937864045.1). GTDB lineage: Bacteria > Pseudomonadota > Gammaproteobacteria > Burkholderiales > Burkholderiaceae_C > Pseudaquabacterium. The sequence continues at coordinate 2,844 of CALMIF010000463.1, read as the reverse complement.
CTGGGAACAGGCGCTCAAGCAGGTGGCCGCATCGAAGGATTGGATCTCGCTGGTCGAGAAGTCCGGCAACAAGCCGATGTTCAAGGGCTATGTGGACTCCTACCGCTACCTGCAGGATGAACTGAAGGCCACCCAGGCGCTGGTGACCGAACTGGGACTGGAAGCGAAATGAGCACCCCACACACTTTCGAGCCCACCGGCGAATGGGCCGCCGAACTCGGCGAACTGCAGCAGCGCCGGGCCCAGGCCCATGCCATGGGGGGGCCCGAGGCGCTGGCCAAGTTCAAGGCCAGCGGACGCCTCAACGCGCGCGAACGCATCGCGGCGCTGCTGGATGCCGACAGCTTCCGCGAACTCGGCAGCCTGGCCGGCAAGGGCCACTACAGCCGCGAGGGCGTGTTCGAACGCATCGACCCGACCAACGCCATCGTGGGCACCGGGCGCATCCAGGGACGCAAGGTGGCGCTGCACGTGGACGACTTCACCATCCGCGCCGGCTCGTCCGAGGCCACGATCGCCGACAAGTGGATCTACATCGAGCGCCTGGCGCACCAGTTGCGCATGCCCATCATCCGCCTGGTCGACTCGGCCGGCGGCAGCGTCAAGCTGCTGATGCAGATTGGCGGCACCAAGATCCCCGAGTACCCGAGCTGGCCGGCCAATGAGCTGCTGAAAACCGTGCCGGTGGTTGGCGTGGCGCTGGGCGCCTGCGCCGGGCAGGGCGCGATCAAGGTGCTGTCCTCGCACTTTTCGGTGATGGTGCGCGAGCAGGCGCAGGTGATGGCGGCGGGGCCCCATGTGGTGCTGCAGGCCTATGGCCAGTCCATCGACAAGAACGCCCTGGGCGGGCACCTGGTGCACCGCAAGAGCGCGCTGGTGCACAACGAGGCGGTGGACGAGGCCGACGCGCTGGCGCAGGTGCAGCGCTTCCTGAGCTACCTGCCGCGCAGCGTGTTCCACACCGCGCCGGTGCTGCCGGCCACCGACGACCCCGATCGCGCCGACGACTGGCTGAAAGACGCCATCCCGCGTGACCGCCGCAAGATCTACGACCCGCGCAAGATCCTGTCCAGCATCCTGGACCGGGACTCGGTGTTCGAGATCGGCCGCTGGCAGGGCGGCTCGGTCATCACCGCGCTGGCGCGGCTGAACGGCGTGCCGGTGGGCGTGATCGCCAACGACCCCAAGGTGCAGGGCGGCGCCATGACCATCCAGGCCGCCTACAAGATGGAACGGCATGTGAAGCTGTGCAGCCTGTTCGGCCTGCCGGTGGTCAACTTCGTGGACCAGCCGGGCAACCAGACCGGGCTGGAAGCCGAGCTCGGCGGCACGCTGCTGGGCGCCACGCGCGTGGGCGAGGCGTTGAACGAATGCCGCTCGCCCTGGGTGTCGATCCTGATCCGGCGCTGTTTTGGCATGGCTGGTGCGCTGCACGCGCCCAAGTACGGCGAGGCGCTGAACCTGCGCTACGCCTGGCCCTCCGCGCGCTGGGGCTCGATCCCGATCGAGGGCGGCGTGATGGCGGCGCACAAGGCCGAGATCGACGCCGCACCCGACCCGGCCGCCAAGCGCGCCGAGCTGGAGGCCTTCTACCTGAACATGACCTCGCCGTTTCGCACGGCGGAGAAGTTCGGCATCCTGGACATCATCGACCCGCGCGAGACCCGCTCCATCCTCTGCGACTGGATCGAGGACGCCTGGGACCGCGTCTGCACCGACCGGCTGGCGGCAGCGGCTTGATCCCTTTCGCGCGCCAGCCGCTGCAGCGCGCCCGGGCCCTGGCGCCCGGCCTGCTGCTGTGCGGCGTGGTGGCGCTGGCAGCCACCTTCGTGGCCGAACACTACGGCGGACCGCAGCTGTTGTATGCGCTGCTGATCGGTCTGGCCTTCCACTTCCTCTCGCGCGACCCCACCATCCGCCCGGGCATCGACTTCTGCGGCCGCACGCTGCTGCGCGCAGGCGTGGCCCTGCTGGGCCTGCGCATCACCGTGGCCCAGGTCACGGCGCTGGGATGGGCCACCGGGGTGCTCGCGCTGCTGGGCGTGGCCTCCACCATCGGCCTGGGCCTGCTGCTGGCCCGCACGCTGCGCCGTCCGACGGCCGAGGGCCTGGTGTCGGGCTGCGCGGTGGGCATCTGCGGTGCTTCGGCGGCGCTGGCGGTGTCGTCCGTCCTGCCACAGACCAAGGAGAACGAGCGCTTCACCCTGCTCGCGGTCGTCGGGGTCACCTTGTTGTCCACCCTGGCGATGGTGGTGTACCCGCTGGTCGCCCGGCTGGCGGGCATGAGCCCAGCCCAAGCCGGGGTGTTTTTTGGTGCCACCATCCACGACGTGGCGCAGGTGGTGGCCGCCGGCATGATGCTGTCAGAGGCCGGCAACACGGCGGCGGCCGACAGCGCCACCGTCGTCAAGCTGTTCCGCGTGATGCTGCTGATGCCGGTGGTGCTGCTGGTGGCCCTGGCCACCCGCCCGGCCAGTGTGGCGGCGGACGCCGATGACGACGCGGCCGCCGAGCCGGCCGTGCCGCTGGTGCCGGGTTTCCTGCTCGCCTTTGTCGTCTTCATGCTCTTGGCCACCTCGGGGCTGGTGCCACCGGCGGTCTCGGGTCCGGCCAGCCAGGCCTCGCGCGGCTTGCTGGTGGTGGCGATTGCCGCGTCGGGCGTCAAGACCAGCTTCGAGGACCTGTTCAAGCTGGGCTGGACGCCGGTGCTCATGCTGCTGGCCGAGACCGTCTGGATTGCGGGGGTGGCCGCCCTGGGCCTGGCGCTGCTGGCCCGGGTGCCTTGACGCCTGGACCCGTTCAGAGCCGGATGCGCGCAGCCAGCTCGCGCAGGCGCTCCAGGCC
>CALMIF010000462.1 GCA_937864045.1 uncultured Aquabacterium sp. | reverse complement strand
CTTCAGTGTCAAGCTGAGTGCCTCCGGGTCGGAGACACGCATCTACGCGCGGGCTGGGAGCCCGGCGATCTGAGGTTTGCGCAACTGGTGTGGAGGTGATCGCCGGGCCTAAGGATGTGCGGCCGGCTGACGGGTGTGAGTCCCCATCCCGGCACGCAACTGCGGCGTGCACAGCGACACTGCAGCAAAGAATGCCGCTTCGCTGAATGCACCGCCGAACGCGGGTAGGAACAGGGTAGAACTCATCGCGAAAGTTTATTGCCGCAGGGTGCTTCACGCAAATCTTGGAGCGCATGTCGCACTGGGGCGTAGGCGTATTGCAGAGGAATGAACGAGCACTCCAAATGGACTGACCATGGCAGTGTCAACAAGTTGCTGCGAAGGATTGGCCGTTCAACCGCGATCGCATCGTGCATCCACGCACGACCTGTGCCGCAGACCCGCTCAGACGGTCACCGCACACCTGCTGGTCGGCCGATGGTAGGCAGACCAGGTCGTCCACGGCGCTTCCAACATGCGCTCGTCTGCCGTCTCGAGGTCCTGCGCTTCCGCCACTGTTCAGCTTCGCCGCCGCAGCGGTGCGGGCAAGGGATGATCCCCGGCCTGGCGTCGTCGGAACAGCGCGGCGCGTGCCAGAACGATGGTGGTGATCGGGGCCGTGATCGAGAGCACGATGATGATCAGCCAGACGTGCAAGGCAAGACTCGCACCCCGCGCGCTGAAGTGGACGATGGAGGCGAGGCTGACGATCCACGCTGCGAGCGTGGAGGCCAGGGCCGGCGCGTGCATACGCAGGAAGAAGTCGGGCAGCCGCCGCAGACCGAGCGCGGCCACCAGCACCACACCGCCGCTGCCCAGGAGCAGCACCGCCACCAGGATCTCGCTCAATGGTGGCATGACCGAGGGCATGATCAGATCACCTCGCCGCGCAGCAGGAACTTGGCCATCGCCACCGAGCCGACGAATCCGAACAGCACCATCAGGAGCGCACCTTCGAAGTACATCTCGCTGTCGTAGCGGATGGCCAGCACCAGCATGACCAGCATGCCGACGACGTAGATGAAGTCCATCGCCAGCACGCGGTCCTGCGCACTCGGGCCACCGAAGAGGCGCGCCAGCGCAATGCCCATCGCGACGGTGTACAGGATCAGCGTGGCGGTGATCGCCATCGACAGCAGTTCGCTCATTCGAAGATCTCCTTCAGCGGCCGTTCGTAGTCGGCCTTGTAGTGCTGGATGAATGCCGCCTCGTCGTCGAGGTCGAAGACATGGATGAGCAAGGCACTGCGATCGGGCGCCAGCTCCGCCCAGACCGTGCCCGGCACGACGGCCGTGATCATCGTCAGCGCGGCGAGGGCATGCACGTCGCGCAAATCGAGTGGCACGACGACGAAAGCACCGCGCGGCGGGTGCGCCTTCGCGCGCCAGACGCCGGCAGCCACCTGCGCGGCCGACCAGAGCACGTCGCGGCCGACGCGCAGGATCAGGCGAACGAGCACCACCCAGCGCCTCAGCGGGCCCGGACGCGGCCGCAATGGCGCCATCAGCAGCGGCATCACCACGGCGACCGAGACACCCAGCAGCACCTGGCCCAGACTGAAGCTGCGCGTGAGCAGCAGCCAGCCGCCAAGAAGTCCCAACGACAGCCAGGGCGAGGGCAGCAGGCGCTTCATGGTGCGGCCCCCGCGTTGCGTGCGACCGGGCGCGCACCCATCACGGCGTCGATGTAGAGGCGGGGCGTATGCAGGGAATCGGCGGCCGCACGGGTGTACGCGAGTCCGGCTTCGGCCTGCAGAACCAGCGTCATCGAGGTGGCCAGCAGGACCGCGATCGGCAGCGTCTCGATCACGCGCAGGCGCGGCGCAGGGCGATCCTGTGCGGTCCAGAAGTGGCGCATCCCCACCCGCATCAGCGCGATGGCGCCGAACAGGCCCGACACGATCAACAGCGCAAACAGCGTCCAGGCTTGCGGCGTCCGCTGCTCCAGCAGCGCCGACAGCATGGCCAGCTTGGCGACGAAGCCGGACAACGGCGGCAGGCCGGCCGTCACCAGCGCGCAGACCGTGAAGGCCACGCCCAGGAACGCCAATGCGGCCGGGATGGCGCGGCCGATGAGGGCCTCCTCGTTGTCGTCGAGGTTGATGCCGTCCGGGGGCTCGGCGTCCAGGAATGCGGGCAGCGCGTCGTTGCCGTCATCCAGCTGCGGCGGGCCGACCTCGACCTGGCGCGTCCGTTCCAGCAACTCGACCAGCAGGAACAGCGCGCAGCCGGCCAGGGTGGAACTGGCCAGGTAGAAGAGCGCGCCACCACTGAGCGCCGGGGCGTCGAAGCCGATCGCGGCGATCAACGTGCCGGAGGAGGCGATCACGGAGTAGCCGGCCAGCCGCGCCAACTGCTGCGACGCCAGCATGCCGACCGAGCCGAAGGCCAGCGTGGCGAGGCCACCCCAGACCAGCACGTCGCCCCCGAAGCCCGCCGATTCACCCGCTTCCGCCGGAAAGCACAGCGTCCACAGCCGCAGCACGGCATAGACGCCGACCTTGGTCAGGACGGCAAACACCGCAGCGGCCGGTGCGCTGGCTGCGGCATAAGCCGGCGGCAGCCAGAAGTTCAGCGGCCACAGCCCGGCCTTCGCCAGGAAGGCGATCGCCAGGATCGCCGCCCCGGCGTGCAGCAGGCCGCGGTCGCTGGCCGGCACCGCGGGCAGCTTCTGTGCGATATCGGCCATGTTCAGCGTGCCGGTGACGCCGTACAGCACCGCCACGCCGATCAGGAACAGCAGCGACGCGACCAGGTTGATGGCGATGTAGTGCAGCCCCGCGCGCACCCGCTCGCCGCCACCGCCGTGCAGCAGCAGGCCGTAGCTGGCCGCCAGCAGCACCTCGAAGAAGACGAACAGGTTGAACAGGTCGGCGGTCAGGAAGGCGCCGTACAGGCCCATCAGTTGCAGTTGGAACAGCACGTGGAAGTAGACGCCCGCGTGCTGCCAGCGCGCCAGCGCGTAGAGCAGCGACGCCAGGCCGACGCAGCCGGTCAGCACCGCCATCAGCGCAGACAGCCGGTCGGCCACCAGCACGATGCCGAAGGGCACCGGCCAGTTGCCCGGCAGATAGACACCGAACGCCGCCGGCGCCTCACGCTGCGCCACGCCCACCAGCAGGCTCACGGCCAGCGCCAGGCCCAGGGTGGTCGACAGCACGTTGGCGATGGCCTTGAGGCGGCGCCGGCCCTCGCCCAGCAGCAGCATCAGCGCAGCGGTGGCCAGCGGCAGCAGGACGGGCGCCACCAGCAGGTGGTTCACCGCTGCCGTCATGGACGTTCCTCCTGCCCGTCCACGTGGTCGCCACCGGAAAGGCCGCGCAGCACCAGCAACACGACCAGGAACAACGCCGTCGTCGCGAAGCCGATGACGATGGCGGTCAACACCAGCGACTGCGGCAGCGGGTCGCTGTAGTTGACGAGGTCGGCCGCCACGCCCACCTTGACGATGGGTTCGCGTCCGATCGCCAGGCTGCCGACGCTGAAGATGAACAGGTTGACCGCGTACGACAGCAGTGTCAGGCCGATCAGCACCTGAAAGGTCCGCGGCCGCAGCACCAGCCACACGCCGGCACTGGCCATCACGCCGATCGCGATCGAGATCACCACTTCCATCAGCCGTGCCTCCCGTCAGCAGTTGGCAGGCCTTGCCGGCGGCGCGCGCGCAGCGACTGGTGGGCGATGGCGGTCAGCAGCAGCAGGGTCGAGCCCACCACCACCGCGAACACGCCCAGGTCGAAGATCGCCGCGGTGGGCAGGTGCACCTGGCCCACCAGCGGCCAGGTGACGTGGGCGGTGTGCGTGGTCAGGAAGGGGTGGCCCAGCGCCAGCGAGCCCAGCCCGGTGGCCAGCGCGATCAGCAGGCCGGTCGCGATCCAGCGCGTGGGAAGCAGGTGCATGCGCTCCTCGACCCAACGCGTCCCGCTGACCATGTATTGCGTGATGAAGGCGATGGCCACCACCAGACCGGCGACGAATCCGCCGCCCGGTTCGTTGTGGCCGCGCATGAAGAGGTGGAAGGCGAACAGGCCCGCCACCGGCAGCAGCAGCCGCACCAGCACGGCGGGCACCTCCAGGTAGGGGGGCAGGTGATCGTCACCGTCACCGTCGCGGTCGATCAGGTCGGCGCCGGCGCCGGCGGTGTCGGCGGAGGCCTGCTGCTGGGGCGTCGGCTCGGTCGTCTCCCGCGCCGGTCGGAAGCGCCGCAGCAGCGCGTACACCGTCAGGCCGACGATGCCCAGCACGGTGATCTCGCCGAGCGTGTCGAAGGCGCGGAAGTCGACCAGCATCACGTTGACCACGTTGGTGCCACCGCCTTCGGGCAGGGCCTTCTCGAGGAAGAAGGGCGAGATCGACAGCGGCGCATGGCGCGTCAGCAGCGCATACGACAGCGCCGACAGGCCAACGCCGATGGCCACCGCCAGCATCAGGTCGCGGCGCCGACGCCACCAGGCGCGTGCGCGCGTGCGCGGATCGTCCTGCTCGACGCGCTTGGGCATCCAGCGCAGCCCCAGCAGGAACAGCACGAGGGTGACGACCTCCACGGCCAGCTGCGTCAGCGCCAGGTCCGGCGCCGAGAACCACGCGAACGTGATGCACAGCGCCAGGCCGACGACGCTGAGCATGGCCAGCGCCACCAGGCGGTGGAACTTGGCCTGGTTGGCAGCGCCGATGGCGCAAGCGCCGGCGATGATCCACAGCAACACGAACTCGGGCGTGACCGGCACACGTGTGCGGTCGCCCCAGGTCAGCGGCACGATGAGCGCCGATCCCAGGCCGGCGAGCCCGGCGATCAGCAGCATCGCAAACAGCTGCGGCTGCAGCCGGCGCGTACCCAGCCAGCGCACGAGCCGTCGCGCGGCGTCGGAGGCGCGCGCCAGCAGGTTCTCGAACGCGCGCTTGCCGTCCAGGCCTTGGAGCAGCGGGGCGCCGCGCCCGCGGCGCTGCTTGAAGCGGTCGGCGAAGCGCAGGTAGACCAGCACGCCACCAGCGGTGGCGATCAGGCTCATCACCAGCGGCGTGTTGAAGCCGTGCCAGACCGCCAGGCTGTACGCTGGTAGCGTGCTGCCGACCACTGGCTGCGCGGCCAGCGCGAGCACAGGCCCGATGGTCCAGGCCGGCAGTGTGCCGACGACCACGCAAGCCAGCACCAGCAGTTCCACGGGAACGCGCATCCAGTGCACCGGCTCGTGCGGCTGGCGCGGGCAGTCGGTAGGCGGCGGGCCGAAGAAGACGTCGTGACCGAAGCGCAAGGAATACACCACCGCGAAGATGCCGGCCAGCGTGGCCGCGGCGGGCAGGCCGTACTCGATGGCCGGGTGTGCGCTGACGAAGACGGTCTCGGCGAAGAACATCTCCTT
>CALMIF010000461.1 GCA_937864045.1 uncultured Aquabacterium sp. | reverse complement strand
CCCACCACCTGCTGCGGCCGGGGCTGCAACGGCTGCGTGTGGGAAGGCTGGCTGGCGGCGGCCGAGTGGTGGCGTGAAGAGGCGCTGGCCCTGCTCGACGCCGCGCCCGGCGCAGCCTGAATCCGCCGGCCTTGTCCCCCGCGTGACCGACGCGCGCTGGCCGGTGGTGGTCCCCTGACGGGCCCTGCAGCCACCCCAGCGAGACCTTGGCCATGCCCGACTTTCCCCTGCCCAACGCCGCCCACGACCTGGCGGGCCGGATCGCCCTCGTCACCGGCGCCTCGTCCGGCCTGGGCCACCGCTTTGCCCGCGTGCTGGCCGCCAGCGGCGCCACGGTGGCGGTGGCCGCGCGCCGCACTGACAAGCTCGATGCCCTGGTCGACACCATCACCGCGGCCGGCGGCAAGGCGGCTGCCTTTGCGCTGGACGTGACGCAGGACGCGCAGTTCGTGCCGCTGTTCGACGCCATCGCCGCCAGGCTGGGCGGTGCGCCCGACATCCTGGTCAACAACGCCGGCATTCCGGACGCGCAGCGGGCGCACAAGATGAGCGTGGACGACATCGACCGCGTGTTCGACGTGAACCTGCGCGCGCCCTGGCTGCTGAGCTGCGAGTTCGCCCGCCGCCGCATGGACGCGGGCAAGCCCGGGCGCATCGTCAACATCGCCTCGATGGCCGCCTTCCAGTACAAGGGCGGCGGCGCGGCGCTCTACAGCACCACCAAGATGGCCGTGGTGCGCATGACCGAGGCGCTGGCGGTGGAGTGGGCCAAGTTCGGCATCAACGTCAACGCCATCGCGCCGGGCGCCTTCAGCAGCGAGATGATGGACGGCATGCTGCAGCGCGTGGGCGACATCACGAAGAACTTTCCGCGCCCGCGCCTGGGCGACCCGGCGCAGATGGACAGCACCCTGCTGTACCTGGTGGCGCCGGCCAGCGAGTTCGTGACCGGTACCTGCATCAAGATCGACGACGCGCAGGGCGGGCGTTAGGCCCCCATGGCGGCGCGCCGTTCAGTGCAGCGCCGGCGGGCTGTTGCGGCCGTAGGTCTCGAACAGCGCCAGCGCGGTTGCGCGCAGGCGCGCACTGCTGCTGGTGTGGGCGGTGGCCAGGCAGTGGTGGGCGTAGGCGGTGTCCAGGCACATGCGGGGCACGTCCACGTCCCAGCCCTCGGCGCGCATCAGCCGGCGCAGCTGCAGCAGGGCCAGGCTGGGCAGCACCGCCACCGGCGCGGGCGGGCGGGCGGCCTGCTGGCCCTGCGGGCCAGGTTGAGGGCTGACGTGCGGATCGGTGTGGACCATGGCTGCCTCTGTTGCCGGCCGTCGGGGCCGGGCCGTGCTGCCATGTTGGCGCGGGTGGCGCTGCGGTGATGGGCCGAACAGCGCGGTGTTGGCCGGCTGATCCGGCCGCTGCCGCGGCGTGCGGCTTCAGGGTGCGGCCTGCGCCAGCGCCTGCGTGCTGGCCTGCGCCAGGCGGTCGGCCAGCTGGCGGATCAGCAGCCGGTGCAGGGCCAGGGCCAGGGCGGGTGACGCGGCCTCCAGTGCCTGCAGGCCGCTGCGGTGCAGGCGCAGCACGCGGCTGGGCGTGTCGGCCACCACGGCGGCGCTGCGCAGGGTGTCGCGGAACAGGCCCATCTCGCCGACCACGCTGCCGGCGTTGAGCGTGCGCACCGTGGCAGCGCCCACCCGGGCCGCCAGGCGGCCCTCGGCCAGCAGGTACAGCGCGTCGCCCGGGTCGCCCTGGGCGAACAGCAGGTCGCCCGCGGCCAGCTGCAGCTGCTCGAAGTGCGCCAGCACCTGCTGCGCGGCGGCGGGCGAGCCCAGCTCCTGCGCCAGCCAGGCGGTCACGTCGGCGGGCGCGGGCTGCTGCGCCAGCACGGTGTCGTCCCAGGCGCGCACCGCGTCGTCGATGTCCGCATGCAGCTGGGCACCGGCGGGCGCAAAGCCTGCAGCCCGCAGCGCACGCGTGTTGTCGGCCGACAGGCCGCTGCAATGCAGCTGCGCGCCGGCCCTGCGGGCGGCCTTGTCCAGCTTGAGCAGCACCTGGGCGGCCGAGCTGTCCAGCGCCGGCACGCGCTGGAAGTCCAGCAGCAGCCAGCGCGGCGCTGCGGCCTCGGCCAGCACCGCGCCCAGCCCGTCGACCAGGCGCGTGGCCGAGCCGAAGAACAGCACGCCCTGCAGCTCGACGATGCGCATGCCGGCGCCGGCCGCAGCCAGCGCGCGGCTGGCGTCGGGGCCGTGCTCCACACGGCCGGGCCAGGCGCTGCGCAGTAGCACGCGCCGCACCGGCGGCAGCCGCGACGAGGCCAGCGCGAAATCGACACAGCAGGCCAGCACGCCGATGCACACCGCCGGCAGGAAGCCCAGCAGCGCGGTGGCCAGCAGCATGGCCAGCACGGTGAGGTGCTCGGTGCGCGACACGCGGGCCCGGCTGTCCAGCACCCAGGCCTTCAGCATGCCCAGGCCGATGGACACCAGCAGCCCGCCCAGCAGCGGCTTGGGGATCAGCGCCAGCACCGGCCCGCCGCCCACCAGCGCCAGGCCGCAGATGGCCGCCTGCACCCAGCCGCTGGCGCTGCCGGTGGCGCCGGCCGCCTGGTTGGTGATGCTGCGGCTGATGGAGATGCCGCCGGCCAGGCCGCCGGCCAGCGCGCAGGCCAGGTTGCCGGCGCCCAGGTTGCGCAGGTCGTGGTTGACATCGGCCGGCGCGTCGAAGGCCACTTCCAGGCTGCCGACGCTGAGCAGCAGGCCGATGGCGCTGACGATCACCGCCGACAGCAGCAGTCCGCCCTGCTGCGTCACCACGCCCCAGTCCACGGCCTGCAGCAGGGCCGGCGCCAGCGGCCAGGGCGGCAGCGCGCCATCGAAGCGGGCCATCAGCCAGCCCTGCGCGCGGGCAGCGTCCAGCCCGATGCCGGCCAGCACCAGGCCCGCATGCAGCAGCAGCGTGAAGCCCAGCAGCATGGCGGGCAGGAGCAGCACGTGCTTGATGCGCGTGCCGCCCCACCACAGGGCCACGCCGATGGCCAGGCCGGTGGCGAAGCGGGCGGCGGCGCCGGGCTCGGCAAGCTGGCCCAGCGTGGCCCAGCGCAGCGGCACACTGGCCGCCACCGCCAGACCGCCGCCGAACAACAGCCAGCCGACGGCCGCCAGAAAGCCGCCGATCACCGGGTAGGGGATGTAGCGCATCAGGTTGCCGGCGCGGGCGCGGCCGATGCCGCACCAGGCCAGGCCGATGGCCAGCGCCGCCAGCGCCAGCACCACCACCGTGGTCGGCAGCAGGGCCGGGCCGCTGGCGCTGGCGGCCACCGCAGCGGTCATCGCCGCCAGCACCGGCACGGTGGCCGGCTCGGGCCCGGCGGCGGCCAGCGGCTGCGACCCGCGCCAGGCGGCGAAGGCCGACAGCAGCACCCCGCCCAGGAAGGCCGCGCCGATGGCGCCTGGCAGCCAGGGCGCCAGCGGGCCCTGGAACAGCAGGCTGGCCGACGAGACGTAGAAGCTCAGCCCCACCAGGCTGACGACGCCCCCCGCGATGCCGTTCTTCAGCCAGGCGCCGGGTGCCGTGCTGCCTGCGGCGCCGGCGGGGTCGGGGGCTGCTGCTGCCATGGCAGCGCAGCTTAGCCCAGCGCGAAGCCCACCAGGTCCCGCAGTTCCCGCAGGGCCACATCGGGGTCGCCCACCTTGATCGTCTGCATGCCCAGCTGGCGCGCGGGCTTCAGGTTCACGCCCAGGTCGTCAAGGAAGACGCAGTGCGCGGGCTCGACCTGCAGCGCCTCGCACATCAGCAGGTAGATCCGGGGGTCGGGCTTGCGCAGGCCGAGCTTGGCGCTTTCGATCACGTGGTGGAACAGCGGCAGCACCGCATCCCGGCCGCTCGGGTTGGGCGTCAGGTGGGCGTTCTCGGCGCCCGGCGTGGCCACGTTGTTGGTGATCAGGCCGATCTTCAGCCGCTCGCGCAGCACCCGCAGCGCCTGCACCATCTGCGGCCGGATGGTGCCGCCGAGCAGG
>CALMIF010000460.1 GCA_937864045.1 uncultured Aquabacterium sp. | reverse complement strand
GGCGCGCGGACTGCGGCGGTGCGCGAACCGGTGCTGGTCGCCGATCCGGTGCCGGCCGCCGAGCCGCTGCAGCCCATCGAGCCCCGGCTGGCGGACGGTCCGGCGGAGGCGGTCACCGCCTCGATCTCGGCCGGCGCCCTGGCCGCGGCGGCAGCGCCCACGGCCATGCCCAGCTTCCTGCGCCAGGCCGAACGCGGCCGCCTGCTGCGCCACCCGGCAGCACGGGTGGCGGCCATCGCCGGCGTCGTGCTGCTGGCCCTGGCCGTGCCGCTGCAGATGGCCCTGCTGTGGCGCGACACCCTGGCCGCCCGCCTGCCGGGCAGCACGCCGGCACTGCAGGCGCTGTGCCGGCTGGCCGGCTGCAGCGTGCAGCCGCTGCGGCGCATCCACCAGCTGGCGGTGGCCAGCTCGGGGCTGAACCGGGTGGACGGTGCGCCGCTGTACCGCCTGCAGCTGGTGCTGCACAACCGCGCCGACACGCCCGTGATGGCCCCGGCCGTCGACCTGACCCTGACCGACCCGCAAGGCCAGCTGCTGGTGCGGCGGGTGCTGGCCGCCGCCGAGCTGGGCCTGACACGCCCGGCCCTCCAGGCCGGCCAGGAACTGCCGATCTCGCTGCTGCTGTCCACCGGCGAGCACCGCGTGGCCGGCTACACGCTGGACCTGTTCTACCCCTGAGGCTTGCGCGCCGCGCCGGCCTTGCCTTCCTTTCCTCTCCAACGCGCCGGCTGCCCGCCGCCCACCACCATGTCCGTCCTGATCTGCGGCTCGCTCGCCTTCGACACCATCACCAACTTCCCTGGCCGCTTTGCCCAGCAGATCATGCCGGACAAGGTGCACATGCTGAACGTGAGCTTCCTGGTGCCGACGATGCGCCGCGAGTACGGCGGCTGCGCCGGCAACATCGCCTACAGCCTGCACCTGCTGGGCGGCCAGCCGCTGGTGATGGCGGCGCTGGGCAACGACGGCGGCGACTACCTGGCGCGCCTGCAGGGCTGGGGCCTGGACACCAGCCAGGTGCTGCGCGCGAACGACACCTACACCGCGCAGTGCATGATCATCACCGACCAGGACAACAACCAGATCACCGCCTTCCACCCCGGGGCGATGCAGCTGGCCCATGGCACGCCGGTGCCCACCGACCGCAGCGACATCCAGCTCGCCGTCATCGCGCCCGACGGCCGCGACGCGATGCTCAGCCACGCCGCGCAGCTGGCGGCGGCCAAGATCCCCTTCGTCTTCGACCCGGGCCAGGGCCTGCCGATGTTCAACGGCGACGAACTGCGCGCCTTCGTCGCCCAGGCGCGCTGGGTGGCGGTGAACGACTACGAGGCCGCCATGCTGTGCGAGCGCATGGGCGTGACGCTGGAAGCGCTGTCGAAGGAAGCCAACCTGCAGGGCGTGATCGTGACCCTGGGCGCCGAGGGCTGCGACGTGTGGATCGACGGCGTGCGCACCCACGTGCCGGGCGTCAAGGCCGAGGCCGTGGTCGACCCCACCGGCTGCGGCGACGCCTTCCGCGCCGCGCTGCTGCATGGCCTGAGCCTGGGCTGGCCCCTGGTGCGCTGCGTGGCCCTGGGCAACCAGGTCGGCGCGCTCAAGATCGCACAGCGCGGCGGGCAGAACCACCAGATTCCGGCGGCGGTGATCGCCGCGGCCTGACCGCAGCGGCCGGCCAGCCGTCAGGCGGGCTTCGCTGCCCGCGCCTTCTTCAGCAGGCCGTCGATCGCCAGCACATAGCCGTCGACACCGAAGCCCACCACGATGCCGGCGGCGGCCGGCGAGATGAAGCTGTGGTGGCGGAAAGCCTCGCGGGCGTGCACGTTGCTGATGTGGATTTCGATCAGCGGCACGCCCGTGCCCTTGATCGCGTCGTGCAGGGCCACGCTGGTGTGGGTGTAGGCACCCGGGTTCATCACGATGCCGGCCAGGCTGCCCGCACGGTGGCGCACGCCGGCGTCGTGGATCCAGTCGATCAGCACGCCCTCGTGGTTGCTCTGGCGGCATTCGACGCTGGCGCCACGCTCTGCACCGGCGGCCACGCACAGCGCCTCGACATCGGCCAGCGTGGTGTGGCCGTAGACGGCGGGCTCGCGCGTGCCCAGCAGGTTGAGGTTGGGGCCGTTGAGGACGAGGACGTTCAGGGTGGCTTGGGTCATGGCATCACTTTCAGGCGCAGCCGGTTGGGCAGGGGCACCGAGCGCCGCAGCACCTCCTCGCCCAGCCAGCGGGCCGAGGCGCGGGCGCGCCGGGCCACCAGGGGCAGGGGCAGCTGCTGGTAGTCGTCGTTGAACACCTCGAAACTGTAGTCGCCGCGGTAGCCCAGGGCGTCCAGCCGGGTCACGAACTCGGCCACCTGGGCGCTGTGCACGCCCTCGCCAGGGAAGACGCGGAAGGTGCGCGCGGTGCTGATGCGCTCTTCCACCGTGCGCGTTTCCTGCCACATGAAGTCCGACAGCTGCACCAGGAAGATCTTGCGCACGTCCAGCAGGTCCAGGCCGTCCAGCGCGGTGTTGGTGGCGAAGGCGTGGTAGCTGTCCAGCCCCAGGCCCAGGTTGGGCGCATCGGCGCGGCAGACCACGTCCCAGGCGGTGGTGTATTCGTTGATCGTGCGGCCCCAGCTCAGGCCCTCATAGGCCACCTTGATGCCCAGCGGCACGGCCAGCATCGCCAGCTTGCGCAGGTCGCGGGCAATCGCGTCCAGGTCCTGCGTGGCGTGCTGGCTGGTGCTGCTGCAGGCCAGCAGCAGCGGCGCGCCCACCGCGTGGGCCATCTCCAGCATGGCCTTGGCGATGTCGACCTTGTAGCCGTGCAGGTGGCCCGACAGGCCCTCGAAATCACGCAGCACCTGGAAGCCGGTGACCCGCAGCCCGCTGGCCTTGACGGCCCGCACCGCGGCATCGACGCCGCCCTCATGCCCGACCAGGTCGTTGGCCTTGAGCATCACCTGGCTGAAGCCGGCTTCGCGCATCGCTTTGAGCTTGTTCTCCAGGCTGCCGGCCAAGGTGATGGTGTCCATCCCGAAGTCGTCGAAATTGCCCGTCTCCTGTGACATGGCTCAGCCCTCGTCGTGCACCAGCTCGAACATCACGCCGCCCAGCCAACTCTTGGTCAGCGCGCCGCGCTGCTCCACGTGCACGCCGCTGGACTCGACGAACTCCACGCCGCGCTGGCGCAACGCAGCCACGGCTGCCGGCACGTCGGGCGCGCCCAGGCCCATGCGCTGCAGGCTCTCCTCGCCTTCGACGTCGACGATGCCGGGCTCGGGCTCGATCAGCTGCAGGTAGAAGCTGCGGCAGGGGCTGCGCAGGATGCGGCCCTTGGGCAGGATGCCGAAGCGCTCCTCGTCGGGCAGTTCGTCGAAGGCGAACAGCTCGCGGTAGAACTCGGTCCAGTCGTCGATGCGATCGGTGCCGATGTACTGCACGATGCCGAACCAGTGCAGGCCGGCCATGGCCGGCGGGCGCTGGTCGACGGTGGGAATGGGCACGAAGTCCACGTCCCAGATCGAGAAGTCCTGCCAGCGGTCGACGAAGTACAGGCGGCTGGCGCCCACGCCGTGGATGGCGGGGATGTTCAGTTCCATCACCTCCACCTGCGTCGGCACGGCCCAGGCGCCGCGGTCCAGCGCGCGGCGGTAGGCGGCAGCGGCATCGCGCACGCGCAGCGCCACCGCAGAGATCACCGGCGTCTCGGTGGGCGTGCGGCTGGTCGGGCGGTCACCGACGTGGGCGTTGATCACCACGTTCATGCCACCCTGGCGGTACAGCAGCACCTCGCGCGAACGGTGCCGCGCCACCGGGCGGAAGCCCATCATTTCCAGCACCTGGCCCAGGGCCTGCGGCCGGCTGGTGGCGTATTCGATGAACTCGATGCCGGCCAGGCCCAGCGGGTTGGGCACCTCGCCGATGGCTTCGCGGTCGCGGCCGATGTCTGCGGTCATGCTGGGCTCTCCCGGAGCGAGATTCAGGCGGCGCCGCGCGCGGCGACCATCTGCAGGAAATGGGCGCGCATGCGGCCCTCGTCGGCGCTGCGGCCGGTGAACAGTTCGAACGCACCCACTGCCTGGCCCACGGCCATGCCGCCGCCGTCGCTGACGGGGCAGCCCGCCGCGCGGGCGGCCTTCAGCAGCGCGGTCTCCAGCGGGAAGTACACCACCTCGGCCACCCACAGGCCGGGGCGCAGCAGGTTGGCGTCCAGCGGCAGGCCGGGCAGCTTGGCCATGCCGGTGGGCGTGGCGTGGATCAGGCCGGTGGCCTGGGGCACCACCGCCGCAGCGTCGGTGCCGGCCGTCACCCGGCCCGCGCCGTACAACGCGTTCAGGCTGTCGGCCAGGGCCTGGGCCCGGCCGCCGTCGGTGTCGACCAGGGCCAGGGCCTTGGCGCCCAGCCGCAGCACCGCATGGGCGATGGCCGAGCCGGCGCCGCCGGTGCCCAGCAGCACCACGCGCGACAGGTCGGCACCGGGCAGGGCCCGGGTGAAGCCCCAGGCCCAGCCGCTGCCGTCGGTGTTGTGGCCGATGGCCTGGCCGTCCCGGAACACCACGGTGTTGACCGCACCCATCGCCCGCGCCTCGTCGGACAGACCATCGAGCAGCGGGATCACCGCCTGCTTGCAGGGGTAGGTGATGTTGAGCCCGGCATAACCCATGACCTTGGCGGCCTGGATCAGCCCGGGCAGGGCCTCGACACCCACGCCGGCCTTGTCCAGGTCGATCAGCTGGTAGTGCGCGCGCAGGCCCTGGGCTGCGGCCTCGGTCTCCTGCATCGCCGGGGTCAGCGACTGCTGGATGCCGGCGCCGATGAGTCCCAGCAGCAGCTTGGGTTGGGAAGCGGGCACAGTGCCGCTCACTTGCGGAGCTTGGCCAGCTCGGCCTGGACTTCGGCCACGGTGGCCGAGATCGCCGCACCGTGCTTGGCCACCACCGGCTCCAGCTTGGCGCGCAGCTTGGCCTGCTCGGCGAGGCTGAACTCGGTGATGTTCATGCCGGCCTTCTTCAGCTCCTGCAGGTCGTCGGCCGACTTGTCGCGGTTGACCTTGCGCTGGTAGACGGCGGCTTCCCTGGCAGCGTCCTGGATGATCTTCTGGTCGGCGGCGTTGAGCGTGTCCCAGACCTTCTTGCTGAAGATGATCGACTGCGGGTTGTACTGGTGGTTGGTCACCGCCAGGTTCTTCTGCACTTCATAGAACTTGTTGGCCAGGATCACCGACAGCGGGTTCTCCTGGCCGTCGATGGCCTTCTGCTCCAGGCCGGCATAGACCTCGGGGAAGGCCATCGGCGTGGGGTTGGCGCCCAGCGCCTTGACCCAGTCGATGTTGATCGCGTTGGGGATCACGCGCAGCTTCAGGCCGGCGATGTCCTCGACCGTGTTGATCGGCTTCTTGCTGTTGGTGATGTTGCGGAAGCCCAGCTCCACATAGGCCAGGCCGATGATGCCTTTCTCGGCCAGCCTGGCGTGCAGCTTCTGGCCGAAGGGGCCGTCGACCAGGGCGTCGGCCTCCTTGGCATTGGCGAACAGGAAGGGGAAGTCGAAGACCTCGAAGTCCTTGACCTGCGAGGCCAGGATGCCCGAGTTCAGCTGCACGAACTCGATGGTGCCGCCCTGCAGCGCGCTGACGTTCTGCGCATCGCCGCCCAGCGTGCCGCCAGGGAAGACGTTGACTTTCATCTTGCCGCCCGACTTGGCAGCGACCAGCTCGGCGAACTTCTGCGCGCCGATCTCCAGCGGGTGGCCCTTGGGGTTCTGCAGGGCGAACTTGAAGCTGCGCTCCTGGGCTTGGGCCAGGCCGGCGGCAGCGAGCGTGGCGACGGCGACAGCGGTCAGGACGGCGCGACGGGCAAAACGGATCATGGTGTCTCCTCGGTGAACAGGGGCAGGGATGGGAACGTGGGGCTCAACCGGCGAACCACTTGGCCGGCACGGTGACGATGGCGGGGAAGAAGACCATCAGGAACATGACGATGAACTGCGCGGTCATGAAGGGCAGCACGCCGCGGGTGACCTCGTCCATCTTCATCTTGCCCACGCCGGCGACGACGTTGAGCACGGTGCCCACCGGCGGCGTGATCAGGCCGATGGCGTTGTTGATGATGAACAGCACGCCGAAGTAGACCGGGTCGATGCCCGCGGCCTTGACCACCGGCATCAGCACCGGCGTGAGGATCAGGATCGTGGGCGTCATGTCCATCGCCGTGCCGACGGCCATCACCAGCACCATGATGGCGATGAGCAGCAGGGTCTGGTTGCCCATGAACGGCTGCAGCAGTTCGATCATCTTGCTGGGGATGTCGGCCACGGTGATCAGCCAGGCACTGACCATGGCGGCGGCCACCAGGAACATGATGACGGCGGTGGTCTTGGCCGCGCTGACGAAGACCTCGGGCAGCATCGACCACTTGAGTTCGCGGTAGACGAACAGCGAGACCAGCAGCGCATAGACCGCCGCCACCACCGCCGCCTCGGTGGGCGTGAAGACGCCGAACTTCAGGCCGACGACCACGATCACCGGCAGGCCCAGGGCCCAGGTGGACGCCTTCAGCGCCTGCAGCCGCTGCGCCGTGCTGGCCTTGGGCGGCGGGGTGATGTTCTCGCGCCGCGAGACGTACCACCAGGCCACGGCGATGCTCAGGCCCATCAGCAGGCCGGGCACGATGCCGGCGAGAAACAGCTTGCCGATGGACACGTTGGCGGCCACGCCGAAGATCACGAAGCCGATCGACGGGGGGATCACCGGGGCGATGATCCCGGCGCTGGCGATCAGGCCGCCGGCACTGGCCTTGTCGTGCCCGGCGCGCACCATCATCGGCAGCAGCAGCGAGGCCAGGGCCGCGGTGTCCGCCACGGCGGAGCCCGACAGCGCCGCCAGCATGCAGGCCGCGACGATGGCCACGAAGCCCAGCCCGCCGCGGTGGTGGCCCACCAGGGTCAGCGCCAGGTCGACGATGCGCCGCGACAGGCCGCCGACGTTCATGATCTCGCCGGCCAGCATGAAGAAGGGCACGGCCAGCAGCGGGAAGCTGTCGGCACCGTTGATCACGTTCTGCGCCAGGATCTGGGCGTCGAACAGGCTCAGGTGCGCCATCAGCGCGACGCCCGACAGCAGCAGCGCGTAGGCGATGGGCACGCCGATGGCCATGGCAGCCAGCAGCGAGCCGAGGAAGATGAAGACGGTCATGGGGTGTTCTCCGGTGCGCGCGGGCGGTCAGCGGTCTTGCGCGGCGTCGTGCGCCTGCTTGGCTTCGAGGGCAGCCAGGTCTTCCGATTCCTGCACCATCACCAGCTCGTCGTCGCGCAGCTGGCCGCTCAGGGTGCGCCACAGCTCGCGCAGCAGCAGCACGCCGGTGGACACCGCGAAGACGATGCCCGAGGCATAGAAGATGGCCACCGACAGGCCGGACACCGGCGCCTCGACGTCCCAGTTGATCTTCGCCTGCGCCACGCTGCCGCTGAACAGCAGCCAGGTCGCGTAGAGCATCAGCACCTGCGCCAGCACCAGGCAGGTCTTCTTGCCGCCGGGGCCCAGGCGCGAGACCAGCATGTCGGTGCCCAGGTGGCCATGCTCCTTCAGCGCCACCACGGCGCCGAGGAAGGTCATCCACACGAACAGCCAGCGCGACAGCTCCTCGGACACGGTGATGCCCGAGTTGGCCGCATAGCGCAGCACCACGTTGCCGAACACCAGCAGCACCATGGCGGCCAGCAGCAGCGCGATCAGCCACTCCAGGGCCTTGCAGTAACGGTCGATCAGGGTGGTCATCGTGTCTCCTGTGGGCGTCGCCGCGGCCGGGGCAGCCGGGCGACGGTGGGGCGGCCGGCATCCTGCTGGACCGGTCTGAGGAGATTTTGTACGAACCGGTTAGTTTGCGATCAAGGGTATTCCCTGGTCACTCTCGAACCGACCGCCACTGCCGTGCAAGCCGGGGCGGCTACTTGCGCACGAAGCGCACCACCATGTCGACGATGCTGTCGCGGCGCGCACCCATCGCCCTGGCGTCGTCGAGGTCGCGCTGGAAGATCAGCGAGAAGGTGTGGCGGTTGGCGACGTTGAAGACGCTGAGCGCCGAGATCGACATGTGCAGGTCCACCGGGTCGATGCCGGCGCGGAACACGCCCTGCTTCACGCCGCGCTCGTAGAGGTTGCGCAGGCCGTCGATGGCCGGCACGTTCAGCTGCCGGATGGTGGCGCTCTGCGCCAGGTACTCGCCGCGGTGGATGTTCTCGGTCATCACCAGGCGGATGAACTCGGGGTGGGCCAGCTGGTAGTCGACGGTGAAGCCGACCAGCCGGCGCAGCGCATCCTCGGGCGGCAGGTCGTCCAGGTGCAGCTCGGCCTCGATGCTGCGCATGCGGCGGTAGGCCTCCTCCAGCACCGCCACGTACAGCCCTTCCTTGCTGCCGAAGTAGTAATAGATCATGCGCTTGCTGGTGCGCGTGGCCGCGGCGATCTCGTCGATGCGCGCGCCGGCCAGGCCCTTGTCGGCGAACTCGCTGATCGCCACGGCCAGGATGTCGGCCATCGTGCGCTCGGGGTCGTTGGTGCGGGCGGGAGCGGCCTTGGCTGGCGCACGCTGGGCAGGCTTTGCCGCCTTCGCGGGCCGCCCGGGCTTTTGTACCGGCTGGTTCATGGCGCCAGCTTAGCAGCGGCTGCGCCGCGTTAAGCCGGCGATCAGGCGCGGCGCCGACGATGCATCCCAAGGAGTCCACGATGCCGCACACGCCCCTGTCCCGATCCACCACCCGCCGCGGGCTGGCCGCCGCCGCGCTGGCGCTGGCCGCCACGGCCGCCCACACCGCCACGCCCGCAGAACTGCTGGCCGGCTACACCACCCAGGCCGGCAGCCCGGCGCAGGCTGCCCGCGGCCAGGCCTTCTTCAGCACCACCCATGGCCGCGCATGGAGCTGCGCCAGCTGCCACGGCGCCACGCCCACCCAGGCGGGCAAGCATGCCGGCACCGGCAAGCCCATCCAGCCGCTGGCGCCGGCCTTCAACCCCGAGCGCTTCAGCGACCCGGCCAAGGTGGAGAAGTGGTTCCGCCGCAACTGCAACGACGTGGCCGGCCGCGAATGCACCGCCAGCGAGAAGGCCGACGTGCTGGCCTGGCTGACCACGCTCAAGCCCTGATCCACCGAGGAGTTCCCAGATGACCAAGCTGACGATCCGTGCCGCCGTCGCCGCGCTGGCCCTGCTGCTGGCCGGCGCCGCCCAGGCCGACCGCGTGGCGATCTCCGCCCTGCCGGCCTACCACGCCGAGTGCGCGGCCTGCCACATGGCCTATCCACCCGGCATGCTGCCCGCGGCCTCCTGGCAGCGGCTGATGGGCAACCTGCCGAAGCACTTCGGCAGCGACGCCTCGGTCGACGCGGCCACGCTCAAGCAGCTGTCCGAGCACCTGGCGGCCAACGCCGGCACCTTCAAGAAGGTGGCGCGCGACCCGTCGCCGCCGCCCGAGGACCGCATCAGCCGCGCCCCGTGGTTCGTGCGCGAGCACGACGAGGTCGACCCCGCCGTGTGGAAGCGCAAGGCCGTGGGCAGCGCGTCGAACTGCGTGGCCTGCCACGTCAACGCCGCGCAGGGCAGCTTCAGCGAACGCGAAATCCGCATCCCCAAGTGAGCCCGCGATGACCACAGAAACCACCTCGTCCAAGCGCGTGCTGGTCTGGGACCTGCCCGTGCGTGTCTTCCACTGGCTGATGGTGCTGAGCTTTGCCGGCGCCTGGCTCACCGCCGAGAGCGAGCGCTGGCGCCTGCTGCACGTGACCCTGGGCTACACCCTGGGCGGCCTGGTCGCCTTCCGCCTGGTGTGGGGCCTGGTCGGCAGCCGGCATGCACGCTTCGCCAGCTTCGTGCGCGGCCCCGGTGCGGTGGCGCGCTACCTGGGCGCCCTGCTGCGCGGCCAGCCCGAGCACCATGTCGGCCACAACCCGGCCGGCGCCCTGGCCATCGTGGCGATGCTGGGCTTGAGTGCGCTGATCGTCGGCTCGGGCTGGGCGCTGTACAACGACATCGGCGGCGAGCTGTTCGAGGAGCTGCACGAGGCCGCCGCGAACCTCATGCTGGCCGTGGTGGCGGTGCACGTGGCCGGCGTGGCCCTGGCCAGCCGGCTGCACCACGAGAACCTGGTCGGCGCGATGGTCAGCGGCCGCAAGGCAGCGGTGCCGGAAGACGGCATCCGCAGCGCCTGGCGGAGCGTGGGCGCGCTGATGCTGGTGGCGGTGCTGGGCTTCTGGGCCTGGCAGTGGCAGCAGGCGCCCGGCGGCGGCGGCCAGGCGGCCAGCGCGGTGCAGGGCGATGGCGCCACCGCCGCGGTCGGCGAACGCCGGCACGGCAAGCGTGGCCACGACGGCGACGACGACTAGCATCACGCCCATGCGCATCCTGCTTGCCGAAGACGATGCCCTGCTGGGCGACGGCCTGCGTGCCGGCCTGCGCCAGGCCGGTTTCCTGGTCGACTGGGTGCGCGACGGCCAGGCGGCCGAGCGCGAGCTGCGCGCCCAGCCCTATGCCGCCGCCGTGCTGGACCTGGGCCTGCCGCTGATGGACGGCATGGACGTGCTGGCCAGCGTGCGCCGCGCCGGCGTGCACCTGCCGGTGCTGGTGCTGACCGCCCGCGACGCCGTGCCCGACCGCATCCGCGGCCTGGACGCCGGCGCCGACGACTACGTGGTCAAGCCGGTCGACCTGCACGAGCTGGCCGCCCGGCTGCGCGCCCTGGTGCGTCGCGCCCACGGCCAGCCGCAGGAGACGCTGCAGGCGCAGGACCTGGTGCTGGACCCCGCCGCCCGCAGCGTGCTGCAGGCCGGCCAGCCGGTGACCCTGTCCACCCGCGAGTTCGACCTGCTGCAGGCCCTGGTGCTGAACGCCGGCCGCGTGCTCTCGCGTGAGCAGCTGGAGCAGCACCTCTACAGCTGGGGCCAGGAAGTGGACAGCAACGCGGTGGAAGTGCATGTGCACCACCTGCGCAAGAAGCTGGGCGCCGGCGTGATCCAGACCGTGCGCGGCGTGGGCTACCTGCTGCCGCGCGAGTTGCCGGCCGCATGAACCTCGCCCCGCGCTCGCTGCAGGGCCGTCTGCTGGCCGGCCTGCTGGGTGCGGTGGTGCTGGTGTGGCTGGCCGCGGCCGCGGCCATCTGGCAGGACGCCGCGCACGAGCTCGACGAACTGCTCGACAGCCACCTGGCCCAGGCCGCCGCCCTGCTGGTGGTGCGCGCCGCCGGTGACCTGGACGAGGACGACGTGCCCACGCCCGAGGCGCCGCAGCTGCACCGCTACGCACCGCGGGTGGCGTTCCAGGTCTGGCACGAGGGCCAGCTGGCGCTGCGCTCGGCCAATGCGCCGCTGCAGCCGATGCTGGCGCCCGGCAGCGCGCCGGGCTTTCATGCCGCCACCTTCAACGCCGCCGACTGGCGCGTCTTCGCCACCCGCGGCGCCGAGCGGGATGTGCAGGTCTTCGTCGGCGAGCAGCGCGCGTCACGCAACGACATCCTGCTGGCGATCGTGCGCGGCATGCTGATGCCGCTGCTGCTGGCCCTGCCGCTGCTGGCGGTGGCGGTGTGGGCCGTGGTGCGCGCCGGCACCGCGCCGCTGCGCACCCTGGGCCGCCGCCTGGCCGAGCGCGACCCGCAGGCCCTGGCCCCGGTGGACCTGCCCGGTGCGCCGGCCGAGATGCGGCCGATGCTCGATGCGCTGAACCGGCTGTTCGAGCGCATCGGCACCATGGTGGCGGCCGAGCGCCGCTTCACCGCCGACGCCGCGCACGAGCTGCGCACGCCGATCGCGGCCATCCGCACCCAGGCCCAGGTGGCCCTGGCCGAGGCCGACAGCGACGCCCGCGCCCATGCGCTGCGCGCCACCCTGGCCGGCTGCGACCGTGCCACGCGGCTGGTCGAGCAGCTGCTGACGCTGTCGCGCCTGGACACCGGCGCCGAGCCGCCGCCCACCACCGGGCTGGACCTGGGCGCGGTGGCGCAGCAGGTGGTGGCCGACGCCGCACCGCGGGCCATCGGCCGGCGCCAGGACCTGGGCCTGGACGCCGTGCCCGGCTGCCGCCTGCAGGCCAACGACGCCCTGCTGGCGGTGCTGCTGCGCAACCTGGTCGACAACGCGCTGCGCTACAGCCCGGCCGGCGCCGAGGTGCGGGTGGCAGTGGACCGGGTGGCCGGCGCGGATGGCGACCGCGTGCGCCTCGTGGTCGAAGACGCCGGCCCCGGCCTGGCCGATGCCGACTTGGCCCGCCTGGGCGAACGCTTCTTCCGCGTGCTGGGCAGCGGCCAGGACGGCAGCGGCCTGGGCTGGTCCATCGTGCGGCGCATTGCCGACGTGCAGGGCGCGCGCATCGCCGTCGCCCGATCCGCCGTGCTGGGCGGCCTGGCGGTCACCGTCGACTGGCCGGCCGCGTGAGACCGGGCCGTCCCGCGGGCGCCAGCGCGGCCCGGAACCTGCTTCCTACAATCGCACGACGATGCCAGCCCCCTCGCCCGCCTGATGCCCTGGTCCGCCTTCAGCCGGGCCGCCGGCGGCCGGGCGCGGCCGGTTGCCCTGCTGGGCTTGGCGCAAACGCTGTCCTGGGGCTCGTCGTTCTACCTGCCGGCGGTGCTGGCGCGGCCGATGGCCGCCGAGCTGGGCCTGGCGCCGGCCACGGTCTACCTGGCGTTCTCGCTGGCGCTGGTGGTCTCGGCCCTGGTCGGCCCGGCCTCGGGCCGGGCCATTGACCGCCTGGGCGGCCGGCCAGTGCTGATGGCCTGCAACGGCGTGTTCGCCCTGGCCCTGGCGGGCCTGGCGCTGGCGCAGGGGCCCGTCACCCTGTTCGCCGCCTGGGCCTTGCTGGGCCTGGCGATGGGCGCCGGGCTGTACGAGGCGGCGTTCGCCGCCCTGGTGCGGCTGTACGGCACGGCCGCGCGCAACCCGATCACCGGCATCACGCTGATCGCCGGTTTTGCCAGCACGGTGGGCTGGCCGCTCAGCGCCTGGATGCTGGCGCAGTTCGGCTGGCGCGGCGCCTGCCTGGGCTGGGCCGCGCTGCACCTGCTGGTGGGCCTGCCGCTGAATGCGCTGCTGCCGCGCGACGGCCCCAAGCCCGCCCCTGAACACGCTGCAC
>CALMIF010000459.1 GCA_937864045.1 uncultured Aquabacterium sp. | reverse complement strand
CAGCCAGCGCGCCATCGGCACCGGCGTGATGGGCGGCATGATCACCGCCACCGTGCTGGCGGTGTTCCTGGTGCCGGTGTTCTTCGTCGTCGTGCGCCGGCTGTTCCCGCACAGCGGCGGCGCGCCGCACGGCACCTCGATCGCCGCACCCAAGCCGGTGCCGCAGGTGCCCTCGCATGTGCCCCACACCACGGGAGAGTCGGCATGAGCCGCGGTTTTTCACTGACGGCGCTGGTGGCAGCGCTGGCCCTGGCCGGCTGCGCCAGCGCGCCTGACTGGAAAGGCCCGGCGCCCGACCAGGCCCTGCAGCAGGCCGACGTGTCGGCCCGCCTGCCCGCAGCAGCGGGTGCGGCCGACGACACGCCCACCTTCCAGTGGACCCAGGTCGTGCAGTCGCCCCGGCTGAAGGACTGGGTGACCCTGGCGCTGGCCAACAACCGCGACCTGCGCGTGGCCGCGGCCAACGTGCAGCGGGCGCGGGCGCAGTTCGACAGCAGCGCCGCATCCCGCCTGCCCATCGTCGGTGCCGGGCTGAACGCCAGCCGCGCGCCCAACAGCAAGGGCGAGCAGGCCAACACCCTGACCGCCGGCGTGCAGCTGGCCAGCTGGGAGATCGACCTCTTCGGTCGCCTCGCCAACCTCAGCGACGCTGCGGCGGCGCAACTGCTGGGCAGCAGCCAGGCCCAGCGCGCCACCGAGCTGAGCGTGGTCGCCGGCGTGCTGCAGGGCGCGCTGGCGCTGCAGGCCGATGCCGAGCTGCTGGCCCTGGCCCGGCAAACGGTCGACAGCCGCGAGGCGACGCTGAAGCTGGTGCGCCTGCGCGAGAGCGTGGGCGCGTCCAGCCAGCTGGAGTTGCAGGCGCAGGCCGGCCTGGTCGCCCAGGCCCGCGCCACCCTGGCACAGCTGGAGCGCCAGCAGGCGCAGGATGCCAATGCGCTGGCCCTGCTGCTGGGCCGTCCGCTGCCCGCCGACGCGCTGGCCGCACCGCTGGCCAGCGGACCAAAGCTGGCCGACGACGCCTGGCTCACCGAAGTGCCGGCCGGCCTGTCGTCGACCGCCCTGCTGCGCCGGCCCGACGTGATGCAGGCCGAATCGGCCCTGCGGGCGGCCGACGCCAACATCGCCGCGGCGCGGGCCGCCTTCCTGCCCAGCATCACGCTGACCGGCCAGGCCGGCCAGGTGTCGCCGCAATTGAGCGGCCTGTTCCAGGGCGGCAACTTCGCCTACACGCTGGCGGCCAACCTGGCGCTGACGGTGTTCGACGGCGGCCGGCGCCAGGCCAACCTGGAGGCGACCCAGGCCAGCCGGCTGGCGGCGCAGGCGCAGTACGAGCGGGCGATCCAGGCCGCGTTCCGCGAAACGGCGGATGCCCTGGCTGGCGGCGCCACCTGGCGCGCCCAGCGCGAGGCGCTGGAGCAGCAGCGCAGCGCCGCCCGCGAGACCGCGCGCCTGACCCGGCTGCGCGCCGACCAGGGCGCGGCCAGCACGCTGGAACTGCTGGAGGCCGAGCGCGGCCTGTTCGCCGCCGAGCAGGCGGTGCTGCAGGCCCGCCAGGGCGAGCTGAACAACCGCGTGGCGCTGTTCAAGGCGCTGGCGGGGTGAGGCTGGACGCCCCGAACCGCAGCTGGTAGCCGTGGGTGAACCCGGCCGGCGCCGGCACGGCCGCGAAGCTGGCGCCGTGCAGGTCGGCCACCTTGGCCACCACGCGGTGGCCCAGGCCCAGGCCCAGCGCGGTGGGCGCCGTGCCGGCGGGCGGGGCGACGGCCCCCGGCAGCGGCCCGTTGCACACCAGCACGCTGCGCTGCGCGGCATCCAGCCGCAGCTCGACCAGGCTGGGCCCGCCGGCATGCGCCAGCGCGTTGTCGACCAGGTTGCCCAGGGCCAGGCCCAGCAACAGCGCATGGCCTGGCAGCACCCAGGCCGCGTCGCCGCCGACCAGGGCCAGGTCGTGGCCGCCGGCCAGTGCGGCTTCGGCGCGGTCGGCCAGCACCTGCTGCGCCAGCGCCGGCAGGTCCACCGGCTGGGCGGCTTCACCCAGGGCGGTGCGGCTGGCGCGGGCCAGGGCCAGCAGTTCGGCCAGCACCTGGCCGGCGCGCAGTGCGTCCTGCTCCAGCCGGGCCAGGGCGGCGCGGTCCACGTCGGCGGGTGACTCGCGCAGCGTGCGCGCCTGCAGCACCAGGGCCGACAGTGGCGTGCGCAGCTCGTGCGCCAGCTCGCTGGCGAGTTCGCGTTCGCGCGCCAGCGCGGCGTGGTAGCGCTCCACCAGGGTGTTGATGGCCGCCACCACGGTGCGGAACTCGGCCTCGGGGTGCGGGCTGTGCAGGCCCTGGCCCTGCTCCACTTGCAGGGCCTGCAGGTCGTCCGACAGCTGCTGCAGCGGCCGCAGGCCCCGGCGCAGCGCCAGGCCCAGCGCCAGGGCCAGCGCCGGCAGCAGCCACAGGCCCGGCGCGGCCACCTGGCCGGCGATGTCCCAGCCCAGCTCGTTGCGGCCGGCGGCGTCGATCAGCACCATCACCCGGCGCGGGTTGGCACCGTCGCTCCAGCGGGCAAAGCTGCGCCAGGGCTGGGCCGGCGCGCCCAGCTGCAGCGTGGCGTAGCCCTCGTCGCGGCTGAACGGCGGCAGCGGCGCCGCGCCCTGGTGTGCCAGCACGCGGCCATGCGTGTCCCACACCACCAGGCTGTAGGCGCGCTGGTATTCGTGCTGCAGCGGCTGGTTGGCCTCCGGTGGCGTGGCATCGCCCGCCGCAGGCAGCCAGCGCCCGCCGTTGTCCAGCCGGGCCAGCAGCGCGGCCATGCTGGCCAGCTGGCCGTCGACCAGCTCGTCGGTCTCGCGCAGGCCGGTCAGGTAGCCGGCGACCAGCATGCTCAGCCACAGCAGGGCCAGCGAGCCCAGGCTCCAGGCCAGCAGGCTCCCGAACAGGGAGCGCGACGGCCGGTTCATCCGCCGCTGCCGCCCGCCGGGGCGGGGATGCAGTAGCCCACGCCGCGCAGCGTGCGGATCAGGCCCTCGCCCAGCTTCTTGCGCAGGTGGTGCACATGGACCTCGATCGCATTGCTCTCCAGCACGGCGTCCCAGGAGTACAGGGCCGCCTCGATCTGCGCCCGCGACAGCACCCGGGGGCTGGCCTCCAGCAGCAGCAGCAGCACCGCGAACTCCCGCCCCGACAGCGCCACCGGCACGCCGCGGCGCTGCACGCTGCGCGCGGCCGGGTCGACCGCCAGGTCGCCGTGGTGCAACAGCGCCTGGCCGCGGCCGGCGGCGCGGCGGCGCAGGGCACGCATGCGGGCGGCCAGCTCGTCGGGGTCGAAGGGCTTGGTGACGTAGTCGTCGGCACCGCCGTCCAAGGCGCCGATGCGCGCGGCCACCTGGTCGCGGGCGGTCATCACCAGCACGGGGGTGTGGGCGTCGGGCAGGCCGCCGCGCGGCGCGGCGCGCAGGCGGGCCAGCAGCGTGGTGCCGTCGCCGTCGGGCAGGCCCAGGTCCAGCAGCAGCAGGTCGAAGGGCTCGGCGCACAGCGCGGCCCAGCCGTCGGCCAGGGTGGCGGCGGTGTCCACCGCATGGCCCTGGCGGCCCAGGTGGGCGGCCAGGCCGTCGGCGATCCGCCGGTCGTCTTCGAGCACGAGCACGCGCATCATCGGATTGTGCGGGCCGGGGGCGGTGGCATCCTGCGCGGCTTAATCCGCTGTTAATGGCTTGTCTGCAGCATGCCCGGCTCTTCCCTGTTCCCGCGCCCGCCGGTCCCGGCAGCGCCTGTCTCCGTGCCCCTTCCGTCGCTCCTTGCCGCCGTGCCGCTGCCGGCCGATGCCCGACAGCCCGCCAGCCGGCGCCGCCTGGCGCTGGTCACCGCCGGCCTGGCGCTGGCCTTTCTCGCCTGGGAGGCCGTCGGTGGCGACCGCCGGCTGGCCGACCTGGCCGGCACGGCCGCCGGCTTTCCGCTGCGCAGCCACTGGCTGCTGGAAGCCGTGCTGCACGGCGGTGGCCGCATCGTGGCCTGGGCCCTGGCCCTGGCGCTGTGCCTGGGGGCCTGGTGGCCGCTGGGCCCGCTGCGCCTGCTGACGCTGGCGCAGCGCCTGCAGCTGGCCGGCGGCATGCTGCTCAGCGTGGCGGGGGTGGCGCTGCTGAAGGCGGGCAATCCCGCCGCCTGCCCCTGGAGCCTGACCGCCTACGGCGGCCTGGTCGAGCCGGTGTCGCACTGGGCCTGGTGGATCACGCCGCCCGGCGGCCGCGGCGGCTGCTTTCCGGCCGGCCATGCCAGCGCCGGCTTCGCCTTCATCGGCGGGTTCTTCGTCTTCCGCGACGTGGCACCGGCACTGGCCCGGCGCTGGCTGCTGTGGGCGCTGGCCGCGGGCCTGGTGCTGGGCCTGTCGCAGCAATGGCGCGGCGCGCACTTCATGAGCCACACGCTGTGGAGCGGCTGGGTGTGCTGGTGCCTGGCCTGGGCGCTGGACGGCCTGCGCCGGCGCCTGGCACCGGCCACCACCCCGGTGGCCGCGCCATGAGCCGGCCCGCGGTGGGGCAGGACCGGCGCGGCCCGGGCGCGGACCGCGGGCGTGGCCCGCTGCGCCTGGTGCTGGCGGTGGCGGCGCTGATCGCCATGCTGGGCAACTGGCCGCTGTGGCAGGCGCTGGCCGAGCTGGGCCTGCTGCAGACAGCCAAGGGCTGGGGCCTGGCGGTGGCCCTGGGCGTGGCCGTCTTCGGCGCCCTGGTGGCGCTGATGAGTGCGCTGGCCTGGCGCCTCACGCTCAAGCCGGTGGCGATCTTCCTGCTGCTGGCGACGGCGGCGGGCGCGCACTACATGCTGGCCTACCGCATCGTCATCGACCAGACGATGCTGGTGAACGTGCTGCAGACCGACCCGCGCGAGGCGGCCGATGTGCTGAGCCTGCGCATGCTGGCCACCCTGGTGCTGGGCGGCCTGCTGCCGGCTTGGGCGGTGTGGCGCACGCCGGTGCACTTCGGCCGGCTTGGCGCCCGCCTGGGCCGCAACCTGGGCGGCCTGCTGCTGGGCCTGGCCCTGGTGGTGGCGGCGGTGCTGGCGAGCTTCCAGCCGCTGTCGTCGACCATGCGCAACCACAAGCAGCTGCGTTACCTGATCAACCCGCTGAACAGCATCTACGCCTTGGGGCTGGTGGCCACCGAGCCGCTGCGCCGCAATGACCGCGTGCTGCTGCCGCTGGGCGAGGACGCCCGCCCGGGCCCGAGCCATGCACCTGGCGCGCCCCCGCCGAACAAGCCGCCGCTGCTGCTGCTGGTGGTGGGCGAGACCGCCCGCGCCGGCAACTTCAGCCTGAACGGCTACCCGCGGCCCACCAACGCCGAGCTGGCGAAACTGCCGGTGATCAGCTGGCGCAATGCCTGGAGCTGCGGCACCAACACCGCGGCGTCGGTGCCGTGCATGTTCTCGCACCTGGGGCGCGAGCAGTTCGCCGGCCGCAAGGCCAACCACGAGAACCTGCTCGACGTGGTGCAGCGCGCCGGCATGGCCGTGCTGTGGATCGACAACCAGGCCGGCTGCAAGGGCGTATGCGCCCGGGTGCCGAACGTGGAGACCACGGCGCTGAAGCATCCGCAGCTGTGCCCCGACGGCGAATGCTTCGACCCCATCATGCTCGACGGCCTGGACGCGCGCATTGCCGCGCTGCCGGCCGAGCGGCGCGCGCGTGGCGTGCTGCTGGTCATGCACCAGATGGGCAGCCACGGCCCGGCCTACCACAAGCGCGTGCCGCCGCTGGCCAAGCGCTTCCTGCCCGAGTGCAGCACCAACAACCTGCAGGACTGCAGCCGCGAGCAGCTGGTCAACGCCTACGACAACACCATTGCCTACACCGACCGGTTCCTGGCGCAGGCGATCAGCTGGCTGCAGCAGCGCGAGCAGGACAACGACACGGCGCTGCTGTACGTGTCCGACCATGGCGAGTCACTGGGCGAGAACAACCTGTACCTGCACGGCCTGCCCTACGCCATCGCGCCCGACGTGCAGAAGCGCGTGCCCTGGATCACCTGGCTGAGCCCTGGCTTCGCCCAGCGCCAGCGGCTGGATGTGGCCTGCCTGCGGGGGCGTGCCGATGCCGAGATCTCGCACGACCACCTGTTCCACTCGGTGCTGGGCCTGCTGGACGTGCAGACCGGCGTGTGGCAGCGCGCGCTGGACGCCTACGTCGGCTGCCGCGGCCGCTGATCGTCCAGCCCCGGGCGGGTGTCCGGCGCGTCCGGGGTATCCGGCCCGCCGCTGGGGCTGGCCGATCCGGCGGGCGCGTCCTGCAGCGGGGCCGTCGACAGCCCCTCCACCAGCTGGCCGCGCCCCTGGGCCTTGGCCCGGTAGAGCGCGGTGTCGGCGCGGTGCAGCAGCAGCTCCAGGTCGTCGGCGGCGATGTCGTCCTCGTCCTCCAGCACGGCCAGGCCGGTGCTGAAGTCCAGCGCGAACGGCAGGCTGGCACCGGCCCGCGACGCCAGCGCGGCGCGCAGCCGGCGGTCGAAGGCATGGCCGGCCTCGGCGCCGCTGCGCGCCAGCAGCACGCAGAACTCCTCGCCACCCCAGCGGCCGGCCAGGTCGCCCGGGCGCAGCGTGCCCTGCAGGGCCGTGGCGGTGAGCAGCAGCGCCTGGTCGCCCGCGGCGTGGCCATGGCGGTCGTTGATGGCCTTGAAGCCGTCGAGGTCGATCAGCAGCAGGCACAGCGGATCACCATGGCGGCGGGCCTGGGCGATCAGCGCCGTGGCGGCCTGCTGCAGCGCGCGGCGGTTCAGCAGGCCGGTCAGCGGGTCGGTGCGGGCCAGGGTGTGCAGCGCCCGCTCGGCCTCCTCGCGCCAGGCCACCAGCATGCCCACGGCATTGATCACCACGGTCAGGTTGCTCAGCAGCATGGCCGCCAGGTTCACCGGATGCGGCGTGCGCAGCGAGGGGTAGAGCTCGGTGTAGAAGACGCCCAGCACACCGCGCCAGGCGGTGACCAGGGCCACCGCGGCCAGCGAGGCCGCCATGATCAGCCGCCAGCGCCGGCTGGCCTGGGGCGCGGGCCAGATCAGGGCGAGGCTGATGGTGGCCATCTGCAGCGCCAGGCCGGTGTTGGACCAGCCGGCGCGGAACGGGTAGTGGCCGAAGCCCAGTGCGTAGCCCAGCGGCATGGCCAGCGCCAGCACCCAGACCAGGTGGCCGCCGGGGCGCGGGCCCAGCCAGCCGCGCATCGACTGCCACAGCATCGCCATGCCCGTCGCCAGGCCCGCCATCGCCAGCACCGACAGCGCCAGCTCCAGCCCCGGCCACTGGCGCGACACCACCAGGCTGGTCCAGCCGATGGTCTGCGCCACCAGGGCGCCCTGGGCCCAGCGCGCCGCCGGGCTGACATGCCAGCCCATGATCACCGGGATCGCCACCGACAGGGCGATCATGTTGATCATCATCACGACCAGCAGCGACTGGACGTCCAGCGTCATGGGTGCGTGCCCTTGAGTTGAACCGTGGAAGCGGTGCCCGCGCCGTGGCGGCTACTGGAACGCCACCTCGGCGAAGCTGCGCAGCTTGCGGCTGTGCAACTGGTCGAGCCGCTGGCGGCGCAGCAGTTCGATCGCCCGCATGCCGATGCGCAGGTGCTGGTCCACTCGTTCACGGTAGAAGGCGTTCGCCATGCCGGGCAGCTTGATCTCGCCGTGCAGCGGCTTGTCGCTCACGCACAGCAGGGTGCCGTAGGGCACGCGGAAGCGGAAGCCGTTGGCCGCCAGCGTGGCGCTCTCCATGTCCAGCGCCACCGCGCGGCTCTGGCTGAAGCGGCGCTCCGGGCCCGGGTGCGGCAGCAGCTCCCAGTTGCGGTTGTCGGTGCTGGCGACGGTGCCGGTGCGCAGGATCTTCTTCAACTCGTAGCCGTCGAGCTGGGTCACGTCGCCCACGGCGCGCTCCAGCGCCTGCTGCACCTCGGCCAGCGCCGGGATCGGCACCCACAGCGGCAGCTCCTCGTCGAGCACATGGTCCTCGCGCACGTAGGCGTGGGCCAGCACGTAGTCGCCCAGCTGCTGGGTGTTGCGCAGGCCGGCGCAGTGGCCCAGCATCAGCCAGGCATGCGGGCGCAGCACGGCGATGTGGTCGGAGATGTTCTTCGCGTTCGCCGGGCCGACGCCGATGTTGACCATGGTGATGCCCGAGTTGTCGGGCCGCACCAGGTGGTAGGCCGGCATCTGCGGCAGGCGCGGCGGCGCGGCGCCCAGGGCGTCGTCGGGCTGGGCCGCCTGGCCGGCGCGGCGGGTGACCACGTTGCCCGGCTCGACGAAGGCCACGTAGTCGTCGCTCTCGGCCGCGTGCTTGGGCCAGTCGCCCAGCAGCCCGCCCTGGCCCATGGGCTTGGCCATCATCTCGTGGCCCAGGCGCACGAACTCGTCGATGTAGAACTGGTAGTTGGTGAAGAGCACGAAGTTCTGGAAGTGCTCGGGCGCGGTGCCGGTGTAGTGGCGCAGGCGCTGCAGCGAATAGTCCACCCGCGGCGCGGTGAACAGCGCCAGCGGCTGCGCCTCGCGCGGGCCGGGCTCGAACGTGCCGTTGGCGATGCCGTCGTCCATCGCCGCCAGGTCGGGCAGGTCGAACACGTCGCGCATCAGCAGCCGCCGCTCGGCGCTCATCGTGCCCTCGACATGGTCGTGCTGGGCGAAGCTGAAGTGGATCGGGATCGGCTGCTTGCTCATGCCCACCTCGATCGGCCCGCCGTGGTTGCGCAGCAGCAGGTCGAACTGCTCGCGGTAGTAGCTGGCGAAGAGAGCCGGCCGGGTCAGCGTGGTCTCGTAGGTGCCCGGCCCGGCGACGAAACCGTAGCTCAGCCGGCTGTCGGCCCGGGCCACCGTGTCGGTGCGCACCCGCACGAACGGGTAACAGGCGCGGATGCGGCCGGCGGGCGTGTGGCCGGCGACGAAGTCCTGCAGGCTGCGGCGCAGGTGGGCGATGCCGGAGTCGTAGATCGTGGCCGCGTGGGCCAGCGCCGCGTCGGCGTCGGAGAAGCTCTGGGTGACGATCAGCGTGGGGGTTGTCATGGCCGATTGTCGCCAAACCCAGCGCCGTCACCCAAGTGGTCTTCGCAGTTCGGCTGGCGTGCCTGTTCGCGACCCACGCGCAGTGTGACGAGATCGTAGCGGCAGGTCAGGCGACGCTGGCTCCGCTGCCGCTACGCGTGCGTAGCCAGTCGATCGCCGACTCCACGCCCAGTGCCGCAAGGATACCCAGCAAAGGCATGGCGGGTTCGCGATAGCGCGAGCCTGCGTAGAAGATCATGTGCACCGCGGTGTAGACGCCTACGCACAGCCAAAGGAGTGCAACCTGGCGGTTGCGTTTTGCAGCGAAGAGCCAGGCAGACAGCGCGGCGCCAGCTATCAACAGGTACTGGAGCAGCCAGATGAAGCGAAGCCAACGCTCAATCCTGGACGGCTCTCCCTTGCCCTGCTGTGCGGGCAGTGACCAGAAATAGACGGCCTTGCGCAGCGCAAGCTCCGCGAACTGCCGGGGATTGGACAGTATCCATGCCACGGCATCGTCACGCAGTACCTTGGATGCTTGCACTTCGCCCGTCTTGCGCAAGGCTTCCCACGTCGGACCTCTCGGCGTCTCGGAGATCGAGATGAAATTGCCGGTGGCTGCCGGGTTGTTTCCCAGGTAGAGATTGAAGCCGCCGTTGGTGTTGAGCACTGGTGCACCCAGGACCATGGCATTGCGCGCCATCCAGGGAGAAGCGACCAGCAGGCATGTGCCTGCAACGACGCCGACTAGGGCGATGTGATGCCGTTTCCCCACAAGTTTGCTGCTGTCGGCGAGAAGCAAGGCTGCCACGGTCGCGGCCAGCAGACTCAGTGAGGCGTTGCCGGTCACCGCGAGCACGCCGTACAGCGCACCGCATCCCGCAGCCACTGCGAACGTTGGACGCTGCATCAACCGTAGTGAACACCAGACCGTACCCAGCATCAAGGGAATCATCAGGTGCTCCTTGAAGAGGTAGACACCGTAGACAGCGGCGGGGAGGTACAAGGCCCAGATTGCTGCTGCGCAGAGCCGGCCGAAGCGGGATGCGCCAGCCTGCGCTGCCACGGCCCAGACCAAGACGATCGCTGCAAGTCCGAGCAGCGTGTTGGCCAGCCGTGCGAATAACAGGTTCTCGCCGAAGACCTGGAACAGTGGCGCCAGGACCAGTATGGGGTAACCCGCGTTGTACATCGCGTAGTTACCCATGAAATCTAGGACGCCTCGGCCTCGGAGCAGGTTCTGCGCCATGCTCAGGTACGCTGTTTCGTCACTCTGCGGTACATGGTTGAGAAGCGCGATGGCGGAAAGTCGCAGCGCGCATCCCGCGAGCACGATAATGGCCAGAAGCGCGAGTTCCGGCGCCTGCGACAACCAGCGGATTAGTCTCACTCAGCTTCTCCCAACAACGAGAACTCCGAGGCAGACCAGAGCCACGCCGAGGACACGCGCTGACGTCACGTTCTCGCCGGAGACAAAGCCCACCCCAACGCTCAGCGCGAACCCGAGCCCGACAAGCGGATAGGCTTTGCTGACATCCCACTTCGACAGCACGTACAACCAGATCACCGCCCCCAGGCCATAGAGCAGGAAGCCGAGGATCACGTTGCGTTCTGTCAGCACCGCCAAGAGTCCATGGGGAAGTTCACGGCTCTGCGCATTAGCTGCTGTGACGCCGGACTTGAGCAGGAACTGCGCAGCCACCGACAGCACGATGCTCAGTAGTGCGGCGAGTGCAGTCTTCATATCGACAAGTTGAGTTTCAGGAAGTAGGCAACCAGCATCGTCGCGACGATGCACGCAAGCACGATGCGACTGCCGCCATCGCGCAACGCATAGACGATGGGATC
The DNA here is from genome assembly GCA_937864045.1 of uncultured Aquabacterium sp. Classification (GTDB taxonomy): domain Bacteria; phylum Pseudomonadota; class Gammaproteobacteria; order Burkholderiales; family Burkholderiaceae_C; genus Pseudaquabacterium. Next base: position 1,655 of record CALMIF010000459.1, on the reverse strand, counting down.
GTCATGCATTTCTCCACGGGAGGTCTTGATCCAGAGCCTTCCAAGCCAGTACACCAACCCGATCGCGATCAACCACAGCAATATCGGTGTTCCGTAGCGTGCCTGAGTGTCCGGCGCATTGATGAACAGCCCAAACACTACAACCGCACTGAGCGCGGAACTGACGCCCATTGGCCACAAGACGGTCAAATCTGTGATGCGGTAGTCGCGACCCTTGGTCGAAAGGCCGCCCGTCTTTTCAAGCGCGACGAGTTCGGCGCAACGCTTGACCAGCGCAAGGCTGAGAAAGATGAACAGCGAAAAAGCCAGCAGCCAGGCACTCACTGGAATGGTGATGGCGGCCGACCCGGCCAGGATGCGTAGCGTATAAAGGATGGACAGCATCAGCACGTCCAAGAGGACATACCCCTTGAGTGCCCAACTGTACAGGCTGGTCAGCGCCACATAGATCACCAGAAAGCCGAAGAATACAGGCGAGACCCAGGCCCCCAGCGCCAGTGCGGTGACCATTGCTGCGAAAGCAACCACTAAGCCGTGCGCGATCGGCAACCGCCCAGATGCAAAGGGCCTGAATCGCTTGCGCGCATGTCGTCTATCGTTGTCCAGATCCCAAAGATCGTTGACGATGTATGTCGCCGAGGCAGCCAGCGAGAGAGAAAGAAACGCCACCAGCAGTGCCGACAACTTGGCGAGATCGAACAGCGACATCGCTGTGAGCAGCGGTACGAAGAGCAGCAGGTTCTTCAGCCACTGGTGAACCCGAAGCGCACGGCCCCAATCAGCCAAACTCGCCGGATCTGGGGGGAACTCGCGCTCGATGATCGTCTGGATGCCGAGTGCATCGCGAACGTTTGGCGACACGTTCACCAGCACCGCTGCGCTGGCCGACCGCCAGATCGGCAGGTCTGCGATGCTGTCGCCGGCATACACGAAGCTGGTTCCCACCTGTTGCCGGATCGCCTCCAGCTTGGCCAGCCCTTTGAGGTTGCAGTCAGTGGTCGTGGCCAGCACCGAGTCGAACAGCCCGGTGTGCCGTGCAACGGGTTCGGCGATCGAATGATGTGCGGCGGTCGCGAGCACGATGCTGCGGCCGATCAACTTCTGCTCACGCAGATAGTCAACCACCCCTGGCCGGTATGGCAGGCTGCTGACGTCAAGGGTGACCTTGCCGGCCACCATTGACTTGAAAACAGCTCTGCCCCTCGCTAGCCAGAACGGGAGGAATACCAGATTCACAGGCGAGGACTTGATCACCTTGACAACGGACTCGGCCAAGGTGTCGGTGGCCACGAGCGTGCCGTCGAGATCGACCACAAGCGGTGGCGCGGACATCGAAGTTTCCATGCCCGGCCTCAGTGCGTTGTCCGGGACGGAACCACCGTCAGTCCGATCGACTGGCGGCTGTAGCTGCAAACTCCAGAACAGACTTGCCGATTTCCCCGCAACCAAATTGTTTCACTGCCCATTCTGCAATCGCCCACCCTGGACCTGACTCCTGCGCAAATGGCCAAGCTTTCGTGAGAAGGCTGGCCGCACTTGGTCGCAACAAACAGTTGATTTGACATGCCGGTTGATGGTTGTGGAAGGATATTCCCCGAGTTGTCGTCGGCCATGGTGCGCGCAAGCTGTTCCAGTGCAGCGGCTGCCGACACCAG
>CALMIF010000458.1 GCA_937864045.1 uncultured Aquabacterium sp. | reverse complement strand
CGCAATTCGCGCCGCGTATCCGGATACGTTCAGCGTTCTGTCAGGCGTATCCGGCGACGCCTGCAGTCAGTCTAGGTGGGCTCCGACGGACTGGCAAGCTGCCCGCGTGGGGCTCGTTCGCGAGAACCTCCCTTGCAGAACCCGCCGCCACGCGCCGCCGTGGCAACCTCCCTGCGGCGCCAGATCGCACCGCCCGCCAAGCCGCCATGCCCCAGGCTCAGCCCGCCAGCGCAGCGCGCAAAGCCTCAGCGGCCTGCAGCGCCGCCTCGTAGTCGTGCCGCGCCAGCGGCTGGGCCAGGCGTTGCACGGCGGCGTCGCCCAGGGCGGCGCGCAGGGCCGGCTCGATGCCCTGGAACTCGGCGCCGGCGCGGAAGTCGGCGCGGCGCAGGTGGCCGACCAGGCGCTCCAGGCCGGGGCGCATGGCCGGGCCGGGGGCTGGCGCTGCGGGCATGGGGGTGGCGGCCGGCGGCAGGCCGGGGGCGACGGTGGCGGCCGCGGTCAGCCGGGCCTGCACCTCGCTGATCAGCGTCTGCAGCGTCTGCCGCACCTGGGCCGCCGACGGTGGCGGCCCGGCCGGCAGCACCCCGGCGGCCAGCGGTTGCAACTGCTGCTCCAGCGCCAGGGCCTCGGCCTGCAGCGTGGTCGCGCCCACCGCGCCGCAGGCACCGCGCAGCGCGTGCAGCAGGCGCTGGGCCTCGGCCCAGTCGCCGGCCTGCAGCGCCGCGTCCAGGCCGGGCACGCCGCGGCTGTAGTTGTCGCAGAACTGGCGCAGCACCCGGGCGAAGACCTGGTCGCGCCCGGGCAGGTAGAGCAGCGCGCGCGACATCGTCAGGCCCGGGATGCCGTTGAAGTCGGGCGTGCCGTCCGCGTCGGCGGGCGCGCCCGCCTGCACCGCTGCCGCAGGTGCATCGCCGCCCGGCGGCAGGGCCGGCGCAGCGGCCGGTGATGCCGGCCCTGGGTTGTTGGTCGACTGCGCCCGGGCCTGGGCATCGTCGACCCGCGCCGGCAGCCAGCGGCTCAGCATGCCGTACAGCAGCTCGGGGTCCACCGGCTTGGCGATGTGGTCGTCCATGCCGGCGGCCAGGCAGGCGCGGCGGTCGTCGCCGAAGGCATTGGCCGTCATCGCCAGGATGGGCGTGCGCGCATGCCGCCGCATCGCCCGCAGGGCCCGGGTGGCGTCCAGGCCGTCCATCACCGGCATCTGCATGTCCATCAGCACCAGGTCGTAGTCGCGCTGGGCGGCCAGGCCCACCGCCTCCTGGCCGTCGTTGGCCAGGTCGACCTTCATGCCCACGGCCTGCAGCAGCTCGCGCGCCACCTCCTGGTTGATAAGGTTGTCCTCGGCCAGCAGCACGCGCTGGCCGGCCGCGCGCTGCAGCAGGGCCCGCTCGTTGGGCAGCACCTCGGTGCGGTCGGGGTCGGGCCGCTGCCAGGGCTCGCGGTCGAGCTTGTCGATGGCCGCCGACAGCGCCGACAGCGTCACCGGCTTGGCCAGCGTCTCCAGCGCGCCGACCAGGCCACCCAGGGTGTGCGGGCGCGCCGGGTCGCCGTCGACGATCAGCAGGCAGGGTGGCATCTCGGCCGCGCCCAGGCGCGCCTGCAGCTGGTGCAGGGCCGCCAGGCCGTCGGTGCCGGGCATGTCGGCATCCAGCAGCAGCAGTTCGTAGGGGCGCCCGCGCTGCACCGCCAGCAGGGCGGCCTGCACCGCCTCGTCGCCGCTGTCGGTGCTGTCGACCTGCATGCCCAGGCGGCGCAGCAGGTCGGCCAGCGCCGCGCGGGCGTCAGGCAGGTCGTCGGCCACCAGCACGCGACGGCCAGGCGGTACCGTGCCGTCCAGCGCCACCGGCTGGCTGGCGCGCTCGAAGTTGGCGGTGAACCAGAAGCAGCTGCCCTGCCCCTGCACCGTGTGCACGCCCACGTCGCCGCCCATCAGCAGGGCCAGGCGGCGGGTGATGGCCAGGCCCAGGCCGGTGCCACCGAAGCGGCGCGTGGTCGAGGTGTCGGCCTGCTCGAAGGCGTTGAACAGGTCGGCCACCTTGTCCGCCGGCACGCCCACGCCGGTGTCGCGCACCGAGAAGCGCAGCCGCAGGCCGTCGGCGTCGGCGCCCATCAGCTCGCAGCGCAGCACGATCGAGCCGTGGTCCGTGAACTTCACCGCGTTGCTCATCAGGTTCAGCAGCGCCTGCGACACCCGCGTCGGGTCGCCGCGCAGCAGGGTGGGCACGCCGTCGCTCTGCAGCACCACCTCCAGCCCCTTGGCGCGGGCCCGCTCGGCCACCAGGGCGCAGGCCCGCGACAGCACGGCGTCGATGGGGAAGTCGGTCTTCTCCAGCCGCAGCTTGCCCGACTCGATCTTGCTCAGGTCGAGCACGTCGTTGATGACGTCGAGCAGGTGGTGCGCCGCATCGCTGATCTTGCCCAGCCGCTCGGCGCCTGCGCCGGGGCCGGCGTCGCGCTGCATCAGGTGGGTCAGGCCGATGATGGCGTTCATCGGCGTGCGGATCTCGTGGCTGATGTTGGCGAGGAAGGCGCTCTTGGCGCGGTTGGCGGCCTCGGCCCGGTCGCGCGCGGCCACCAGCTGCTCGTTCATCGCCTGCAGGCGCAGCTCGGCCTGCTTGGCCTCGGAGATGTCGGCCAGCAGCACGAAGATGCCGGCCACCCGGTCGCCCTGGCGGTCGGGGATGTAGTGGATCTGGGCATAGCGCACCTCGCCGGCCGGGCTGGTCAGCACCCGCTCGAAGCGCTGGGGCCGGCCCGCCATCGCGGCGTCGAACATCGGCTGCGAAGCGGCCACCTCGTCGGCCCCCAGCACCGCCAGGCGGTGCAGGCCCAGCGGATCGGCGCCGGGCGAGAACCACTCACGCCAGGAGCGGTTGGCAAAGCGCAGCACGCCCTGCACGTCCCAGTAGCTGATCATGTCGGGGATGTTGTCGGCCACCGAGCGCAGGAAATGCTCGCTCTGCTGCAGCGCCCCCGTGGTGCAGGCGGCCGCGCCGTCAGCCATGGCGCTGCGCGACCGCCGGCCAGTCGCTGCTGCAGTCGAGGAAGGCGTCGGCCACGTCGGGGTCGAACTGCCCGCCGCGTTCGTCGGCGATCAGCGCGCTGGCCGCCGCGTGCGAGAACGCCGGCCGGTGCGGGCGCGTGGCGGTCAGACTCTCGTAGGTGTCGGCCACGGCCAGCAGCCGCGCCATCCACGGGATGGCCTGGCCGGCCAGGCCGTCCGGGTAGCCGCGGCCGTCCCAGCGCTCATGGTGGTGGCGGGCGATCTGCTGGGCCCAGGGCAGCCAGGGCGCATCGCCCGCGGCCGGCGGCGGCACGGTGCCGTCCTCGCCGGCACCCAGGGCGCGTGCGCCGATGACGCAGTGGCGCTGCACCACGGCGCGCTCGGCAGCGTCCAGCGGTCCGGGCTTGGCCAGCACGTGGTCCGGCACCGCCAGCAGGCCGATGTCGTGCACCAGGGCCGCCTGCAGCAGCAGGTCGACCTGGCGCTCGTCGAGCAGGGGGCCGTACTGCGCGTCGTGGCGCAGGGCCTGGCACAGGCTGCGCAGGTGCGCCTGCAGGCGCAGCTGCTGGTGCATGCTGGCTGGCGCGCGCGCCTGCTGCAGGCAGCGCATCGCCTGCAGCGTGGCGTCCTGGGCATTGCGCAGCTGGGCCTGCAGCTGCAGCAGCAGGGCCTGGCTGCGCTGCTGCTCGGCGCGCTGCTGGCGGGCGGCCGCTCGCAGCGCGAGCTGGCGGCCGATGCGCGCCAGCAGCACGGCCGGGCGCAGCGGCTTGGTCACGTAGTCGTCGGCGCCCAGCAGCAGGCCGCGTTCCTCGTCGTCGGCGCCGCCCAGGGCGGTCAGCAGGATCACCGGGATCTCGGCGGTCAGCGGGTCGGCACGCAGGGCGCGCAGCACCTCGAAGCCGTCGATGCCGGGCATCATCACGTCGAGCAGGATCAGGTCGGGCAGCGGCGCCAGGCGCGCCAGCTGCAGGGCCCGCCAGCCGCCGTTGGCCACGCGCACGGCATGGCGCGGCAGCAGCAGTTCCCCCACGACGCTGAGGTTGTCGGGGGCGTCGTCGACGATCAGGACAAGGGGCTGGGGCATCGCGACGTCGGCTCAACCGTCATTGCAGACGTTTGTATCACGTGCATGCGGCCGGGGCAGGCCAGGCCACGCCGACAATCCCGGCATGAATGTCCCGTCCGACCCGCAGCACGGCCTGCCGCAACGCATCGTCTGCCTGACCGAAGAGCCGACCGAGGTGCTCTATGCCCTGGGCCAGCAGCACCGCATCGTCGGCATCTCCGGTTTCACCGTGCGACCGCCGCAGGCGCGGCAGGAGAAGCCCCGCGTCAGCGCCTTCACCAGCGCCAAGGTCGACAAGATCCTGGCGCTGCAGCCGGATCTCGCCATCGGCTTTTCCGACATGCAGGCCGACATCGCCGCGGCCCTGGTCAAGGCCGGCGTCGAGGTGTGGATCAGCAACCACCGCAGCGTCGCCGGCATCCTGGGCTATGTGCGCCGGCTGGGTGCGCTGGTGGGCTGCGCGGCGCAGGCCGACGCCCATGCCGATGCGCTGCAGCAGCGCGTGCAGGCCGTGCGCGCCGCTGCGGCCGCCCTGCCCCGCCGGCCACGGGTGTACTTCGAGGAATGGGACGTGCCGGCGATCAGCGCCATCCGCTGGGTCAGCGAGCTGGTGGGCGTGGCCGGCGGCGACGACATCTTTCCGCAGCGGGCGCTGGCCGCGCTGGGCAAGGACCGCATCGTCGCCGACCCGGCCGAGGTGATCGGCGCCGCGCCGGACATCATCATCGGCAGCTGGTGCGGCAAGAAGTTCCGCGCCGAGCAGGTGGCGGCGCGCCCCGGCTGGGCGGCGATCCCGGCGGTGCGCGACGGCGAGCTGCACGAGGTCAAGTCGCCGCTGATCCTGCAGCCCGGCCCCGCCGCGCTGACCGACGGGCTGGACCGGCTGCAGGCCATCATCCAGGGCTGGGCTTTGCGTCGCGGGTGACAGTGCGGCGCCCGGCAGGATGCGATCATCGCCCGCCGTCTTCAACCCAGACGCACATCCACCAACCGAGGAGAACACGATGTTCAAGGCCATCCAGCTGAACCAGACCGCCGACAAGAAGACCGACGCCCGGCTGGTCGACATGGACGACGCCGCCCTGCCCGACGCCGCCAGCCACCCGGTGACGGTGGACGTGGCCTACAGCACCCTGAACTTCAAGGACGCGCTGGCCATCACCGGCAAGGGCGCCGTGGTGCGCAGCTGGCCCCTGGTGCCCGGCATCGACCTGGCCGGCACCGTGGCGCAGAGCAGCCATGCCGACTGGAAGCCGGGCGACCAGGTGGTGGTCACCGGCTGGGGCATGGGCGAAAACTTCTGGGGCGGGCTGACCCAGCGCCAGCGGGTGCAGGCCGGCTGGCTGCTGAAGATCCCGGCGCCCTTCACGCCGCGCAGCGCGATGGTCATCGCCACCGCCGGCTTCACCGCCGCGCTGTGCGTGATGGCGTTGCGCAAGCACGGTCTGCAGCCCGGTGATGGCGAGGTGCTGGTGACGGGTGCTGCCGGCGGCGTGGGCTCGATCGCCGTCGCCCTGCTGGCCAAGCTGGGCTACACGGTGGTCGCCTCCACCGGCCGGGCCAGCGAGGCCGACTACCTGCAGCGCCTCGGCGCCGCGCGCATCATCGACCGCAAGACGCTCAGCGAGCCCGGCAAGCCGCTGCAGAAGGAGACCTGGGCCGGCGTGGTCGACTCCGTGGGCAGCCACACCCTGGCCAATGCCTGCGCCGCCAGCCGCTTCAACGGCGCGGTGGCCGCCTGCGGCCTGGCCCAGGGTGGCGACTTCCCGAGCACGGTGATGCCCTTCATCCTCCGCGGCGTCACGCTGTACGGCATCAACAGCGTGTTCGTGCCCAATGCCCAGCGCGCCGAGGCCTGGGCGCTGATGGCCGCCCACCTGGACGCCGCGCTGCTGGACAGCCTGGCCACCGAGATCGGCCTGTCCGAGGCCATCGCCTATGCACCGAAGTTACTGGCCGGCGAGGTGCGCGGGCGCACCGTGGTGAACACCGCACGCTGAGCGCGGCGCGGGTTGTGTGCTCCGGCGGCTCAAGTTCGCCGGGCC
>CALMIF010000457.1 GCA_937864045.1 uncultured Aquabacterium sp. | reverse complement strand
GCAGCGCGGTGTAGTGCAGGTGGTGCGGGCCCGCCCACATGTAGGTGAAGATCAGGGCCCAGAAGTGCACGATCGACAGCCGGTAGCTGTAGACCGGCCGGCCGGCCTGCTTCGGGATGTAGTAGTACATCATCCCCAGGAAGCCCGCGGTCAGGAAGAAGCCCACCGCGTTGTGGCCGTACCACCACTGCACCATCGCGTCCTGCACGCCGGCATAGGCGCTGTAGCTCTTGGTCAGGCTGACCGGGATGGCTGCGCTGTTGACGATGTGCAGCAGGGCCACGGCCAGGATGAACGCGCCGAAGAACCAGTTGGCCACGTAGATGTGGCGGATCTTGCGGGTGCCCACCGTGCCGAAGAAGACGATGGCGTAGGCCACCCACACGACCGCGATCAGGATGTCGATCGGCCACTCCAGCTCGGCGTACTCCTTGCCCGAGGTCAGGCCCAGCGGCAGCGTGATCACCGCCAGCACGATCACCAGGTTCCAGCCCAGGAAGGTGAACATCGCCAGGCCGGGCATGAACAGCCGCGTCTGGCAGGTGCGCTGCACCACGTGGTAGCTGGTGGCGAACAGCGCGCAGCCGCCGAAGGCGAAGATCACCGCGTTGGTGTGCAGCGGCCGCAGGCGGCCGTAGCTGATCCACGGGATGCCGAAGTTCAACTCCGGCCAGGCCAGCTGGGCGGCGATGATCACGCCCACCAGCATGCCCACGATGCCGTACACCACCGACATCAGCGCGAAACCACGGACGACGGTGTCGTAGTACACCGGTCCGCTTGTTGGGGAACTGCTTGCCATTGAGAGGCCTCCTTCCGGAACGTCAGAACTATTCAATCTTGCTTGCAGGGGATTGTTCGGGGCGGGACCTTGCCCTCGATTGATCGCCGTCAACCACCGGCGGATCGCCCTCCAAGATTCGGGAACCTTCGCGCTCGACATCGTCGAACTGCCCTCGGTGCAGGGCCCAGCCGAAGATGCCGACGATCAGCAACACCAGCACCGCCGACAGCGGGATGAGCAGGTAAAGGATGTCCACGTCAGTTGGACGTCAGGCCGTCGTCAGGATGAGGCTGCAGAGGCCTGGCCAGGCGCAGCGAATTGCCGATCACCAGCAGCGAGCTGCCCGCCATCCCCAGGCCGGCGGCCCAGGGCGGCAGCCAGCCCAGCAGGGCCAGCGGAATGCACACCGCGTTGTAGGCCGCAGCCCAGAGCATGTTCTGCCGCACCACGCCCATGCTGCGCCGGGCCAGGTCGAACGCCAGCACCAGGTCACCCAACCGGCCCGAGGCCACGACGGCGTCGGCCTGGGCGCGGCTGACCAGGGCGCCCTGCCCCATCGCGAAGCTGACGTCGGCACGCGCCAGCACCGGCGCATCGTTGATGCCGTCGCCCACCATCGCCACCCGCAGGCCGCGGGTCTGGGCGCCGGCCACCTCGGCCAGCTTGCTTTCGGGCGTGGCACCGCCGATGGTGCCGTCCACCGCCAGCCGCTCGCCCATGCGCACGGCGCGCTCCGGCCGGTCGCCCGACAGCAGCAGCACCTGCAGGCCACGCTGGCGCAGCGCGGCCACGGCAGCCTTGGCATCGGGCCGCAGGGCTTCGTCGAAGTCGATGCGCAGCGCGGCCTGGCCGTCGGCGCCGAACCAGACGGCCGCGCGGCCATCACCCGGCTCACCATGGGCGTCGGCGCCCGCAGAGACGAAGTCGACACGCCCCAGCCGCCAGGTGCGGCCCTGGCCATCCAGCGCCTGCAGGCCCCGGCCCGGCACTTCCTGCACCTGTTGCCAGGTCGGCAGCGCGGCCACCAGGGCGGCATCGGCCGCAGCCACCAACGCCTGCGACAGCGGATGACCCGACCAGCCCGCCAGCGACGCCGCCTGCGCCAGCGCCTGCGCGTCGTGGGCATCGACCTGCACACCGCCGGCCAGCCGCTGCAGGCCGCTGACCTGCAGCCGCTCGTCGGTCACGGTGCCGGTCTTGTCGAAGCAGATGCGGTCCAGCTTCGTCAGCGCCTCCAGCGCATCCAGCCGCTGCAGCAGCACGCCGCGGCGCGCCAGCGCGCTGGCCGCCGACAGCAGGGCCGAGGGCGCCGCCAGCGACAGCGCGCAGGGGCAGGTGACGATCAGCACCGACACGGCCACCCACACCGCGCGGCCGGGGTCGACCACGCTCCACACCGCGGCGGCGCCGGCGGCCAACAGCAGCACCGCCCACAGGAAGGGCGCGGCCCAGCGGTCAGCGGCGCGGGTCAGCGACGGCCGCTGGCTCATCGCATCGCGCATCAGCGCGACAATCGCCTCCAGCCGCGTGTCGGCACCGGTGCGCTGCACCAGCACCTCGACCGGCGCGCTGAGGTTGGTGCTGCCGGCCACCACCGCCGCGCCGGCCGGCTTGGCCACCGGAACGCTCTCGCCGGTCAGCAGCGATTCGTCGGCGCGCGTGCTGCCTTCCAGCACCGTGGCGTCAGCCGGAAACGCCTGGCCCACCGGCACGCGCACCCGGTCGCCCGGCTGCAGGCGCTGCACGCTGATGCGCTCGACCGTGCCGTCGGCCGCCACCCGCAGCGCCGTCTCGGGCAGGCCGTCCAGCGCCGATTCCAGCACCTGCGCCACGCGGTGGCGGGCGCGCACCTCCAGCAGCCGGCCGGCCAGCAGGAAGCTGACGAACATGGTCAGCGAATCGAAATAGACCTCGTGGCCGAAGATGCCGGCGGGATCGAAGGTGGCACCGGTGCTGGCAATGAAGGTGACCAGCACGCCCAGCGCCACCGGCGTGTCCATGCCGATGGTGCGCTGGCGCAGGCCGCGCCAGGCACCGCGAAAGAACGGGCCGGCGGCGAAGATCATCACCGGCAGGCTCAGCAGCCAGCTGCCCCAGTTCAGCAGCTGGCGCAGGTCGGGCGCCAGTTCGTTGCCGGTGGCCACGTAGCTGGGCGTGGCCATCATCATCACCTGCATGCCGCAAAACGCGGCGACGAACAGGCGCCACACCGCCTGGCGATGTTCGAGCTTGCGGGCCTCGCGGGCGTCGGCCGCGGTGTCGGGCGTGGCGTCATAACCAGCGGCGCGGATGGCGCCCACGATGTCCGACAGCCGCGCCCGGCCCGGCAGCCAACGCACCCTTGCCCGTTCGCCCGACGCGCTGACGCTGGCCTCGACCACACCACCGACACGCAGCACCGCCTGCTCGATCAGCCCGGCGCAGGCCGCGCAGTGCATGCCGGTGATGCGCAGCGACGAATCGGCCTGCTGCTGCCCGGACGCATCCGTGGCGAAGCGGGTGAAGCGCCGCTGCTCGACCGGATCGTCCAGCACCGCCAGTGCCTCGGCGGCCAGCGCGGCCGGTGCCGGTGCGGCCGCGGGCAGGCCGAGGTCGGCAGGCACGGGCGGCGCGGCGAGGGTCGGGGTGGGCATGGTGAAATGTGGGCGTCAGCGCACGGCACCGCCCGGGGGCCGGCACCGATGCGCAGGAATCTAGTGGTCTTCCCGAGGAAGCAACATGATCTATGTCAAGGCCAGGGCGCTGGCCGCCAGTGTGCTGGCAAGTGCCCTGCTGTGGGCGGGCAACCCCGCCGCCGCCCAGGGTGAAGCCGGCCAGCCGCAACGGCTGCAGGCCATCACGCTGAATGCCGGCATGCACAACATCCGCGCCGAGGTGGCGCTGACGCCCGACCAGCGCCAGAAGGGCCTCATGTACCGGCGTGACTTGGGGCAATACGAGGGCATGCTCTTCGTCTTCGAGGAGCCGATGCCGCAGTGCTTCTGGATGAAGAACACGCCCACGCCGTTGACCATCGCCTTCCTCGCCGACGACGGCAGCATCGTCAACCTGGCCGACATGAAGCCCTTCGACGAGTCCTCGCACTGCTCGGCCAAGCCGGTGCGCTTCGTGCTGGAGATGAACCAGGGCTGGTTTGCCAAGCGTGGCATCAAGGCCGGGTTCAAGCTCGGGGGCGCCCCCTTCAAGCCCTGAATCCTGCGCACGAAAGCAAACGGGCCGGACGGCAACGCCATCCGGCCCGTTGTCATGTCCTCAGCGGATCGCTGATCAGGCGAAGTTCGCGGCCGCGAAGTCCCAGTTGACCAGGCTGTTCAGGAAAGTCTCGACGAACTTCGGGCGGGCGTTGCGGTAGTCGATGTAGTAGGCGTGCTCCCACACATCGATGGTCAGCAGGGCCTTGTCGGCGCTGGTCAGCGGCGTGGCGGCGTTGCTGGTGTTAACGATGTCCACCGAGCCGTCGGCCTTCTTCACCAGCCAGGTCCAGCCCGAGCCGAAGTTGCCCACCGCGCTCTTGGTGAAGGCTTCCTTGAAGGCGGCATAGCTGCCCCACTTGGCGTTGATGGCCGCGGCCAGCGCGCCGGTGGGCTCACCGCCGCCGGCGGGCTTCATGCTGTTCCAGAAGAACGTGTGGTTCCACACCTGGGCAGCGTTGTTGAAGATCGGGCCCGACGACTTCTTGACCACCTCTTCCAGCGCCAGGCCGGCGAACTCGGTGCCGCCGACCAGGTTGTTCAGGTTGGTGACGTAGGCCTGGTGGTGCTTGCCGTAGTGGAACTCGAAGGTCTCGGGCGAGATGTGCGGCGCCAGGGCGTTGGTGGCGTAGGGCAGCGCGGGCAGGGTGTAGCTCATGGAAGGCGTCCTTGCGGGTTCTCGGCGCGGCTGAAGCAGCTGTCAGCGCCTGGGTTGCGAAATTCGTGCAGCCACGCATTGTAGGCAGCGGCCTGTGACCGCCGTGTGCTGCGGGAAATGGCCTTGCGCCGGCTCACGCGGCGGGTTCGGCCGGCGGTTTGCGGCGCCGTGGCGTGCGCGGCTTTGCTGGCGGCTGGGCCGCCACGTCGCCGAACAGATCGGTCGGCGACGCGGCCTGTGCGTCAGCGGCCTGCCCGTGCACCGCCAGCACCTGCATCTCGGCGCTGCCGTCGGCCCACTGCGCCGACAGGCGCCGGCCCGCGGCCAGCCCGGCGGCCTGGGTCACGGGCCGGCCGCTGCCGTCGGTCAGCCAGGCATAGCCGCGTGCCAGCACCTGGCGCGGGTCGTTGGCGGCCAGGCGCAGCGCCAGCCGCTCGGTGCGCTCGCCGCTGGCGCGCAGTTGCTGCCGGGCAGCGGCCTGCAGCCGCCGCGCCAGGTCGTCGAGCCGGCGCTGGCGCTGCACCAGGACCTGGTCCAGCGCCTGGCGATGGCGTGCGCGCAGCCGGTCCAGCCGCGCCGATTGCTGGCCCAGCAGACGCGCCGGCCGGCCGATCTGCAGGGCCAGGCGGTCCAGCCGTTGCGCCTGCGTGTCCAGCCGCCGCTGCACCGCCCGACGCAACGCCTGGGCCAGCGCCTGCAGTCGGGCCAGGGCCTCGCTGCGCAGCGGCGTGGCCAGTTCGGCGGCCGCGGTGGGCGTGGGCGCCCGCAGGTCGGCAGCCAGTTCGGCCAGGCAGGTGTCGGTCTCGTGGCCGACACCGCAGACCACCGGCAACGCGCTGCCGGCCACGGCCCGCACCACGGACTCGTCGTTGAAGGCCCACAGGTCCTCCAGCGAGCCGCCGCCGCGGCAGACGATCAGCAGGTCCACCTCCTGCCGCACATTGGCTTGTTCGATGGCCCGCACGATCTGCGGCGGCGCCTCGGGGCCCTGCACCAGGCAGGGGTAGACCACCACCGCCACATGCGGCGCACGCCGGGCGATGGCGGTCAGCACGTCGTGCAGCGCCGCCGCGCCCAGCGAGGTGACCACGCCGATGCGCCGCGGATGCGCCGGCAGCGGCCGCTTGCGGTCGGCCTCGAACAGCCCGGCAGCCGCCAGCCGCACGCGCAGTTTCAGGAACAACTCGTAGAGCGAGCCGTCGCCCAGGCGCTGCAGCGACTCGACCACGCACTGCAGCTCGCCACGCGATTCGTAGACGGTGATGCGTCCGCGCAGCTCGACCTGCTGGCCATCGGCGGGCCGGAAGTCGAGCAAGCCGGCGGCGCGGCGGAACATCGCGCAGCGCAGCAGCGCCGACTGGCCCTCGCTGTCCTTCAGACTGAAGTAGCAGTGGCCGCTGGCGGCGCGGGTGAAGCCGGAGATCTCGCCGCGCACCGTGACCGCGCCCAGGCGTGCGGCCAGCGCATCGGCCACGGCCAGCAGCAGGCCGGCGACGCTCCAGGCCCGCCCGGCAGGGGCTGGCGGCGCGGCATCAGGCCAGGCCATCGGCCCTCCGCTGCCACGTCAAGCCCTGACTGCCGATGGACAGCCGGCGCGGAATTCCACAGGCGGACGCCACCCCCGGCATGCGCTGCAGCACGCGCCGCAACCCCAGCACGCATGGGGCAAGTGCTTGATTCAATTCAAGAAACGGCTGCCTCAATTTCAAGCAATCCAATGCAAAGCGAGAAGCGACGCGGCTTTGGAAGCGCCGCGAGCAGATTGCCCACAAGCTTGTCCACAGCGGCGGTGGATGACTGGCAGGGGCCGCGATCGCAGCGCCGGCACGGGCACCGCAGGCGGTTGGCCGGGGGCCATAATCCCGGCCACCTGGCACCTTCCGGCGCCCCGCCGGACGGCGGCGCCGCCCCTGAAGAGACCCCGAGAGGCCCCTGTTGCTGTCGATCATACAAGCCGCTGGCTGGCCGATCTGGCCCCTCATCCTGTGCTCGGTCATCGGGCTGGCGCTGATCATCGAACGCCTGCTCAGCCTGCGCCGCAGCCGCGTTGCGCCGCCGCAGTTGCTCGACGAAGTGCTGCTGATCACCCGCACCAGCCTGCCGGCGATGGACGTGGTCAACAAGCTGCACGAGAACTCGGTGCTGGGCCAGGTGCTGGCCAGCGGGCTGCGTGCGGTGGTGGTCGAGCCGCGCACCACCGAGCGCATGCTGCGCCAGACCTTCGAGCTGGCCGGCCGCAGCGCTGCGCAGCAACTGGAGCGCTACCTGAACACGCTGGGCACCATCGCTGCCGCCGCCCCGCTGCTGGGCCTGCTGGGCACGGTGGTGGGCATGATCGAGATCTTCGGCTCGCAGGCGCCCACCGGTGCCAACAATCCCGCCGCCCTGGCGCATGGCATCTCGATCGCGCTGTACAACACCGCCTTCGGCCTGATCATCGCGATCCCGGCGCTGATGTTCTACCGTTACTTCCGCGGCCGGGTCGACGACCACCTGATGAACCTGGAACTGGCCGCCGAGCGCCTGATGCCGCAGCTGATGCGCTTCGCCGTCAAGCCGCAGCCGACAGCCCCGGCCGCACGCTGAGGCCGTTGCCATGAACTTCCGCCGCCGCCGCAGCGAAGCGCCCGAGATCAACCTGATCCCGTTCATCGACGTGCTGCTGGTGGTGCTGATCTTCCTGATGCTGTCGACCACGTACAGCCGCTACGCCGAGCTGCAGATCACCCTGCCCACGGCCAACGCCGACAAACTGGCCGAGCGGCCGAACGAGATCCTCGTCAGCGTGGCGGCCGACGGCCGCTACGCCATCAACCGCCAGCCGCTGGAGGGCCGCAGCATCGAGCTGCTGACCGCCGCGCTGACCCGGGCCGCCGGCGCACCGGCACCGACGCCGGACCAGTCGCCGGTGGTGATCGTCTCGGCCGATGCGCTGGCGGCGCACCAGTCGGTGGTCAACGTGATGGACGCCGCCCGCCGCGCCAACCTGCCGCGGCTGACCTTCGCCGCCCAGCTGCCGGCCGACGCGCCGCGCTGATCGCCCGATGCCCGGCAGCAGCCCGGCACCCGGTCTGTCCACGCGCCTGGCCGGCTGGCTGACGGCGCAATGGGCACGGCCTCGCCCCACGCTGGCGATGCGGCTGCTGCAGCCGCTGGCGTGGCTTTATGGCGGCTTGGCCGCCCTGCACCGTGGGCTCTACCGCAGCGGCCTGCGCCGCATGCAGCGTGCACCCGTGCCGCTGCTGGTGGTCGGCAACCTGGTGACCGGCGGCGCCGGGAAGACACCCACGGTGATGGCGGTGGTCGACCTGCTGCGCACCCAGGGTTGGACACCCGGCGTGATCTCGCGTGGCCATGGGCGGCGCGACGGCGCCGTGCGGCCTGTGGATCGGCAGTCGGCAGCCGCTGACGTGGGCGACGAGCCGCTGCTGATCCACCTGCGCACCGGTGCGCCGGTGGTGGTGGGCGCCGACCGCGCCGCCGCCGCGCGGGCCCTGTGCGCCGCGCATCCGGCGGTCGACATCCTCGTCGCCGACGACGGCCTGCAGCACCACCGCCTGCACCACGACCTGGCCTTGCTGGTCTTCGACGAACGCGGCGCCGGCAACGGCCTGCTGCTGCCGGCCGGCCCGCTGCGCGAGCCTCTGCCACGACGGCTGCAACCGCACCAGGGCGTGCTCTACAACGCCCTTGCACCCAGCACCGACCTGCCCGGCTGCACCGGCGCACGTCGCCTGGCTGGCGTGCAAGCTCTGGCCGACTGGTGGGCGGGCATGCCACTGCCCGATGACGGCGGTTGGCCAGCGCTGCGCAGAGACGCTGGCGACTCGCCGCTGCTCGCCGCTGCCGGGCTGGCGCGGCCCGAGCCCTTCTTCCGCATGCTCGAAGCCCAAGGCCTGGCCATCGACCGCCTGCCGCTGGCGGACCACGCCACGCTGGACCCGTTGCCGTGGCCGGCGACGGCCTGCGTGGTCGTCACCGAGAAGGACGCGGTGAAGCTGCCACCCGGCCACGCCGGCACGCAGCGC
Organism: uncultured Aquabacterium sp.; assembly: GCA_937864045.1. GTDB lineage: Bacteria > Pseudomonadota > Gammaproteobacteria > Burkholderiales > Burkholderiaceae_C > Pseudaquabacterium. The sequence goes on along the minus strand of CALMIF010000457.1, from coordinate 3,633 downwards.
GTGTGGGTGGCGCGGCTAGACTTCCGCCCCGAACCGGCATTCGCCAATGCCCTGCGCCACCTGTGCGCCCCCTTCGCCGACCGCAAGAGACCACCATGAGCCTGGACCACCGCCTGATCGACCTGCTGGTCTGCCCGCTGTGCAAGGGCCCGCTGCAGATGGCCCGCGATGCGCAGAACCGGCCGACCGAGCTGCAGTGCCACGCCGACCGGCTGGGCTTTCCGATCCGCGACGGCATTCCGGTGATGCTGGAGTCCGAGGCCCGCACGCTGGACGACACGCCGGCACCGGCAACGGCACCGCTGTGAACACCATGGCTGCCGCGTCGCGCTTCACGGTGCTGATCCCGGCGCGGCTGGCCAGCAGCCGCTTGCCGGACAAGCCGCTGGCCGACATCGCCGGCGCGCCGATGGTGGTGCGCGTGGCGCAGGCCGCAGCACGCAGCGGCGCCGCCCGGGTGGTGGTGGCGGCCGATGCGCCGTCCATCGTCGCCGCCTGCGGCGCGCATGGGGTCGACGCCGTGCTCACGCGCACCGACCACCCCAGCGGCAGCGACCGTCTGGCCGAGGCCTGCAGCCTGCTCGGCCTGGACGGCGACGACCTGGTGGTCAACGTGCAGGGCGACGAGCCGCTGATCGCGCCGGCCATGGTCGACGCCTGCGCCAGCCTGCTGGTGGCGCGGCCGGACTGCGTGATGGCCACCGTGGCGCACGCCATCGGCGACGTGGCCGAGTTCACCAACCCCAATGTGGTCAAGGTGGTGCTGGATGCGGCGGGCCGGGCGCTGTACTTCTCGCGTGCGCCCATCGGCTGGTGGCGCGACGGCTTCGCCCAGGGCATCACCCAGTTGCCGGCGACACCGGCGCCGCTGCGCCATGTCGGCCTGTACGCCTACCGCGCCGGCTTCCTGCGTCGCTACCCCGCGCTGCCACCCGCGCCGCTGGAAACGCTGGAGTCGCTGGAGCAGTTGCGCGTGCTGTGGCATGGCGAGCGCATCGCGGTGCATGTCAGCGACCAGCGGCCTGGGCCCGGTGTCGACACGCCCGAGGACCTGGCCCGCGTGCGGGCGCTGTTTGCAGCCGCTTGAGCCGGCCGGCGCCACGCTGGCTGGCGCCCTGGCGTCAGCTTGACGCAGGGCATGGCGTGCTATTCTCAAATGAACAAGTCACACGTCGTGCAGGGCCTGCTCCCGCGGCGGACAGACCACAAGATTTCAATCCACACGACGAGGCAAGGATGAGACTGATTCTGTTGGGGGCGCCGGGCGCCGGCAAGGGCACGCAAGCCAGCTTCATCTGCCAGAAATACGGCATCCCGCAGATCTCCACCGGTGACATGCTGCGCGCCGCCGTCAAGGCCGGCACCGAGATGGGCCTGGCGGCCAAGAAGGTGATGGACGCCGGCGGCCTGGTCAGCGACGAGATCATCATCGGCCTGGTCAAGGAACGCATCGCCCAGCCCGACTGCGCCCAGGGCTTCCTGTTCGACGGCTTCCCGCGCACCATCCCGCAGGCCGACGCGATGAAGGCCGCCGGCGTCAAGCTCGACCTGGTGCTCGAGATCGACGTGCCCGACGAGGCCATCATCGAGCGCATGAGCGGCCGCCGCGTGCACCAGCCCTCGGGCCGCAGCTACCACGTCAAGTTCAACCCGCCCAAGGTGGCCGGCAAGGACGACGTGACCGGCGAAGACCTGATCCAGCGCGACGACGACAGCGAAGCCACGGTGAAGAAGCGCCTGGACGTCTACCAGGCCCAGACCCGGCCGCTGGTCGACTACTACGCCAGCTGGGCGGCCACCGGCGACGCGCAGGCGCCGCGTTATGCCCGCATCGCCGGCCTGGGCACGGTCGACGAGATCACCGCCCGGGTGATGACGGCGCTGGCCGGCTGATCAGACTGCACACCACGCCCTCCCCTTCAACGGCCACGCACAGCGTGGCCGTTTTGCCTTTCCATCCCTGAAGAGACAGACAGGAGCAAACCCCATGGACATCCGCAACAAGGTCTTCATCGTCACCGGCGGCGCGTCGGGCCTGGGCGAAGGCACGGCCCGCATGCTGGCGCACGAAGGCGCGAAGGTCGTCATTGCCGACCTGCAGGCCGACAAGGGCCAGGCGCTGGCCGCTGAACTGGGCGGCGTATTCGTGAAGTGCGACGTCAGCCAGGAAGCCGACGGCCAGGCCGCGGTGGCTGCCGCGGTCGCCCTGGGCCCGCTGTTCGGCCTGGTCAACTGCGCCGGCATCGCGCCGGCGGTCAAGACCGTGGGCAAGGATGGCGCCCACCCGCTGGCCACCTACAGCAAGACCATCATGGTCAACCTGGTCGGCACCTTCAACATGATCCGCCTGGCGGCCGAATCGATGGTGAACAACACGCCCGAGCCCACCGGCGAGCGCGGCGTGCTGATCAGCACGGCCAGCGTGGCCGCCTACGACGGCCAGATCGGCCAGGCCGCGTATGCCGCGAGCAAGGGCGGCGTGGTCGGCATGACGCTGCCGATCGCGCGCGACCTGGCGCGCAACGGCATCCGCAACATGACCATCGCCCCGGGCATCTTTGGCACGCCGATGCTGTTCACCATGCCGCAGGCGGTGCAGGACGCGCTGGCCGCCGGTGTGCCCTTCCCGTCGCGCCTGGGCACGCCGGCCGACTACGCCAAGCTGGTCAAGCACATCATCGAGAACGACATGCTCAACGGCGAGGTGATCCGGCTGGACGGGGCGATTCGGTTGGCGCCGAAGTGAGGTCCGCAGGCCGTCCCGCCTGAGCGTGCCAGCGCTGATGAAGACGAAGAACGCTGCGGGATCGGTCAGAGCAGCCTGACCAACTGCAGTCCTTTCATGCCACGGTCGAATGTGGCCACCTGGCTGCAGCCGGCCAGGGCCGCTTTGGCACACAGCAGCCCATCGGCAAAGTCCGCCGGCCCACGCTCGAAGGTCTCGATGGCAGCGCTCACTGCCTCCGGCGATTCGAGGGTGACGGTGGCATGCGATGCCAGGACATGCAGCGCCGCGGCAATGTCTGCGCGCTCTCGGCCATAGGCACGCGACAAGGTCCAGACCATCTCCACCAGTACCGTGTCGCTCACCCAGATGGCCTGCTCGCTCACCGCGGCCTGATCAAACAGCGCACGCGCCTTGGCAGCCTGTGCTGGATCGTCACGTACCAGGAGGCGCACCAGCACATTCGTATCGGCGGCGATCACGGACCGCGCCGCGCTCGGGTCTTGACGACATCGGTCAGGGCGGCGTCCATGTCTGCCAGTGATTGCGCTGCCTCGCCAGGTCGGGCCAACAGGCCGAACAAGGCATCGCTGCCCTCGGGCAGAACGCTCACCCTCAGACTGCCGTCACCGGAAAAACTAAAGTCCAGGCGAGACCCTGGATGCAGACCCAGGCGATCCCGCACGGCCTTGGGTACGGTCACCTGCCCTTTGTCGGAAACCGTGGCAACGTTCGTCATATCGGACTCCATTCCAACATTTTCTCAATGGTATACCAGTCCTGGTTTCCTGACCTTGATCCAGTTGATCGTCCGAGACGACGCGCCCGGCGGCGAGTTGACGCTGTTGAGAGGGGGCGGTCTCAAATCTGAAATGCAACACCTTGCCGCCCCGGTAAGGTGTGAAGAT
>CALMIF010000456.1 GCA_937864045.1 uncultured Aquabacterium sp. | reverse complement strand
GAAGTTGTTGTCGGGGGCCACCGTCTCGGGCAGGCAGCCCACGCGCTGGTACAGCGTGCGGTGCGGGTCGCCGCCGGGCGGCTCGACCTTGATCACGTCGGCGCCCAGGTCGGCCAGCAGGGTGGCGGCCACCGGCGCGGCGATGAAGCTGGCGCAGTCGATGACCTTCAGCCCTTCGAAGGGCAGCGGCTCGTGGTGCGTGGGCGATGCGGTCAAGTTGTCTCCCGGGATCGGTCCCCGTGGCGCCAGCATCGCGCAGCGTCGCCCGGGGCGGTGTCACCCGAACGACTGCGCCCCACCGGCATCGGGCCGCACAGTCGGCCCCGCAAATCCTGCACAAGACCCGTACGCGTTCCGCACCGACCCACGGAGACCACCCATGACCCAGTCCGCACCGTCCGCCTCGCCCTTCACCCTCAGCCCGGACGATCCGCTGAACGACCTGCGCATGTCGGCCAAGGCGATCCCGCTGTACGAGCATGTGAAGCGCTTCATCGTTGAGGTGGTCAACCCGATGAGCGCCAAGTACGAGGAACTGGGCAAGAACCGCCACGGCGCCGACCGCTGGCAGTACGCCCCCGGCCAGCTGGAGCTGCTGGACGCCGCCAAGGCCGAGGCCAAGAAGCAGGGCCTGTGGAACTTCTTCCTGCCCGACGCCGAGACCGGCGAGGGCCTGTCGAACCTGGACTACGCCTACATCGCCAGCGAGCTGGGCAAGAACCCGATGGCCAGCGAGTGCATGAACTGCTCGGCCCCCGACACCGGCAACATGGAAGTGCTGGAGCGTGTGGGCACCGCGGCGCAGAAGGAGCAGTGGCTCAAGCCGCTGCTGAACGGCGAGATCCGCTCGGCCTATGCGATGACCGAGCTGCACCACGCCTCGTCGGACGCCAAGAACGTCGCCACCAAGGCGGTGCTGGAAGGCGATGAGTGGGTGATCAACGGCGAGAAGCACTACATCTCGGGCGCTGGCAGCCCGCGCTGCAAGATCCTGATCACGATGGTGCGCACCAGCCCCGACGCGCCGCCGCACAAGCAGCAGTCGATGATCCTGGTGCCCAAGGACACCCCGGGCGTCGAGATCGTCGGCGCGCAGCATGTGTTCGCCGAAGACCATGCGCCGCACGGCCACATGCACATCCGCTTCAACAACGTGCGGGTGCCGGCGAGCAACATGCTGCTGGGCGAGGGCCGCGGCTTCGAGATCAGCCAGGTGCGCCTGGGCCCGGGCCGCATCCACCACTGCATGCGCTCGATCGGCGCGGCCGAGAAGGCGCTGGACCTGATGGTCAAGCGCGGCATCAGCCGCGAGGCCTTCGGCAAGAAGCTGGCCTGGCTGGGCGGCAACGTCGAGATCATCTCGCGCGCCCGCATCGAGATCGAGGCCATGCGCCTGATGGTGCTGAAGGCTGCCAAGGCGATGGACGTGCTGGGCAACCGCGAAGCCCGCCTGTGGGTGCACATGGTCAAGGCCATGATCCCCGAGCAGGTCTGCAAGATCATCGACCAGGCGATCCAGATGCACGGCGCCCTGGGCGTGAGCCAGCACACCCCGCTGGCCCACATGTACGCCCAGCAGCGCACGCTGCGCCTGGCCGACGGCCCGGACGAGGTGCACCACCTGGTGGTGGGCCGCAGCGAGATCCAGCGCATGGAAGGCAACGCCGAAGACGCCTCGATGCTGCAGGTCTTCCGCAACTGATGTCGGGCCCGCTCGTCCCCGGAGAAGCGCTGCACGCCGGCCTGGATGAAGGCTGGGTGCTGCCCGAGCCCGCGCCGCGCCAGGCGGTGCAGACGCGCAGCATGGTGTTCCGCAGCTTCCGGCGCGACGACGGGCTGATCGACATCGATGCCCGCTTTGCCGACACCCGGCCCTTCGCCTACGACAACGCCTTCCGCGGCGCATGTGACGCGGGGTCGGCCCTGCACCACATGCAGCTGCGGGTCACGCTGGACCGCAAGCGGACCATCGTCGCCCTGGTGTCGGCGATGCCCAGCACGCCGTACACCACGTGCAGCAGCGTGCAGCCCAACTTCCAGCAGCTGGTGGGGCTGAGCATGGGCCGAGGCTTCCGCAAGGCGCTGCGCGAGCGGCTGGGCGGCACCGAGGGCTGCACCCACATCGTGATGCTGCTGGACATGATGGCGGCGGCCGCGGTGCAGGCCTTCGCCAGCGACAACTACCGCCCGCGCGATCCGGGCGAAGCCGAGCCAGTGCGGGTGTGGCGCATCGACGAACTGGTCGACACCTGCTGGTCGTACAAGAGCGACGGGCCGGTGATGACGCGGATGCGTGAAATGAACAACGGGCGGTGACGGCTGCTTGTCAGCCGACATTGAGTCGCGAGCTCCAATAGCCCGGCGGACGCCGGAAGGGCGCGATGGCGATGACGGTGATCGACTGCTCGTCGTGGACGTAGACGAGCGAAAACTTGAACCGCTTGTCCATCACTCGGCGGGTGCCATGTGCGTACTGCGGCCAGCGGTCCGGCGTGGCCGCGGCCAGTGCCTCGGCGGCGATGACAGCGCGATCAAATCGCTCGCTGAGCCCCACGCTCAATCCGGCGAAGTACGCGATCTCGTGCAGGAACTCGGCGCGAGCGTCCGGGTGATAGTTGACCGATCTCACCGGCGGATGAGGCGGCGTGCTTCGGCGTGAACGTCTTCAGCTGGAATCAGGTCGGCCGTGCCGGCTTCGATCTGCGAGATGCGAAGATGTATCTCATGCGCCCAAGCGGGGTCGGCATCGGCTTCGGGCGGTTGGTCCAGGGACGCCAGGAGTTCCTCGGCAAGGCGGGCACGGTCTTCCTCGGGTAAGGCCCTGGCTTGCGCAGACAGTTCTTCAACAAGGGTCGTCATCACGATCTCCGGCATATGGCCGGGCAGTCTAGCGCTGGTGCCGATGGGCTGGAGTCATGGTGAACCTGGGCGGCCTCGGGTGGCTTGGCAACTCGCGGGAACGTACGAAGCCAAGCCCACTCGATAACTCGCTAAAGTGCTTGTCAGCTCGTAGCCCGCCTGCGAGTGCGCGGCACGAGGGAGGCTCGGTCGCGGAGTCTATGAACCGGAAGACGGCATGTCGCGACCGCTCAGATTCGAAGACCTGGCTGAACGCCATCCCATCGACTCATACCAACTGCAGGGTTACGCAAACGCCGCCAAGGTGAGGCTTGAGGCCCACCATGCACCACCTGTCGATTTCGAACTCTGCAGCAACGGCGAGACGGTGGTCTGCGAGGTGAAATGGGTACCCGTCGATGACATGCTTCGACGCTCGTACAACAACGCCGACGACGCCAGTGCTCAGCGGAGAGAAGTGAAGCGCCGTAGTCGTGCAGCATCAGGCGCAGAGCGCTCAGCCCCGCTTCTCCAACCGCTCCACCGCCGCCTCTGCCTGCGCCAGCGACTGCAGGATGCTGCGCTTGAGCCCCGCCATGTCCACGCCCTCGGTGCTCTTCTTGCCTTCCATGTAGCGCGAATACACGCCGTGCACGATGCAGGCCGACTTCCAGCGGTTGAAGCCGATGTAGAAGTCCAGCTTGCTCAGGTCACGGCCGGTGCGCGCGGCGTAGCGGTCGGCCAGCTCGGCGCGCATGGCGAAGCCGGGCTGGGCGGTGGGCGGGTCGCCGCGCACGGCGGGCGGGTCGTCGGGCTGGGCCCACTGGTTCAGCGCATAGGCCAGGTCGGCCAGCGGGTCGCCCAGGGTGCTGATCTCCCAGTCGACCACGGCGGCGATCTTGCCGTCCTTGCCAACCAGGGTGTTGTGCAGGCCATAGTCGCCATGCACCACCCGCGCCGGGCCTTGTTCGGGCGTGTTGGCCAGGAAGTAGGCCTGCAGCGCATGGGCGCGCGGGTCGTCGAGCTGGGCGCCGGCGATCGATGCGTTCCAGCTCTTGTACCAGGTCTTCAGCTGGCGCTCGATGTACGCGTCCTTCTTGCCCAGGTCGCCCAGGCCCACGGTGTCGGGGTCGACGGCGTGCAGATCGGCCAGCACGTCGATGAAGCTGTGCGACAGCGTGATGCGCTTGTCCATCGGCGCCCAGGTGCGGGCATCGTCGGCGTTGTACAGCGGGTGGCCGTCGATGTGGCCCATCACGTAGAAGTGCGCGCCGGTGACCGACGGGTCTTCGCAGAAGCCCAGGGCCGCCGGCACCGGCACGGGGGTGGGGCCGAGGGCGCTGATCAGCGCCCACTCGCGGCCCATGTCGTGCGCCTTGGGCAGCAGCTCGCCCATGGGCGGGCGGCGGATCACGGCCTTCTGGCCGTTCGCGTCTTCCAGCAGATAGGTCAGGTTGCTGTGGCCGCCTTCAAGCCGCGTCCAGCGCAGCGGCTGCTTCAGGCTGGGAACATGGGTGCCCAGCCAGGCCTCGACGGCCTCGACGTTGTAGCCAACCGGTGTTGCTGTCATCGTGTCTTCTCCAAGCGGCCCCCGCGGAACCGGCTCTGCCGGGCCGCTGGGGGCGCCCCCTTGAGGGGGAGGCGGCCGCAAGGCCGCATCGGGGGTGGGCCAGTTATTGGCCTTTGAACTGGGCCTTGCGCTTTTCCAGGAAGGCCATGCCGCCTTCGCGCGCGTCGTTGCTGTCGGCGCACTGCGCCTGGTGCGCGGCCTCGGTGGCCAGGCCTTCCTCGTAGGTCTGGGCCATGGCGCGGATCAGGCCCTGGCGCATCAGCGCATAGGCGCGGGTGGGGCCGGCGGCCAGGCGCTCGGCCAGCGCGGTGGCGCGGGCCATCAGCTGGTCATCGTCGACGGCGGCGTGGATCAGGCCCCAGCCTTCGGCCTTCTCGGCCGGGATGCGCTCGCCCAGCATCATCATCTCGGTGGCGCGGGCCTTGCCGATCTGGCGCGCCAGCATCCAGGTGGTGCCGCCGTCGGGCACCAGGCCGATGTTGACGAAGGCTTCCAGGAAGTAGGCCGACCTGGCGGCCAGCGTGAAGTCGGCCGCCAGCGCCAGGCTGCAGCCGATGCCGGCGGCCACGCCGTTCACGGCCGTGATGACGGGCATGTCCAGCCTGGCCAGGGCCAGCATGGTCGGGTTGTAGTGCTGGCTCAGGGCGCGGAAGGTGCCGGCGCCGCGGCTGGTGACCGCAGCATCACCCCGGCCGGCCAGGTCGGCGCCGCTGCAGAAGGCACGGCCCTCGCCGGTGATCAGCAGCGCACGGGCACCCAGGCCGGGCAGTTGCTGCAGTGCAGCGCGGATCTCGTCGAACATCTGCGGCGGCGCCGCGTTCAGGCGTTGCGGGCGGTTCAGCGTCAGCACCGCCACCGCGCCCTGCAGGCTCAGGCGGATGGTCTCGAAGGCGGGCAGGGTGTCGGTGGTCATGGTGGGTGGCAAGCGATGGGTGAGGGTGGGGTGCAGCGTAGGCGGGCCGACCGGCGGCTTCTGTCACCGGGTGGACTGTGACCGCCGCAGGCGCGTGCCCACAATCGGCGCGTCCCCTCACCCTGTTTCTCATCCAACCCCGCCGGAGACTGGCCCCATGACCGAAGCCCTCATCATCGACGCTGTCCGCACGCCCCGTGGCATCGGCAAGCAAGGCAAGGGTGCCCTGGCCGACATGCATCCGCAGCACCTGGCCGCCACCGTGCTGAAGGCGCTGGCCGAGCGCAACAACCTGAAGACCGCCGAGGTCGACGACATCATCTGGGGCACCAGCACCCAGAAGGGCGCGCAGGGCAACGACATGGGCCGCATGGCCGCCCTGGACGCCGGCTACGACACCAAGGCCAGCGGCATGACGCTGGACCGCTTCTGCGGCAGCGGCATCACCACGGTGAACTTGGCCACGGCGTCGATCATGTCCGGCATGGAAGACCTGGTGATCGCCGGCGGCTGCGAGATGATGAGCCTGACCGCCACCATGCGCGGCGATGGCCCGGGCTTCATGGACGCCGGCAACACCCGCCTGCGCGCCAAGCACCCGCAAAGCCACCAGGGCGTGTGCGCCGACGCCATCGCCACGCTGGAAGGCATTCCGCGCGACGCGTTGGACGACCTGGCCCTGGTCAGCCAGCAGCGCGCGGCGGCGGCGATCGCCGGCGGGCACTTCAAGAAGAGCGTGGTGCCGGTCTACAAGGCCGACGGCACGCTGGCGCTGGACCACGAGGAATTCCCCCGTCCGCAGACCACCCGCGAAGGTCTGGCCGGCCTGAAGCCCGCCTTCACCACCATGGCCGACGTGGACCTGGACGGCCAGGGCACGACCTACCGCCGCCTGATCACCGCCAAGTACCCCGACCTGGACATCAAGTTCGTGCACCACGCCGGCAACTCGTCGGGCGTGGTCGACGGCT
>CALMIF010000455.1 GCA_937864045.1 uncultured Aquabacterium sp. | reverse complement strand
CCGCCGAAGACCACCAGCGCGTCGGTCTCGCCGGTGGTTTCCAGCGCGTCCTTCAGGCGCTCGGGGTACTTGCGGCTGTCCTTGAACTTCAGCGGGTCGACCGGCACCACCTCCTGGCCGATCTCCCAGCGCCCTTCGGCGTCGAGGAAGGCGTCCAGCCGGGCGCGGGCGCCGATGCGGTGGTGGTGGCCGCACTTCGGGCAGACGTTGACGTTCTGCGCCAGGTCGGCGTTGTAGAGCACCGTCTCGCATGCGGGGCACTTCACCCACAGGCCTTCGGGCACCGAGCGGCGCTCGGTCGGGTCGGTCTGTTGGATCTTCGGGGGAAGCAGTTTTTCCAGCCAGCTCATCGGTTGCTCTCCAGCAGGTTCACTTCGTGTCCAGGGCGGCGCGGATCTCGGCCATGAACGCCTTCGCGGCCGCTTCGACCTCGCCAGGCGGCGATTCGTTCAGCAACTGCACCAGGCGCGAGCCGATCACCACCGCATCGGCCACCGCCGCCACGGCCTGCGCCGTCGCCGCGTCACGGATGCCGAAGCCTACCCCAACCGGCACCTTGACATGCTGGCGAATGCGTGGCAGCGCCTGCGCCACCGCGTCGGTGTCCAGGTGGCCGGCGCCGGTCACGCCCTTGAGCGACACGTAGTAGACATAGCCGCTGGCGACCTTGGCCACGTCCTGCATGCGCTGCTCGGTGCTGGTGGGCGCCAGCAGGAAGATCAGGTCCAGGCCCGCCGCACGCAGGTCGGCCGAGAACTGCACGCATTCCTCGGGTGGGTAGTCGACCACCAGCAGGCCGTCGACGCCGGCCTCGGCCGCGTCGGCGATGAAGCGGCCGGCACCGTGCTTCTGGTCGTAGCGCTCGACCGGATTGGCATAGCCCATCAGCACCACCGGCGTGCTGGTGTTGCGACGGCGGAAGCTGCGCACCGCGTCCAGCACCTGCACCAGGCCGATGCCGCGGGCCAGCGCCCGCTCGCCGGCCTGCTGGATCACCGGGCCGTCGGCCGACGGATCGGAGAACGGCACGCCCAGCTCGATGATGTCGGCACCGCCGTCGGCCAGGGCCTGCATGATGGCCGGCGTGCCATCGGCCGCCGGGTCACCCACGGTGACGTAGGGAATCAGCGCCTGTCGGCCCTGGGCCTTGAGTGCGGCCAGCACGCCTTCGATGCGGCTCATCGCTGCACCTGCACCGTCGACAGGCCGCTCTTGACCGTCTGCCCCTTGCAGCTGGGCCGGCAGAAGAACTCCGCGCCCGACAGGTCGGCCACGGTGCCGATGTCCTTGTCGCCGCGCCCGCTCAGGTTCACCAGCAGGTGCTGGTCGGGGCGCATCGTCGCGGCCAGCTTCATCGCGTGGGCGACCGCATGGCTGGACTCCAGCGCCGGGATGATGCCCTCGGTGCGGCACAGGCGGTGGAAGGCGGCCAGCGCCTCGTCGTCGGTGACGCCGACGTACTCGGCGCGGCCGATGTCGTGCAGGTAGGCGTGCTCGGGGCCGACGCCGGGGTAGTCCAGGCCGGCCGAGACCGAATGCGTCTCGGTGATCTGGCCGTTGCCGTCCTGCAGCAGGTAGGTGCGGTTGCCGTGCAGCACGCCGGGGCTGCCGGCGCTGATGCTGGCGGCGTGCTTGCCGCTGTCCAGGCCATGGCCGGCGGCTTCGACGCCGATCAGCCGCACGCCTTCATGCGGAATGTAGGGGTAGAAGATGCCCATCGCGTTGCTGCCACCGCCGACGCAGGCGATCACCGCATCGGGCTGCCGGCCGATCTGCGCCGGCATCTGGGTCAGGCACTCGTCGCCGATCACGCGCTGGAAGTCGCGCACCATCATCGGATAGGGGTGCGGGCCGGCCACGGTGCCGATGATGTAGAAGGTGTTCTCGACGTTCGTCACCCAGTCGCGCAGCGCCTCGTTCAGCGCGTCCTTCAGCGTCTTGCTGCCTGATTCCACCGGCACCACGCGGGCGCCCAGCAGGTGCATGCGGTAGACGTTGGGGCTCTGGCGCTTGACGTCCTCGCTGCCCATGTAGACCACGCATTCCATGCCGTAGCGGGCGCAGATGGTGGCGGTGGCCACGCCATGCTGGCCGGCGCCGGTCTCGGCGATCACGCGCGGCTTGCCCATGCGCCTGGCCAGCAGAGCCTGGCCGATGGTGTTGTTGACCTTGTGCGCGCCGGTGTGGTTCAGGTCCTCGCGCTTCAGGTGGATCTGTGCGCCGCCGATTTCGCGGCTCAGGCGCGCCGCGTGGTAGACCGGGCTGGGCCGGCCGACGAAGTGGGCCAGTTCGTGGCGGAATTCGGCGATGAACGCCGGGTCCTGGCTGTAGTGCGCATAGGCGGCCTTCAGCTCGTCGAGCGCGTGGGTCAGCGTTTCGGCGACGAAGCTGCCGCCGTAGGTGATGCCATTGACGGGCCCGAAATGCCCACGGGCATCGGGTTGTTGGTAGTCCAGCATGGTGGTCCTTCGAACCCGGCGACTCGCCGGGCGATCGGTGGTTCAGGTGTCTGCGTCTGCAATGCGGGCATCGGCCTCGCGCACCGCATCGCAGAACTGGCGCATCAGCGCCGCGTCCTTCAGGCCTCTGGCAAGCTCGACGCCGGAGGAGACGTCAACCGCCCAGGGCCGCACCCGCGTGATGCCATCGATCACGTTGGCAATGTGCAACCCACCAGACAAAACGACCGGACGGGGCACGCGGGCGGGAATGAGCGACCAATCGAATGCCTTTCCACCCCCACCGTAGCCCTCGACATGGGCGTCCAGCAGGATGCCGGCCGCATGGGGATGTGCAACCGCGAAGTCTAGCAAAGCGAAGCCCGGCGCCATGCGTGCGGCGCGCAGGTACGGCCGGCCAGAGGCTTGGTGGATGGCCTCGCACTGCGCGGGTGTCTCGTCGCCATGGAACTGCAGCAGCGCGTTCGGCACTGCGGCCTGCACCGCCTGCAGCAGCGTGGCATCGGCGTTGACCAGCAACACCACCGGCGTGACGAAGGGCGGCAGGCGCCGCGCCAGTTCGCCGGCACGTTCGACCGCGACCGCCCGCGGGCTCCTGGCGTACAGCACGAAGCCGATCGCGTCGGCGCCGGCGGCGACCGCGGCGTCGACATCGGCCTCGCGGGTCAGGCCGCAGATCTTGATGCGGGTGCGGGGGTGGAAGCTCATCGCGGTTCCGGTTCAGGGCAGCCAGTCCATCGCCGGCGTGTGCTCGGGCAGGCCCAGCGCGGCATCGTAGTACGGGCCGGCAAAGTACAGGCCGTCGGCGGAGAAGGTGGGCGCGGCGGCGTCGCGGTCGCGCGCGGCCAGCACCTCGGCCAGCCAGCCCGGCGCCGCCCGGCCGCTGCCCACGTGCAGCAGGCAGCCCATGATGTTGCGCACCATGTGGTGCAGGAAGGCCGAGCCGTCGAAGTCGAAGCGCCAGTAACTGGCCCGGCGATGGATGGTGATCGACCGCAGCGTCTTCACCGGGCTCTTCGCCTGGCATTCGGACGAGCGGAACGACGAGAAGTCGTGCTCGCCGAGCAGCAGCGCCGCCGCAGCACGCATCGCGTCGCCGTCCAGTGGGCGGAAGGTCCAGCCCACCGCGCCGGCCTCCAGCGCCGGGCGCAACGGCGATTCGAGCAGCAGGTAGCGGTAGCGCCGGCCACGGGCGTCGAAGCGGGCGTGGAAGCTGTCGGGGACCGGTTGCGCCCACTGCAGGCCGACGTCGGCCGGCAGGTGGCGGTTGGTGCCGCGCAGCCAGGAGAACGGCGGCCGCTCGACCGGGCTGTCCAGGTGCACCACCTGGTTGAAGGCATGCACGCCGGCGTCCGTCCTGCCTGCGCAGACCGTCGTCACCGGCTGGTCGACGAAGGCCGTCAGTGCCGCCTCCAGCACGTCCTGCACCGTCTGCCCGCCGGGCTGGCTTTGCCAGCCGCGGTAGGCGTTGCCGCGGTAGCTGACCCCGAGGGCCAGGCGCGGCATCAGTTCAGGGCATCCAGCATCGCCTGGGCGCGGGCGCGCAGCGCGCCGCCGGCCTTGGCGACCACCTCTTCCAGCAGGTCGCGGGCGCCTTCCATGTCGCCGATCTGGCGGAACTCCTCGGCCAGTTCCAGCTTGCGCGCCAGCGGATCGCCGCTCAGGTCGTCCAGGCCGTCGGCGATGGGCTCGGTGGCCGGCCCGGCATCGCCGCGGCGGAACGTGCGCATGTCGATCGTCGTGTCGCCGCCCAACGGGTCGCGCTGGGTGGTGTCGCCCAGGGTCGTGGTCGGGTCGTCCAGGTCCATGCGCAGCGATTCGAGGTCCAGGTCCGGCGCCACCAGGGGCGTGCGCGCGCGGGCCGGGGCGGCCGGCGCCGTGGGCTCGTCGTCGAAGTCCAGGCCGAGGTCGGTGGCATGCAGCGCACCCGGCGCCATCGGCCGGGTGGCCTCCATCGCCCGCGCCGCCTGGCCGCCATCGGGCAGGTCGAGGTTGAGGTCGAGGTCCAGGTCGCTGAACTGCGAATCGGGCGCGGCCATCGGCTGCGTGGCCGGCGACAGCACCGAGTGCGGCTGCGTGGTCGCGCCCAGCGGCTCGACCACCACGCGCTCGCCGTCCAGGATGATTTCCTCGGGATGGCCGCCCGGCTGGTAGAGCTGGTTGTCCGGGTCGATCTGCAGGCCCAGGGCCTGGGCCTGGGCCCAATCCGCACCCACGCCCTTGGTCAGTGCATACAGCTGGGTGGCCAGCAGCTCGAAGCCCTTGGTGTCACGGCGCTTGGCGTAGACCTCCAGCAGCTTGGTGCGCACCGCCAGCCGGTCGGGCGTGGCGCGCATCGCTTCCTTGAGGATTTCCTCGGCCTGCAGGTCGCGGCCGTAGGCCAGGTAGACATCGGCCTCGGCCACCGGATCGACATCGCCGATGGCGTCGAGCTGGCTCAGCGAGTAGCCCATCGAGCTGGCGTTGCTGTTGGTGCCGTCGCGGGTGTCCACGCGCTGGCCGCCGCTGGCACCGAAGAACGAGTCCGGTTGCATGCGGCTTTCGAGGAACGAGGTCTCGCTGGCCGTCTTGCGGCGCCCGCGCAGGCGCCAGAACGCGAAGCCGCCCAGCAGCACCGCCAGCGCCCCCACGCCGGACAGCAGCAGCGGATTGCCGGTCAGGCTGTCGAGCAGGCTGGGACCTGCAGCCTCGGGCAGCGGCGCCGGCAGCGCCGGGGCAGGTGCGGCCGCCGTCCCGGTGGCCGCCGGCACGGCCGGCGCGGACGCCTGGGCCACGGCAGGCGCCGGGGCAGGCATCGGTGCCGACGCGACCGGCGCCACCACCGGCGCAACAACCGGCGCAGAAACTGCCGCGACCGGCGCTGGTGCCGGCGGCGTGGCGGCGGGTGCCGGCACGGCAGCCGGCGGTGCCTGCACCGCCGCCGCGCCCTGTTGCAGCTTCTTCAGCTCCTCGACGTTGCGCGTCAGCTCGGCCACGCGGGTGGCGCTGTCCTTCACGGCACCCGCATCGGGCGCCGACGCCTTGACCGCCGGGTCGCTCAGCTTGAGCTTGTCCGGCGAGGCGGCGGCCGACTGCTTGCGGTCGTCCACTGCCGTCTGCACCTTGCCCTGGGCGGCGCGGCTGGCCTCGGGCGCCTCGGACTGCGGTGCAGCCTGCGCCAGGCGGGCGCGGTAGGCGCCGAAATCCAGGCTCTGCGCGGTCAGCAGGCGCTTGGCGTCGCCGGCGGTGAGATCGCGCACCTCGTCGGCCGCCGGCACCGTCAGCACCGAGCCGGCCCGCAGCCGGTTGACATTGCTATCGATGAAGGCGTCGGGGTTGGCGCGGTACAGCCCGACCAGCATCTGGTCCAGCGACACGCCCTGGGCCGGATTGCGGCTGGCGACGCGGTACAGCGTGTCGCCCGGACGCACCTGGTAACGCCGGTTGCTGCTAGACGCAACGGCCGGCGGTGCTGGCGGCGCAGGCAGTGGCGGCGCCGCGTCGGCCGGACGCGGGGCCGGCCGCGGCTTGGGCGCGGCCGCCACCGGTGCGGGCGCGGGCGCCGTTGCCGCTGGCGCGGGCGCTGCGGCCACGGCCGGCGCAGGGGTGGGCGCCGGGGCGGGCCGCGGCGCCGGACGTGCCGGGGCCGTCGCGACAGCCGCCGGCGGCGCCGCCGGGGCAGGACTGATCACCGGTGCAGCCGGTGCGGCCGCCTGCACCGGCGGCGCAACGCGGTTGCCCGGCGGGTCGAACAGCAGGGTGAACTCGCGCACCATGCGGCCCGATGCCGAGTTCAGCTCGACGATGACCTCGATGAACGGCTCCTGCACCGCGCGGTCGCTGGTGACGCGGACATAGGGCCGGCCGTCGGCACGGCGGGCGATGCTGGCCTGCGCACCGGAGAGCACCGCGTTGTAGTCGACGCCCGCAGCGCGGTAGGCCTCGGGCGAGGCCAGGCGCACCTGCAGAGTGCCCGCCTCTTCAGCCGACAAGCTGGTGATGTCGATCTCGGCCCGCATTCCCTCGCCCAGGGCCGACTGCACGTTCAGGCGGCCCAGCCCGACAGCCTGGGCACCGATCGGCACAGCACCGAGGGCCGCAAGCGCGGCCAGGGCCAGCGCTGTGCGGCCGGCATGGAAGGGGCGGTTTTTCAAGGCTTCTCCACAACGGCACGGGTGCAGGCCGCAGGCGGCCCGCCAGACCTGTATGTTGCCATGCGACAACGCGGGCCGATCACCCGCGCCGCCCCAACGACGCCCGGCAGTCCGTCACCCTTCGACCAGGATGCGCAGCATGCGACGCAGCGGCTCGGCCGCGCCCCACAGCAGCTGGTCGCCGATGGTGAAGGCACCGAGGTACTCGGGGCCCATCGCCAGCTTGCGGATGCGGCCCACGGGGATCGTCATCGTGCCGGTGACGGCCACCGGCGTCAGGTCGCGGATCGTGGCCTCGCGGGTGTTGGGCACCACCTTCACCCAGGCGTTGTCGGCGGCGATCATGGCCTCGACGTCGGCCAATGGCACGTCCTTCTTCAGCTTGAAGGTCAGCGCCTGGCTGTGGCAGCGCATCGCGCCCACGCGCACGCAGAAGCCGTCGACCGGCACGGCCGGCGAGCCGAAGCCTTCGCCCTGGCCGAGGATCTTGTTGGTCTCGGCCATGCCCTTCCACTCTTCCTTGGAGACACCGTTGCCAAGGTCCTTGTCGATCCAGGGGATCAGCGAGCCGCCCAGCGGCACGCCGAAGTTGGCGGTCTGCTCGGCCGTCAGGCCGCGCTGGGTGGCGATGACCTGGCGGTCGATCTCGAGGATGGCGCTCTTGGGATCGTCGAGCAGGGCCTTGACCGACGCGTTCAGCGTGCCGTACTGCGTCAGCAGCTCGCGCATGTGCTGGGCACCGCCGCCGCTGGCAGCCTGGTAGGTCTGGGTGCTCATCCACTCGACGAGACCGGCCTTGTACAGCGCGCCCACGCCCATCAGCATGCAGCTGACGGTGCAGTTGCCGCCGACCCAGTTGCGCCCGCCCTTGGCCAGCGCGTCCTTGATCACCGGCATGTTCACCGGGTCCAGGATGATCACCGCGTCGCTGTTCATGCGCAGCGTGCTGGCGGCGTCGATCCAGTGGCCGTTCCAGCCGGCGGCGCGCAGCTTGGGGAAGACCTCGGTGGTGTAGTCGCCGCCTTGGGCAGTGATGACGATGTCGCAGCGCTTGAGCGCGTCGATGTCGTATGCGCTCTTCAGCGTGGTCTCGTTCTTCGCCATCGCCGGGGCGCGGCCACCGGCGTCCGAGGTCGAGAAAAAGACGGGCTCGATGAGCGCGAAGTCACCCTCGGCCTGCATGCGGTCCATCAACACCGAGCCGACCATGCCGCGCCAGC
>CALMIF010000454.1 GCA_937864045.1 uncultured Aquabacterium sp. | reverse complement strand
ACTACCGCAAGGCCAGCATCTACGCCGGGTCCAACGAGATCCAGCGCAACATCATCGCCAAGGCCAGCCTGGGGCTGTGAGGCCGCAGGAGGAGACAACATGAACTTCGACTACAGCGACGAGCAGCAGCAGCTGGCCGACAGCCTGCAGAAGTACCTGGCCAGCAACTACGGCTTCGAGCAGCGCAAGGCGATCCTGAACTCGGCCACCGGCCAGAGCGACGCGGTCTGGAACACCTTCGCCGAGATGGGCCTGACTTCGATCGCCCTGCCCGAGGCCGACGGTGGCTTCGGTGGTGGTGCGGTCGACCTGCTGGCGGCGATGGAAGCCTGCGGCGAGGCGCTGGTCGTCGAGCCGCTGCTCG
This sequence comes from uncultured Aquabacterium sp., assembly GCA_937864045.1. GTDB lineage: Bacteria > Pseudomonadota > Gammaproteobacteria > Burkholderiales > Burkholderiaceae_C > Pseudaquabacterium. Next base: position 8,064 of record CALMIF010000454.1, on the reverse strand, counting down.
ACAACGTGGGCCTGGCCGGCCGGCTGCTGTCCAGGTGCGGCAGCGCCGCGCAGCGCAGCGCCTGGCTGCCGGGGCTGATTGACGGCTCGGTCAAGCTGGCCTTCGCCGGGCTGGAGCCGGGCCGCCGCTACGAGCTGGCACCGCAGACCACCACCGCCACGCAGGCCGGCGGCGGCTGGGTGCTCAACGGAAGCAAGTCGGTCGTGGTCGGCGCGCCGTCGGCCAGCCGGCTGATCGTGTCCGCAGCCACCGCGGGCGGCGCCAGCCTGTTCCTGGTCGACCCGAAGGCAGCCGGCGTGGCGCTGAACCCCAGCCGCACCGTCGACGGCCTGCGCGTGGCCGACGTGCGCTTCGAGAACGTGCAACTGGCCGCGGACGCGCTGTTGGGCGAGGCCTGCAACGCGCAAGCGGCGATCGACGAGGCCAACGACTTCGCCACCGCCCTGCTGTGCGCCGACGCGATCGGCGCGATGAAGAGCGCCTGCGATGCGACGCTGGACTACATCAAGCAGCGCAAGCAGTTCGGCGTGGCCATCGGCAGCTTCCAGGTGCTGCAGCACCGCATGGTCGAGATGGTGATCTGCACCGAGCAGGCGCGCTCGCTGACGATCAAGGCCGCCAGCACGGTCGACCACGCCATCGACGCGGCCGAGCGTGCGCGGGTGGTGTCGGCCGCCAAGGTGAAGGTGGCCGACGCGGCGCGCCAGGTCAGCCAGGAAGCGGTGCAGCTGCACGGTGGCATGGGCATGACCGAGGAACTGAAGGTGTCGCACACCTTCCGCCGCCTGACGATGGCGCAGCAGCGCTTCGGCGATGCCGATCACCACTTGGAGCGCTTTGCAGCGCTGACCTGACCGGAGCCGACGATGGGCGACAGACTGCAAGGCAAGGTGGCGATCGTCACCGGGGCCGGCTCGGGCATCGGCCGCGCGTCGGCATTGCTGTTCGCGGCCGAGGGCGCGAAGCTGGTGCTGGGCGACAAGACCGAGGCGGTGCATGGCACGGCCAAGGCCGTTACCGAGGCCGGCGGCCAGGCCGTGGCGTTCCAGATGGATGCCGGCATTGAAGCCGACGTGGCGGCGCTGGTGGCAGCGGCGCAAACCAACTTCGGCGGCCTGGACGTGGCCTTCGCCAATGCCGGCATTTCCGGTGGCATGGCCAGCATCTTCGACGCCACGCCCGAGCTGTGGACCGAGGTGCTGCGCGTCAACCTGATCGGGCCCTGGCTGATGGTCAAGCACGCCGGCAAGGCGATGGCCGATGCGGGCAAGGGCGGTTCCATCATCTGCACCGCCAGCGTCGCAGGCATCCGCTCGGGCGCGGGCGGGCCGGCCTATTCCGCCAGCAAGGCGGGCGTGATCAACCTGGCGGCGGTGTCGGCGCAGCAGCTGTGCGAGACGGGCGTGCGCGTCAACGCCATCTGCCCGGGCCTGACCGAAACCGGCATGACCCAGCCCACCTTCAACTACGCCAAGGACAAGGGCGTGACCCACAAGCTGGGCCGGCTGAACCCGCTGCGCCGCGCCGCCCAGCCCGAGGAACTGGCCAACGTGGCGCTGTTCCTGGCCAGCGACCAGAGCAGTTATGTGAATGGCCAGGCGATCGCGGTCGACGGTGGGCTGAGCAGCTCGCACCCGGTGACGCGCCAGCTGCCCGGCCAGACCGCTGTCTGACGCATCCAAGGAGACTTGCCCATGTACAAACCTTTCGACCTGAGCGGCTGTGGCGCCGTCGTCACCGGCGGCAATGGCGGCATCGGCCTGGGCATGGCCCGGGCGCTGCTGGCCTCGGGGGCCAAGGTCAGCATCTGGGGCAACCGCGCCGAGAAGACCGAGGCCGCACGCGCCCAGCTGATCCAGGAATGCGGCGACGCCAGCCGCGTGCATGCGCTGGTCTGCGACGTCGGCGACGAAGCACAGGTGGACGCTGCCTTTGCGCAGAGCGTGGCCGCGCTGGGCACGGTGCACGCCTGCTTCGCCAATGCCGGCGTGTCGGGCAAGGGCAACATGCTGATGGACATGCAGTTGGAAGAATTCCGGCGTGTGCAGCGCATCAACGTCGAGGGCGTGTTCCTGACCTTCCGTGCCGCGGCGCGGCACATGGCGGCGCATGGCCAGGGCGGCTCGCTGGTGGCCACCGCCAGCACCGCGGCGGTGGAAGGTGCGGCGCGCAACAGCCACTACGGTGCCAGCAAGGGCGCGGTCACGTCGATGGTGCGGGCGCTGGCGGTGGAGCTGGCGCGGCACAAGATCCGCGTCAACAGCATCCTGCCGGGCTGGATCGTCACCGAGATGACCGAGCGCTCGGTGGGCAACCAGAAGTTCGCCGACGCGGTGCTGCCGCGCATCCCGGCCCGCCGCTGGGGCGAGCTGGACGACTTCGGCGGCATCGCGGTCTACCTGGCCAGCGACGCGGCCGGCTACACCACCGGCGAGCAGTTCGTCATCGACGGCGGCTACACCAAGTTCTGAGGCGGCCCGGGCGGGTCAGGGCAGGCTTGCAGGCAGAATGGACGGCAACAGGCCCGCGCTGACGGGCACTGCGCGGTCTGCGGCCCGCCGTCGAGGGGCCCGCTGTCAGTTCGAGGAGAGCGCAAGATGATGGGATGGAAACAGGCGGCCCTGCTGTCGCTGGTCGTGGGGCTGTCTGCCCCGGTGCTCGCGGCCGATGCCGCCAAGCCGGCAGCGGCTGCTGCCTCGGGTGTCGCGGCCAAGGCCGAGGCCACCTGGGACAGCGTCAAGGACTTCTCGCACAAGGAGAAGGACAAGGCCGTGGCAGCCGGCAAGAAGCTGATCGCCGCCACCGACAAGAAGATCGCCGAACTGGGCAAGCAGGCCAAGGGCGCCACCGGCGAGACCAAGAAGGCCCACGAGGCCAACATGGCCGAGCTGAAGGAGAAGAAGAAGGCCGCGCAGGCCGAGTTGGCCAAGCTGGGCAAGGCCAGCGGCGAAGCCTGGGACGCCACCAAGGCCGGCTTCTCCGACGCCGGCAAGGCGCTGGCCGCCTCGTATGACAAGGCTGCGGCCGCGTTCAAGAAGTGACCTGACTGCCCGGTCGCCCGGGTGACTGTCCATCGAAGCCCCGGGCTGCAGAGTCCGGGGCTTCTGCACTTCTGACGCACGCACACCATGGGCATCGCCATCGGCAAGACCGCCATCGACCTCGGCATCGTCACCACCAACGGTGACGCCATGCTGGCCTTCTACCGCGACGTGATCGGCCTCAAGGTGCAGGGCCAGATGCCCATGCCCGGCGGCGGCACCATGCACCGCCTGCTGTGCGGCGACAGCCTGATCAAGCTGGTGGTGGTGCCCAGCACGCCGGCGGCGGCGGCGCCGGGCGGCATCCAGGGCGGCGCCGGCTACCGCTACTGGACGATCACCGTGACCAACCTGACCGAGATGGTCAAGACCTGCGCCGATGCCGGCGCCAGCGTGATCTGGACCGAGCGCGAGATCCGCCCCGGCGTGCGCATCGCGATGGTGGCCGACCCGGATGGGAACTGGGTGGAGTTCCTGCAGGTCGGATGAGCGCGCTCAGGACGCCTTGACGAGGCAGATGTCCCGGTTCTGTTTCTTCAGGCAACGAGGAAAGGGATAGGGTGTCCCGGCGTTGATGGCTCGAATCATCTGCAGCACCTCATCGGCCGACCTTGCACCGAAGTAGTAGTCGTAGACCTGTCCGTCGACCAGCAGTGCCACCTGGGGCGAGCCGTGCATGCCGCTGCTGGCCTCGTCCAGCTTGTCCTTGAACGGCCGCACGGCGTCTGGGAGCGCCCAGGTCGGTGGCACTGACGCATTGATCGACTTGGTCGCATGCACGAAGGTGATGGCCTGGAATTCGGGCATGCGCTGCAGCTTGGGCAACTCGGCGACACGCCAGGCAATGCAGGGCGGGCAGTCATTGCCGCCCATGTTGACCATCATGATGCGTGGCGCCGCGAGCTGTGCGTGGGCGGCCGGCCCAAGCATGGCGAACCCGGTGGCCACGGCTGCCAGCGTGCGCAGGCTTGCCGCCGACACCCGGGGGCGTTGGCGGCTTGGTTCGTCGAACTGACGGCTGTTGATGGACATGGCCCGGCCCCTTCGTTCAAACGTTGCGCGATGTCAGCTCGCGCCAATGTCCGCCAGCCTGCAGTCGCCTGCAAGTGGGTTGTCCGCCATGTTGTGCAGCCGTCTGCTGGCTTTGTCCTGCCACTTGCGCATGCGCGGCGGCTTCGGGCGCGTGCCGCAGGGCCTCAGCGGTCGGCGTCGGGCCCGGCCTGGGCGTGCTTGCGGTGCCCTGACACCTCCGCCCCTGCATCCGGTGCCAGGCGCAGGTAGAAGCCCAGCGACAACGCGGCCAGCGCCCCCACCGCGACAAAGGCGAGCTGGAAGTCCGCCGCCACCAGGTCGCTGCGGCTGCCGGCGTGGCGGGCAGACTCCAGCAGCAGGGCCGCCACCGCCACGCCGCCGGCCAGGCTGAGCTGCTGGGTCACGCCCACCAGGGAGGTGGCCTGGCTCATCTGCGCCGGCTCCACGTCGGCATAGCCCAACGTGTTGAGGCTGGTGAACTGCAGCGAGCGGAAAAAGCCGCCCACCAGCAGCACCACCATCACCACCACGCCGGGCGTGCTGGCGTTGAACAGCGCGCAGGCGGCGATCAGCGCGCTGCTGACCACCGCATTGACGCACAGCACGCGGCGGAACCCCCAGCGCCGCAGGATGGGCCCGGCGGTGAGCTTCATCGACATCGCGCCCACCGCCGAGGCGAAGGTCAGCGTGCCCGACTCGAAGGCCGACATGCCGAAGCCCACCTGCAGCATCAGCGGCAGCAGGAAGGGCAGGGCGCCCACCGACAGGCGGAACAGCACGCCGGCGGCCATCGACAGCCGGAAGGTGGCGATGCGCAGCAGCGACAGGTCGAGGATGGGATGGGCGCTGCGCCGCGCATGGCGCACGTAGATCGCCAACAGCACCAGGCCGGCGACGGTCATCTCGCCGGCAAGCAGGCCGCTGCCGGCGCGGCTGCCGGCCAGGGTGAAACCGAAGATTGCCAGCGACAGCCCCAGGCCGGTGAGCGCGAAGCCGGGCCAGTCCATCGGCCGCAGCTGCTCGGCCTTGACCTGCGGCACCAGGGTCCAGGCCAGCACCAGGCCGGCCAGGCCCACCGGCACGTTCAGCCAGAAGATGCCGCGCCAGTGGTAGTAGGTGGTGATGAAGCCGCCCACCGGCGGGCCCATGATGGGCGCGAACAGCGTGGGAATGCTGAGCCAGGCCATCGCGCCGACCATCTCGCGCTTGGGGATCACGCGCAGCAGGATCAGCCGGCCCACCGGCAGCATCATCGCCCCGCCCACGCCCTGCAGGAAGCGCCCGGCGATCAGGCTGCCCAGGCTCCAGGCCAGCGCGCAGCACACCGAGGCGGCGGTGAACACGCCGATGGACAGGGCGAACACGGTGCGGGCGCCGAAGCGGTCGGCGCACCAGCCGCTGACGGGGATGAAGATCGCCAGCGCCACGTAGTAGGCGGTGAAGGCCAGCTTCAGGGTCAGCGGGTCGACCTGCAGGTCGGCCGCCATCGCCGCCAGCGCGGTGGCGATCACGGTGCTGACCAGGCTCTCCATGAACAGCGCCGAGGCCACCACCAGGGTCAGGGTCCGGGTGGTGGGGGCGGTGTCTGAAGTCATCTCATCCTTTGTCGAGGGCGGCGATTTCGCCTTCGATCAGCTCCGCCATCAGCGCCGGGTCTTCCATCGGCAGGAAGTGGGTCTTGTCCGCGAACGGCAGGTCGCGGCCATGGCGGAATTCTGCCGCGAGACCGGGCCAGGTCGGCGAGCCCAGCGGGTCCCAGGGCTTGATGGCCGGGTCCATCGGCCGGGCGCGCACCACCAGCACCGGGATGTCCAGCGCATGCACCAGGTCGTAGGTCTCGGCCATGTTGCGGGCGATGGGGTAGACCTGGCCCTCGTGCTCGGGCGCGCAGCACAGCTGCCAGCCGTTGCCGTCATCGGCCGGGCGCAGGCCGTGGGTGCAGTAGTCGACCAGGGCATCGCGCTGGAACACGGCATACGGCGCCCGGTCGGCGAAGCGCTCGACCATGGCCTGTGGCGAGTCGAAGCGGTTCTTGCGCTGCGCCGCCGGGTGCAGCTGGCCCAGCGGCACCGGCGGCTGGCGGTAGGCCTCGGGCGGGGCCATCACCGGGTCGACCAGGATCAGCCGGCGGAAGGCGCCGGGCCGCCGCGATGCCGCCTGCACCAGCGCATGCGCGCCCATGCTGTGGCCCACGCCGATGGCACCGCGGAGGCCGCAGGCGTCGATCTGCGCGACCTGGTCGTCGCCGAAGCGGCGCCAGCTGTCGAAAGGCACGGGCGCGCTGCGGCCGTGGCAGCGCTGCTCGATGGCGATCACATGCCGATCCGCCGGCAGTCGACGCACCGCCTGGTCCCACACCCGGCCGTGAAAGCCGGTGGCATGCACCAGCCACACGGTCGGGCCCTGGCCGCGCCGCTCGGCGTGCCATTCAAAATGCGCCAGGCGCACGCCCGGCGCGTCGGTGAAGTGCAGCTGCGGCTGGTCAGAATCGATCGTGGCGGTCATGGGTGTCCGGATCCTACCAAGCGAACGCCGTGGAACCGGCTTGGCCGGTCCACTGGCGTTGCCCCCTGGAGGGGGCGCGCGAAGCGCGTAGGGGGTGGGTCAAAGTTCGGCCATCAGGCGGCTGGCTTGGTCGATGGCGCGCTTGGCGTCGAGTTCGGCCGCCTCAAAGGCGCCGCCCACCAGGCTGGCCTTCACGCCCAGGGCCTGCAGCTCGTCGAACAGGCTGCGCAGCGGCGTCTGGCCGGCGCAGACGATCACCGTGTCGACTTCGAACAGCCGCGGTTCGCCGTTGACGGTGGTGTGCAGGCCGGCGTCGTCGATCTTCAGGTAGTCGACGCCCGCCACCATCGCCACGCCGCGGCGCTGCAGCACCATGCGGTGCGTCCAGCCGGTGGTGCGGCCCAGGGTCTTGCCCAGGGCGTCGGCCTTGCGCTGCATCAGCGTCACCTGGCGTTCGTTCTTCGCCACCTGCGGCACCACGCCGGTCACGCCGCCACGGGGGTGGTTCTTGAAGTCGATGCCCCATTCCTTCGCGAACACGTCGATGTCGACCGCACCCGAGGTGCCGGCATGGGTGATCAGCTCGGCCACGTCGAAGCCGATGCCGCCGGCGCCCATGATCGCCACGCGCCGGCCGATGGGCTTGCGGCCCAGGATGGCGTCGATGTAGGGCACCACCTTCGCATGGTCGATGCCCGGAATGTCGGGCGTGCGCGGCTGGATGCCGGTGGCCACCACCACCTCGTCGAAGCCCTCGGCCTTCAGCGCGGCGGCGTCGGCCCGGGTGGCCAGCCGCAGCGTCACGCCCAGCTTGTCGACCATGGTGCGGAAGTAGCGCAGGGTCTCGTAGAACTCTTCCTTGCCCGGGATGCGCTTGGCCAGGTTGAACTGGCCGCCGATCTCGACCGCGCTGTCGATCAGCGTGACCTGGTGGCCGCGCTGGGCCGCCACCGTGGCAGCGGCCAGGCCGGCCGGGCCGGCGCCGACCACGGCGATGCGCTTGCCGCGCTGGACGGGCAGGTAATTCAGCACCGTTTCGTTGCAGGCGCGCGGGTTGACCAGGCAGCTGACCTGCTTGTTGCCGCCGAAGGTGTGGTCCAGGCAAGCCTGGTTGCAGCCGATGCAGGTGTTGATCTCGTCCTCGCGGCCGGCCAGCGCCTTGTTCACCAGGTCGGGGTCGGCCAGCATCGGCCGGGCCATCGACACCAGGTCGGCATCGCCGCGGGCCAGCACGTCCTCGGCCACCTGTGGCATGTTGATGCGGTTGCTGGTGATCATCGGCACGGTGAGGTGCTTGCGCAGCCGGCCGGTGACGCTGGCAAACGCCGCGCGCGGCACCATCGTGGCGATGGTGGGCACCGGCGCCTCGTGCCAGCAGAAATGGGTGCTGACGATGTTGACGCCGGCGGCTTCCACCGCCTTGCCCAGCGACACGATCTCGTCCCAGGCCAGGCCGCCGTCGAGCATGTCCATCGCCGAGATGCGG
>CALMIF010000453.1 GCA_937864045.1 uncultured Aquabacterium sp. | reverse complement strand
CGGCCATCGCCTGCTGCAGCGCCGTGCGCTCGTGCGCCATGGCCGGCACGGCGCGCTGCCACACGTCGTCCAGCAGGGCCCACACCCGCGCCGGTGTCTGCGCCATGGTGTCCGTGAGCTTGAAGTCGGCGTAGCTGGCGTGGCCCATCAGCGCGGCCTGGCGCTGGCGCAGGGCCAGGATCTGCGCGGCCACCGGCCGGTTGTCGTGCGCGCCGGCGTGGGCACCGCGGCTGGTCCAGGCGCGCCACGCGGCCTCGCGCAGGTCGCGCCGGGTGCTGAAGGTCAGGAAGGGCACGACCAGCGAGCGGCCCAGAGTGATCACCGGCACCGCCAGGCCGCGGTCGGCCGCCGCCTGCCGTGCGGCGGCGCGCACGAACTCGGGCAGGCCGGCCATCGCTGCGTCGTCGGCCAGCGGCAGGGTGAAGGCGCTCTCGTCGTGCAGCAGGTTCTGCGCGAAGCGGGTGTACAGCTCGGCCAGCTGCTGCTGCAGCCGGGCGACCTCGGCACGCGCAGCGGGGGCCAGTTGCACGCCCTGGCGGGTGAAGTCGGCATGCAGGCGCTCGACCAGGCGGCGCTGCTCGGGGTCCAGGCCCAGGCTGTCGCGCCGGGCATGCACGGCGTCGATGCGGGCGAACAGCGCGGCGTCCTGGTAGACGGCGCTGTGGTGCGCGGCCAGCGGTGCGGCCAGGGCCCGCTCCACCGCCTGCAGGTCGGGCGAGGTGGCCGAGGAACTGAGGTTGTGGAACACCGACAGCACCCGGCGCAGCAGCCGGCCGCAGCGGTCGAAGGCGGCGACGGTGTTCGCGAAATCCGGCGCGGCCGGGTCGGCGGCGATGCGGGCCAGCTCCTCGCGGTGCAGCTGCATGCCGCGCTCGATGGCGGGCTGGAAGTGCCCCGGCTTGATGCGGGCGAAGGCGGGCAGCGACAGCGCGGTGTCGCCGTCGGTCAGCAGGGCATTGGTGGCAGCGTCCATGGTGGCGGTCGGCGGCTGGAGGATGGTGCCGGCGATGATGCCACCGGGTCCACGCCCGCCGCGTCGCTGGCCCACCCGCCGCCGGTGCCCGCATACTCCGCTGCCAAAGCATCGGATGCCCCGGGCGGCGCAGCGGCCACGGGCGCATCACCGTCCGCCGCAGGGAGCGCAGCCACCTCATGTCTCGCCGGTTCTGGTCAGGCCCGTCCACGCTGGAGCGTGCTGCGCACGAGATCGGCCTGCCGCTGACGCCCGCGCACCGGGCACACTTCCTGCGCGAGCAGACCCGCATGGTGCTGCTGCACACCCGGCTGGGCACGCTGGCGGCCACCGCCTTCGCGCTGATGCTGGCGGGGTACCTGCACGGCAAGCTGCCGCCGGGCGCGGCCCAGCAGGCGCTGCTGGCCTGGGTGCTGGCCAAGCTGGCGGTGGCCGGCGCGCGCATGGCGCTGGCCTGGGGCTGGTCGCGCGCGGGGCCCGGGCCCGCGCAGGGCTTGGCCTGGAAGCGTGCGATGCTGGCCCTGCTGGCGCTGGACGGCCTGGTCTGGGGCCTGGGTGGCTGGGCGATGATGGGCCAGCCGGTGCCGCTGGCGGCGTTGGTGGTGGCCGCGCTCGATGGCGTGAGCTGCGTCGCCACCTTCGGCCTGCAGGTGCGCCTGGCCGCCACGGCCGCCTACGTGCTGCCGATGCTGCTGCCGCTGGCGCTGGGCCTGGCCGGGCGTGGCGACGACATCGCCCACTTCACCGCGCTGGGCCAGCTGATCCTGGCGCTGCTGCTGCTGGCCACCGCCCGGGCCACCTCGCGCCAGCTGGCGACCGGCTGGCTGCTGCGCCTGCGCGCCGATGCGCTGGCCGCCGAGAAGGACGCCGCGCTTCGCCTGGCGCATGAGCAGAGCGCCGAGCGCCAGCGCTTCCTGGCCAAGGTCAGCCACGAGCTGCGCACGCCGCTGCACGGCATGCTGGGCCTGACGCGCCTGCTGCACCTGGAGGCGCACGACCCCACGCTGGCGCACCGGCTGGAGCTGATCGAGAGTTCGGGCACCCAGCTGCTGGTGCTGATCAACGACCTGCTGGAGGTCTCGCGCATCGACGCCGGCCACTTCGTGCTGAAGGCCGAGCCCTTCGACCTGGCCGCGCTGCTGGCGCAGCAGGCCGAGCTGTTCACGCTGCGCTCGGCCGACAAGGGCCTGGCCTTCGACCTGCGCACGGACCTGCCCCAGCCCTGCTGGGTGCGCGGCGATGCCGCCCGGCTGCGCCAGGTGCTGAACAACCTGCTGGGCAATGCGGTGAAGTTCACCCACCGCGGCAGCATCACGCTGCGCGCCGGGTCGGGCGGCCAGCCCGGCCACGTGCGCCTGACCGTGGCCGACACCGGCAGCGGCATCGGCGCGGCCGAGCTGGCGCGCATCTTCCAGCCCTTCCACCAGGCGGCGACCGGTGCGCCCGGCGGCGGCGCCCAGGCTGTCACCACCGACGGCATGGGCCTGGGCCTGACCATCGCCCGCGAGATCGCGCTGGCGATGGGCGGCGACATCACCGTGCACAGCGTGCCCGGCGAGGGCTCGGAATTCAGCGTCGAGGTGCCGCTGCCGCCGGTGCCGCACGAGGTGGCCGCGCCCAGCGCGGCCGGCCCGGCGCGCCGCCTGCCGCGCCTGGTGCTGGTGGCCGAGGACGACGAGGTCAACGCGCTGATCGTCGGCGCCTACCTCGACGCGCTGGGCGTGCGCCACGAGCGGGTGGCTGACGGCAAGCAGGCGGTCAGCCGTGCGCTGCGCGAGACCGACCGGCCCGAGCTGGTGCTGATGGACTGCCGCATGCCGGTGATGGACGGCCTGGCAGCCACCGCCGACATCCGCCGCCAGGAGCGCACCCTGGGCCTGCTGCGCGTGCCCATCCTGGCGCTGACCGCCAACGCCGCCGAAGCCGACCGCCGGGCCTGCCTGGACGCCGGCATGGACGCGGTCATCGCCAAGCCCTTCACCCCGGCGCAGCTGGCCGATGCGCTGCGCCAGGCGGACGCCGCGTCAGCGCGCTGAGCAGGCGCGGGTCAGGCCGCCAGCGCCACCGGGGCCGGCGCCGGTTCGGCCAGCAGTTGCAGGTCAGGGTGCCAAGTCTCGACCATGAAGCCGTACAGCGCGTGGCCGCTGGCATGCCAGCGCCGCTCGGCGCTGACCACGTCGAAGCACAGCACATGGTGCGGCAACTGGCCGGCATGGGCCAGCGGCACCGGGCCGTCGCAGCCGGGCAGGGGCGTGAAGCCCAGGCCGCTGTACAGCCGCACCAGGGCCGCGCTGCGCGCGCCGATCACCAGCAGCCGCACCTGGCTGGCCACGGCTGCCAGCCAGCAGGCCTTGACCAGCATGGGGCGCACCAGGGCCGGTGCGCCGGGCGCGATCGCCAGCCGGGTGATCTCGGCCCTCGGCAGCGACGCGTGCGGCTCGGGCAGGCGGATGCTGGACTCGATGGCCAGCGGCGCCGGGTGGTTGCGCTGCAGGCGTGCGCTGCCGATCGCCCGGCCGCTGGCCTTGTCGCGGCACAGCAGCACGCTGGCGCCGGGCGCGGTGTCGGCGGCGTCCGGTGCGGCCATCGCCGTGGCCAGGGCCGGCAGGTGGTGGCCGTAGGCCTGGGCCCGCAGCGCGGCGATGTCGGCCAGGTCGGCGCGGCCGGCCGCCAGGGCGACAGTGAAATCAAGGTGGGCAGTGGTCATGACAAGCGTCGGGGACAGCAAGGGACGCCAGCGTGCCGCGCATCGACCTGTGTCGAAACGTGAAGATACGTGACGAAACGCCGGCGTTTCCCGTTGGCTGGTGGATGCGCCAGGGCGGCTACAGTCGCAACCCTTCCCGTCCTCCAGCCCAGCGGCGCCGCGCCGCGCCCGCGCCGCATGCCTGCCGCCAAGTCCGCCAAGCCTGTCCGATCCAGCCGCGCCGCCGCCCGCGGCACGCCGTCCCTGGCCCTGTGGCTGGGCCTGGCCCTGCTGGTGGTGGTGCTCGACCAGCTCAGCAAGACCCTGGTGGCCAGCCGCTTCGTGCTGGGCGACAGCGTCACGATCACGCCGTGGTTCAACCTGGTGCGGGCGCACAACGCCGGCGCGGCCTTCAGCTTCCTGGCCGATGCGGCGGGCTGGCAGCGCTGGTTCTTCGTCGGCCTGGGCGCGGTGGCCTCGGCCTTCATCGTCTGGATGTTGCGCCGCCACCCGGGCGAGCGGCTGTTCTGCCTGGCCGTCAGCCTGATCCTGGGCGGCGCGGTGGGCAATGTCATCGACCGCCTGCTGCACGGCCACGTGATCGACTTCCTGCAGTTCCACTGGGCTTTCCTGGCGCCGGTGTTCCCGGGCGGCTACTTTCCCAGCTTCAACATCGCCGACGCGGCGATCACCGCCGGCGCCATCGGCCTGATCCTGGACGAGTTGCTGCGGGTGCGGCGCTCACGCTGACGCCGCGCTGTCGCGGGACTGTCCGCATGGTTCTTGCGTGCAACGCGCATTAGGCTTGCCAGCCATGACCAGGTCGTCCTCCGAACCAGCCGCCTCGCCCGTCGCCGACGCGCCCGCCGCCGAGGCCGAGCGCGGGGCCTTCAGCCTGGCCCTGCGTCCGCTGCGCTTTGCCGACCCGCTGCAATGGCTGGCCCTGGGCTGGCGCGATTTCCGGCGCTGCCCCGGCATCGGCCTGTTCTACGGCGGCTGCTTCATGGCCATGGGCTGGCTGCTGATGGTGGTGTTCCAGCATGCGCCGGCCTATGTGCTGGCGCTGTCGGCCGGTTTCCTGCTGACCGGGCCCTTCCTGTGCCTGGGGCTCTACCAGGCCAGCCGCCATCTGGAACGTGGCGAGAAGCCCGACCTGGGCGACTCGCTGCTGGCCTGGGACCAGCGCACCGGCACGCTGGCGATCTTCGGCTTCGTGCTGCTGGTGCTGGAGATGCTGTGGGGCCGCGCCTCGCTGATCGTCTTCGCCGTCAGCTTCGACGGCATGCCCGACTTCAAGGGCTCGCTGCTGGCCCTGCTGGACCCAGAGAACCTGCAGTTCATCATTGCCTACCTGCTGGTGGGCGGCCTCTTTGCCGGGCTGATCTTTGCCGTCAGCGTGGTGTCGATCCCGATGATCCTGGACCGCCCGGTCGACGCCATCACCGCCGGCCTGACCAGCCTGCGCCTGTTCCTGACGCAGCCGCTGGTGCTGGTGTGGTGGGGTGCGCTGATCACCGCCATCGTGGTGCTGGCCATGCTGCCCTGGTTCGCCGGCCTGCTGGTGGCCGGGCCGGTGGTGGGCCATGCCAGCTGGCATGCCTACAAGGCGGCGGTCGGGTCGGCGGTGGACGCATGAGCACGCCGCGCCGCTGCCTGCTGGGCGCGCTGCTGGCGGCGCTGCTGCCGC
>CALMIF010000452.1 GCA_937864045.1 uncultured Aquabacterium sp. | reverse complement strand
TGCAGCAGCATGGCGGCGATCAGCGTCAGCCGGCGGCGCATCTCGATCTTGGCGAACTGCTCGGTGATGCCCTTGCGCTCGGTCAGGCGGTGGTAGGTCTGCCAGAAGTCGCGGTAGCGCGGGTCGTCGTCGATGTTCACGACCTCGAAGTCGCGCCCGGGCTGCAGCCGCAGGCCCAGCTTCTCCATGCGCGCCATGATCACGCTGGCGCGGCCGACCAGCCAGGGCCGGGCCAGGCCCTCGTCGCAGATCACCTGCACCGCACGCAGCACGCGCCGGTCCTCGCCTTCGGCGAAGGCCACGTTGCGCCGCTTGGCGCCCTTGGCCTGGGCGAAGATCGGCTTCATCGCGTTGCCCGAGGCGTAGACAAAGCTCTGCAGCTTCTCTTCATACGCGCCGAAGTCGGTGACCGGCCGCGCCGCCACGCCCGAGGCCGCCGCCGCCTTGGCCACCGCCGGCGCGATCTTCATCATCAGCCGCGGGTCGAAGGGCTTGGGGATCAGGTATTCGGGCCCGAAGCTCAAGGTGCTGCCGGCGTACGCCGCGGCGACCTTGTCGTCCTGCTCGGCCTGGGCCAGCTCGGCGATGGCGTGGACGGCGGCGATCTCCATCTCGTCGGTGATCGTCGTCGCGCCCGAATCCAGCGCGCCGCGGAAGATGTACGGGAAGCACAGGACGTTGTTGACCTGGTTCGGGTAGTCGGTGCGACCGGTGGCCATGATGGCGTCGTCGCGCACCTGGGCCACGGCCTCCGGCATGATTTCCGGGTTCGGGTTGGCCAGGGCAAAGATCAGCGGCCTGGCCGCCATGCTGGCCACCATCGCGGGCTTGAGCACGCCGCCGGCCGACAGACCCAGGAAGACGTCGGCGCCGGCAATCACCTCGCTGAGCGTGCGGTGCGGCGTGTCCTGCGCGAACTCGGCCTTGTCCGGGTCCATCAGCTCGACCCGGCCGCTGTAGACCACGCCTGCCAGGTCGGTGACGAAGATGTTCTTCTTCGGCAGGCCCAGCTTGACCAGCAGGTTGATGCAGGCCAGCGCGGCGGCGCCGGCGCCCGAGGTCACCAGCTTGACTTGGTCGATGGTCTTGCCCACCACCTTCAGGCCGTTGAGAAGGGCCGCGCCGACGACGATGGCCGTGCCGTGCTGGTCGTCGTGGAAGACGGGGATCTTCATCCGCTCGCGCAGCTTGCGCTCGACGTAGAAGCAGTCCGGCGCCTTGATGTCCTCGAGGTTGATGCCGCCGAAGGTGGGCTCCAGCGCGGCGATCACGTCGACCAGCTTGTCCGGGTCGTTCTCGGCGATCTCGAGGTCGAAGACGTCGATGCCGGCGAACTTCTTGAAGAGGACCGCCTTGCCTTCCATCACCGGCTTGCTGGCCAGCGGGCCGATGTTGCCCAGGCCCAGCACCGCGGTGCCGTTGGAGACCACCGCCACCAGGTTGCCGCGGGCGGTGTAGCGCCAGGCGTTGGCCGGGTCGTCGACGATCTCCTCGCAAGCCGCGGCCACGCCGGGCGAATAGGCCAGCGCCAGGTCGCGCTGGTTGGTCATCTGCTTGGTGGCGGCGATCGCCAGCTTGCCCGGCGTCGGGAACTCGTGGTACTCCAGCGCGGCGCGGCGCAGTTCGGCGCTTTTGTCTTCCTGGGCTTGTTCGGGCATGGCTCGGCAGTCCTGATTCGGAGGGGGGCGAATTCTAGGAGTGTCGCCCCCGCGACGCCGGCGTCCATGCGCGGAACCGCGTATGTGCCTGAACCGGAATGCTGCCAATGCAGCGCCGGCCGCTACAGCTTGAAGTCGTAGTCGATCGCCAGCGGCGCGTGGTCGCTGAACTTCTGCGCCTTGTAGATGGCCGCCGTCTTGGCCGTGGCCGCCAGGGCGGGGCTGGCCAGGTGGTAGTCCAGCCGCCAGCCCACGTTGTTGGCGTAGGCCTGGCCGCGGTTGCTCCACCATGTGTAGCAGGTGTCGGTGGTGTCGGGGTGCAGCCGGCGGTAGACGTCGACCAGCCCCGCCTGGCCCAGCAGCCGGGTCATCCAGGCCCGCTCCTCGGGCAGGAAGCCGCTGTTCTTCTGGTTGCTGCGCCAGTTCTTCAGGTCGGCCTCGCGGTGGGCGATGTTGACGTCGCCGACCAGGATGAACTCGCGCTCGGCCTGCAGCGCCTGCAGGTGCGGGTACAGCAGGTCGAGGAAGCGGAACTTGGCCTGCTGGCGCTCCTCGCCCGACGAGCCGCTGGGAAAGTAGCAGCTGATGATGCTGAGCTTGCGCTTGGGCGTGTCGTAGCGGCATTCCACCCAGCGGCCCTCGGCGTCGAAGAAGGCATCGCCCAGGCCGACGATCACGTCGCTGGGTGTCTTGCGGCTGTACAGGCCGACGCCGGAGTAGCCCTTCTTCTCGGCGAAGTGGAAATAGCCGGCCAGGCCGCCCAGCGACTCGAAGCGGTCGGCCATGTCGGCGGCCTGGGCCTTGACCTCCTGCACCCCCATACAATCCGCGCCCGCCGCGGCGGCCCATTCGATGAAGCCCTTGCTGGCGGCCGAGCGGATGCCGTTCAGGTTGAGCGTGACCAGTCGAAATGCCAAGGGAGCTCCATGCAGCAAGCCTCAACGAACACCGCCACAAACCCGCTCGCGCAGGAATTCGTGCAGTTCGCCGTCGAGGCGGGCGTGCTGCGGTTCGGTGAGTTCAAGACCAAGGCCGGGCGCCTGTCGCCGTACTTCTTCAACGCCGGCCTGTTCGATGACGGCGCCAAGCTGGGCC
>CALMIF010000451.1 GCA_937864045.1 uncultured Aquabacterium sp. | reverse complement strand
CTGTCCCGCGTGCTGGCCGGCCCCTGGTCGGGCCAGATCCTGGCCGACTACGGCGCCGATGTGGTCAAGGTGGAACGCCCGGGTGGCGGCGACGACACCCGCACCTGGGGCCCGCCGTGGTGGGGCGAGCCGGCCGACCGCATGTCGGCCTACTACCTCAGCGCCAACCGCGGCAAGCGCTCGATCGCGATCGACATCGCCGAGAAGGAAGGCGCCGACCTGGTGCGCCAGCTGGCGGCCGAGGCCGACATCGTGCTGGAGAACTACAAGGTCGGGCAGCTGAAGAAGTACGGGCTGGACTACGCCAGCCTGTCGGCGTTGAACCCGCGGCTGATCTACTGCTCGGTCACCGGCTACGGCCAGACCGGGCCGATGGCGGGCGCCGCCGGCTACGACTTCGCGATCCAGGCCACCGGCGGCCTGATGAGCGTGACCGGCGAGAAGGAAGGCACGCCCGGCAGCCAGCCGCAGAAGGTGGGCGTGGCGGTGGCGGATCTCTTCACCGGCGTCTATGCCACCACGGCCATCCTGGCCGCCCTGGTCGAACGCGGCCGCACGGGCAAGGGCCGGCACATCGACGCCGCCCTGCTCGACGTGCAGGTGGCGATGCTGGCCAACCAGGCCAGCAACCACCTGGTCGGCGGCATCATTCCGCAGCGCATGGGCAATGCGCACCTGAACGTCGTGCCCTACCAGGTGTTCACCACCGCCGACGGCCACATCGTGCTGGCGGTGGGCAACGACGGCCAGTTCGCCCGCTTCTGCGAGCTGGCCGGCCATGCCGAGGTGGCGGCCGATGTGCGCTTCACCGAGAACTCGGCCCGCCTGGCCAACCGCGATGCGCTGATCCCGCAGATCGCCCAGTGGATGCTGACCCGCACCACGCAGGGCTGGATCGACCTGCTGGAGCCCAATGCCGTGCCCTGCGCGCCCATCCTGACGCTGCCCGGCGTGTTCGCCCACAAGCAGGTGGTGGCACGCGGCATGCAAGCCGGCTTCGACGTCGGCGCCGACCGCCTGATGCCCACCATCCCGAACCCGATGCGCTTCGACGGCGAGCGGGCGATGGCCGACCAGCCGCCGCCGAAGATCGACGAACAGGGCGACGCAATCCGCGCCGCGCTGGCCGCCGGCAAGGGCTGGCCGTCACGCTGAGCATCGCCACCCCATCCACCGCTGTTCCAGGAGCCCCGATGTCCAGCCAGCCCCGTCCCCAGGCCGTGCCCACCGTGCAGATCGACGACGACCGCGTGATCGTCACCGAGTGGCGCTTCGCCCCCGGCGCCGAGACCGGCTGGCACCGCCACGGCCACGACTACGTGGTGGTGCCGATGACCGACGGCGAGCTGCTGCTGGAAACGCCCGAGGGCAACCGCACGGCGCCGCTGCACAAGGGCCGGTCCTACAACCGGCGCGTGGGCGTGGAACACAACGTCATCAACAACACCGACCATGAGGTGGTGTTCGTCGAGATCGAGCTGAAGTAACCAAGCGCCAAGGAGGACGACATGGACATGAAGACATCCCCGCTTTCCACGCTGAACGATCCCAGCCTGCTGAAGACCGACGCGCTGATCGGCGGCGAATGGGTGGCGGGCAGCAGCCGCTTCGACGTGACCGACCCGGCCACGGGCCTGAAGCTGGTCGACGTGGCCAACCTGGGCCCGGTGGAGACGCACACCGCCATCGTCGCAGCGGAAAAGGCCTGGGGCCCCTGGCGCAGCAAGACCGCCAAGGAACGCGCCGCGGTGCTGATGAAGTGGTACCAGCTGATCCTGCAGCACGCCGATGACCTGGCCCGCATCATGACCGCCGAGCAGGGCAAGCCCCTGCCCGAGGCGCGCGGCGAGGTGCTCTACGGCGCCAGCTTCATCGAGTGGTTCGCGGAGGAAGCCAAGCGTGTCTACGGCGAGACCATCCCCACCACCGACAACAACAAGCGCTACATCGTCATCAAGCAGCCCATCGGTGTCTGCGCGGCGATCACGCCCTGGAACTTCCCCATCGCGATGATCACGCGCAAGGTGGCGCCGGCCCTGGCCGCCGGCTGCCCGGTGGTGATCAAGCCGGCCGAGGCCACGCCGCTCTCCGCCCTGGCCGTGGCCGAACTGGCGCAACGTGCCGGCATGCCTGCGGGCGTGCTGAACATCGTGACCGCCGATGCCGGGCAGAGCATCGAGGTGGGCAAGGTGCTGTGCAGCAGCGACGTGGTGCGCCACCTGTCCTTCACCGGCAGCACCGAGGTCGGCCGCATCCTGGCCCGCCAATGCGCCCCCACGGTGAAGAAGATCAGCCTGGAACTGGGCGGCAACGCGCCCTTCATCGTCTTCGACGACGCCGACCTGGACTCGGCGGTCGAGGGCGCCCTGGTCAGCAAGTACCGCAATGCCGGCCAGACCTGCGTCTGCGCCAACCGCTTCTACGTGCAGGCCGGCGTGTACGACGCCTTCGTCGCCAAGCTGGCCGAGAAGTCGCGGGCCATCAAGGTGGGCAACGGCTTCGAGGCCGGCGTCAACCAGGGCCCGCTGATCGACGAGCAGGCCGTGCACAAGGTGGAAGCCCATGTCGCCGACGCCCTGGGCAAGGGTGCCCGCCTGGTGGCGGGTGGCCAGCGCATCGGTGAGCGCTTCTTCACGCCCACCGTGCTGGCCGACGTCACCAGCGACATGCTGTGCGCGAAGGAAGAGACCTTCGGCCCGGTGGCGCCGGTGTTCCGCTTCGAGACCGAGGCGGAGGCCGTCGCCCTGGCCAACGCCACCGAGTTCGGCCTGGCCAGCTACTTCTACAGCCGCGACATCGGCCGCGTGTTCCGCGTCGGCGAGGCGCTGGAATACGGCATGGTCGGCATCAACACCGGCCTGATCAGCGTGGCCGAGGTGCCCTTCGGCGGCATCAAGCAGAGCGGCCTGGGCCGCGAGGGCTCGCACCAGGGCATGGACGACTACGTCGAGATCAAGTACCTCTGCCTGGGCGACGTTCTGAAGTAGCCCCCCCCGAAGCGCCTTCGGCGCTCCCCCCAGGGGGCGCCGCCCATGGCCCGGCAAAGCCGGTTCCATGGCGGCCGCGTGCTTCACTCGTCGTTGGCGGGCGCACTGCCCGACGCATGCGGGCTCAACCCGCTGCGGCCCAGAGCGCGGCCCTCGCCGGCCCGGCCCATGGCGCGGCGCAGCAGGCTGTCGGCGTCCTTGCCATGCTGCGGGTACTGGGCCACGCCGGTGCTCACGGCCACGGCCACGTCCTGGCCGGTGACGGTGAACGACCGCTGCAGCGACTGCGCCAGCTTGGCGGCCACCCGCTCGCCGTCGCCGGCGTCGTCGATCCAGGCCAGCAGCACGGCGAAGCTGTCGGCGCCCACCGAGGCCACCACGTCGCTGGCGCGCAGGCCCGAGCGCAGGCGCACAGCCACCTTGCGGCGCAACACGTTGGCGGCCTCGGTGCCCAGCCGCGCCTCGGTGGCGGCCAGGCCCTCGATGCGCAGCACCAGCAGGGCCATCACCGCCGGCTCGCGCTCGCGCAGGGCCAGCAGGTGGTGCATGTGCTCCATCAGCTGAGCGTGGTTGGGCAGGCCGGTGGCCAGGTCGGTGGCATAGGCCTTGCGCGCCTGGCGATCCAGCCGCTTGCGTTCCACCGCCAGCCGCAGCGCCCGCGCCAGCGCAGCGGGCTGGGCTTCGTGCGGCGGCAGCACATCCTGCGCACCCAGTTGCACCAGGCGCAGGGCGTCGGTGGCCGCCGGCTCGGGCGCCACCACCAGCACGGCCGATTCGAGCACCGCCCGGGCCATGCCGGGCCAGGCCGCCAGGCGCGCCAGCTGGTCGGCCTCAGCCTGCTGCAGCAAGACGGCGTCGTAGGCCTGGGCGTCCAGGGCCTGGGCGACGTCGTCGAGCCGGGCCACGGCATGGACCACGAACGGCCCGTAGGCCGAGGTCGACAGGTCGGGCGCACCGGGGCCCAGGTGCAGCAGCTGGATGGGATCGTTCATGGTCGCAAGGTCATCATGCCGCAGCGCCCGTGCATCCGACACGCTGGGAACTACCGGGTTGCCGGCTGCTACTTGCCGTAGCCCATGGTGCGGGGCAGCCACAGCACGATCTCCGGGAACACCGTGATCGCCAGCAGCAGCACCAGCAGCATCACGATGAACATCCAGCCTTCCTTCATCATCGCGCCGATGGGAATGCCGGTGAGCGCCTTGGTCACGAACAGCAGCATGCCGAAGGGCGGATGCACCAGGCCGATCATCATGTTCAGCACCACCAGCACGCCGAAGTGCACCAGGTCGA
>CALMIF010000450.1 GCA_937864045.1 uncultured Aquabacterium sp. | reverse complement strand
AGGTGGCGGTCTCGCCATTGACATAGGCGCGCAGGCTGCTGGCCAGCTGCGGCGCGGTCAGGCCCAGTTCACGCACCGCGCCGGGCTTCAGCCGCACCGCATAGGCCGGCAGGCCGGGCTTCACGCTCAGCTCGACGTCGACCACGCCGGGGATCTTCTTCACCTTCTCGGCGAAGTCGGACGCCACACGGGCCAGGCCCTCGGGGTCGCTGCCGAGGATGGCGACATAGATCGGCCGGTCGAAGCCCAGCGTGATGTCGACGCCAGGAATCCTGGCGATGGTCTCGCGCAGGCCGTCTTCGACCTGCTTCTGGCTGCGGCTGCGGTCCTTGCGGTCCTTCAGCGCGATGTTCAGCCAGGCCTGGTTGCGCTGACCGGCGCCGCCCACCCAGGTCGACACATTGGCCACCTCGGGCAGGGCCAGCACGATGGTCTCGACCTGGCGCACCTTCTCGTCGGTGCGGGTCAGGCTCGATCCGACCGGCAAGGTGAGCTTGAGCTGGGTGAAGCCCTGGTCGGTCTGCGGCACGAATTCGCTGCCCACCAGCGGCGCCAGGCCGATGGCGGCGACGAAGCTGCCGATGCCCACTGCCATCACCACGCCGCGCGGCGTCAGCGTGGCGCGGCGCCAGTGGCGCGGCCCGTGGTGCAGGCGCTTGCCGTCGGCACCGAAGCCGCGGCCGAAGGCCGGCAGCGGCAGTGGCCAGCGCCGGGCGCTGAACACCCAGTGGATCAGCCGCTCGTAGACGCCGTGCAGCCAGTCCATGCCGCGGTCGGTGGCGCGGATGGCATGGCCGATGACCGGCAGGTGCTTGAGCCGCGCGGCCGGCGGGTCGTGCCAGACGCTGCTCAGCATCGGGTCGAGCGTGAAGCTGACGAACAGGCTGACCAGCACCGCCACCACCACGGTGATGCCGAAGGGGTGGAAGAACTTGCCGATGATGCCGCCCATGAAGGCCACCGGCACGAACACCGCGCACAGCGCGAAGGTGGTGGCCATCACCGCCAGGCCGATCTCGTCGGTGCCCACGCGCGCGGCGGTCACATGGTCGGCACCCAGCTGCACATGGCGCACGATGTTCTCGCGCACCACGATCGCGTCGTCGATCAGCAGGCCGATGCACAGGCTCAACGCCATCATCGTCATGAAGTTCAGCGTGAAGCCGAAGGCGTAGACGGCGATGAAGCTGCTGATCACCGCGATGGGCAGCGTGAGCCCGGTGATGATGGTCGAGCGCCAGCTGTGCAGGAACAGGAAGACGATGGCGATCGTCAGTGCCGCGCCCTCGATCAGCGTGTGGCGCAGGCCGGTCAGCGAGTTCTTCACCCAGTCGCTGTTGGCGTAGATCAGGCGCAGCTCCACATCGGGCGGCAGGCCCTTGCGCAGCTCGTCCATCGCCGCCTTCACCGCGTCGCCGGTGTTGACGATGTTGGCGTCCTGCTGCTTGAAGATGCTGAAGTTGATCGCCCGCCGGCCATTCACTCGCGCGGTGGAATCGGCCTCCTTCTCGCGCTCCACGAGGGTGCCCAGGTCGCCCAGCGTGAGGGCCAGGCCGTTGCGCCGGGCGATCACCAGCTGCTCGAACTGGCGCGGGTCGCGCACCCGGCCTTCGACCCGCAGCAGGGTGTCGCGCACCGGGTCGCTGAGCAGGCCCACCGGCTGGTCGGCATTGGCCTCGCGCAGCGCGGTGGCGATCTCCGCCGGCGTGACGCCATAGCTGCGCAGGCGCTGGGTGTCCAGGTCGATGCGCACCTCGCGCACCGTCAGGCCGCTCACGTCCACCCGCGCCACGCCGGGCACCCGCTGCAGGCGCTTCTGCACCGTCTCGTCGGCCAGGATCGACAGTTCCCGCAGGCTGCGGCGGGCCACGCAGTCGGCCGCCGCGGCTGATGCGGCCGTTGCCGGTGCCGCATCACAGCGGCCCACCAGCGCCAGCTCCACCACCGGCTGCGCGTTGTCGTTGTTCCAGCGCTCGATGGTCGGCGCCCGGGCGTCCTTCGGCAGGCTGGCCTGCACGGCAGACACGCGGTCGCGGATGTCCTGCATCGCCCGGCCCATGTCGGCGTCCAGCGCGAACTCCAGGCTCATCTCGCCGATGCCTTCGCGGGACCGGGAGGTGATGCGCTTGATGCCGGCGATGCTGTTGACCGCCTCCTCCAGCGGCTTCATCAGTTCGCGCTCCACCGCCTCGGGTGAGGCGCCGGGGTAGCGCACGTTCAGCTGCGCGCCCGGGAAGCTGATGTCGGGCATCTGCTCCACGCCCAGCTTGGCGTAGCTGAACAGGCCCAGCACGCACAGCGCCACCATCACCATGGCGGCGAAGACCGGGTTGTTGATCGAGATGCGGGTGATCCACATGGCGCGCTCCCGGGCTCAGCGCAGCGTCGGCGCGCTGGCGCCACTGGCCAGGGCAGCGGCCTGCGCCGGGCCCAGGATGCGCGCCGGCGCACCCTCGCGCAGGTTCTCGAAGCGCGCCGCCAGCACCTGGGCATCGGGCGCGACGCCTTCCAGCACCTCGACGCGACCACCGCCATCGTCGCGCCGGCCCAGCAGCACGGCGCGGCGCGCCAGCGTGCCGCGCTCGACCACCCACACATGCGACTGCCCGGCGTTGCTGCCGATGGCTGCGGCCGGCAGCAGCAGGCGCTGGCGGTCGTCGGCCAGCACCACCTGGCCCAGCGCGTACTGGCCGGCGCGCAGCCGCTCCTGCGGGTTGGGCAGGGCCACGGTGACGCCGATCGAGCGCGTGCCGGCCTCGGCCGCCGGGGCGATGCGCGCCAGCGTGCCGGCAAACGGCGTGGCCATGCCCTCGACCGTGACCTGCACCGGCATGCCCGGCTGCAGGCGGCCCACCTCGTGCGTGCCGACGCTGGCGGCCAGCTCCAGCCGCGCCAGGTCGACGATGGTCAGGACCTGCTGCTCGGCCGTCACCTTTTCGCCGGGCAGCACATGGCGTTTGGCGACGATGCCGGCGATGGGCGCCAGCAGCGTGGCATCGCGGGCACCGGCGCGGGTGGTCTCCAGCGTGGCCTGGGCCGCGGCCAGGGCCGCGCGGGCGGTGTCGACCTGGGCCCGCGAGCTGTCCAGCGCGATGGGTGAGATGAAGTTCTGCGCCGCCAGGCGCTCGTTGCTGGCATGGGTGCGCTCGGCCTGGGCCAGGCTGGCGCGGGCCGAATCGAGCTGCGCGCTGCGCTCGGCCAGGCGCGGGGCCAGCTCGGCCATGTCGATGCGGCCCAGCACCTGGCCGGCCTTGACGCGGTCGCCCTCGGCCACCGACAGGGCCAGCAGGGTGCCGCTGGCGCGGGCCCGCAGCATGGCGCTGTTGGGCGCCACCAGCGGGCCGCTGAAGCCGATGCGTTCGGGCAGCGCGGCGCGCTGCGGCTGCACCACTTCATTGGCGCGGAACTCCAGCGGCGCCGAGGCCGCCGCCCCCGGCTTGGCCGCCGCCTGTGCCGTGCCGCTGCCAACCGGCAGCACGCCGGGCTTGAGCACCATCCAGGCGCCGCCGGCCGCCGCCAGCACCACGACCCCACCCAGCGCGATCCACGTCTTCTTGTGCATGCCCGTTCCCTCCACAGCCCGAAGCGGCGCGAGTGTAGGTTTGGCCCTGCGCCGGGCCGTGCATCATGCGACGGACTGCAGCCGGGGCGGATGAGTTGCAGTAGCCGCGGACCGGAGGCTCAGGGCGCCGACGGCAGGCCGCGCCGCTCTGCCCGCCACGCCAGCCCCACGCAGCCCAGCGCCAGCGCACCTGCCAGCGCCGCCGCGCCATACAGCGCGCCGAAGCCGTGGCGGTCGATCAGCCAGCCGCCGCCCACGCCGCCCACCAGCCCCGACAGGCCGTAGCCCAGGGCCGAATACAGCGCCTGGCCACGCCCGCGCAGCCGGCCGGGGAAGAAGCGGCTGACCAGGGCGATGCAGGCGCCGTGGTGGGCGGCGAAGGTGACCGCATGCGTCAGCTGCGCCAGCACCAGCAGCCAGGCCTGGGCACCGCCGATGGCCATGCCGCCGAAGCGCAGCGCGGTGACGATGGCCGCCGCCGCCAGCCAGCCGTGCGGCGACAGCCGGTTGAACCAGCGGCCCTGCAGGCGGAAGAACAGGATCTCCACCGCCACCGACACCGCCCACAGCAGGCCCACCGCCTGGCGGCCATAGCCGGCATGCACCAGGAACAGCGACAGGAAGGCGTAGATGCTGGTGTGCGCCAGCACGGTGAAGAACACCGAGGCCAGGAACCAGGCCACCGCTGGCTGGCGCAGCAGCGGCAGCACGGCTGGCGCCGGTTCGCCGGCATGGCGTTCCTCGTGCCCCGTGGGCAGGCGCAGCGCCACCACCAGCAGCACCCCGTTCAGCCCCAGCACCAGCCAGGGAAAGGCGGCGATGCCCAGCGGCTGCAGCGCCGCGCCGGCGGCCAGCACTGAGGCGATGAAGCCCACCGAGCCCCACATGCGCACCCGGCCGTAGCGGGCGGCGTCCAGGCCGTTGGGGCCGGTCAGCAACTGGGCCAGGGCCGCCTCGGCCAGCGGCACGATGCCGCCGTTGGCCAGGAACAGCACGGCCACCAGCACCGGGATGCCGATGCGGGTGAACCAGGCGGCCGGCCCGTCGGGCGTGGCCGCGGCCAGCGGCAACAGCGCCAGGCCGGCGGCACCCAGCGCGCAGCCGGCCGACGCCACGCGGATCAGCGCCACGCGGGCGCCGCTGTGGTCGGCCGCCCAGCTCCAGGCATAGGGCGCCAGCAGCCGGGTCCAGCTCTGCAGCGAGGCGATGGCGCCGATCGCCAGCGTCGACAGGCCCAGCGCCTGGAACCACAGCGGCGCATACGGGTTGAACAGGCCGATGGTGGCGAAGTACGCCAGCCACAGGCCGCTGAAGGCGCGCAGCGGGCGCTCGGCCGCCACGCCGGAGGCCGGCGGCGCCGGCCTCACTTGCCGGCCGCGTCCGCCGCGTCTGCAGGGATCGGCGGCACCGGCAGCACCACGTCACCGCACTGCGCGCGGTGCAGCAGGGCATGGTCCATCAGCACCAGGGCCAGCAGGCTCTCGGCGATGGGCGTGGCGCGGATACCCACGCAGGGGTCGTGGCGGCCGAAGGTCTCCACCTGCGTCGGCGCACCGGCGCGGTCGATGCTGGCCTTGGGCGTGCGGATCGAGCTGGTGGGCTTGATGGCGATGCGCACCACCAGGTCCTGCCCGGTGGAAATGCCGCCCAGCACGCCGCCGCCGTGGTTGCTGGCGAAGCCGGCGGGCGTGAGTTCATCGCCATGGTGGCTGCCGCGCTGGGCGACGACGCCGAAGCCGTCGCCGATCTCCACGCCCTTGACCGCGTTCAGGCCCATCATCGCGAAGGCGATGTCGGCGTCCAGCCGGTCATAGAGCGGCTCGCCCAGGCCGGGCGGCACGCCGTGGGCGCGCACCTCGATGCGCGCGCCGCAGCTGTCACCCGACTTGCGCAGGTCGTCCATGTAGGCCTCCAGCGTGGGCACGATGCCGGCATTGGGCGCGTAGAAC
Source organism: uncultured Aquabacterium sp. (assembly GCA_937864045.1). GTDB lineage: Bacteria > Pseudomonadota > Gammaproteobacteria > Burkholderiales > Burkholderiaceae_C > Pseudaquabacterium. The sequence goes on along the minus strand of CALMIF010000450.1, from coordinate 674 downwards.
GGGTTCAGCGGGATCTGCGCCGCATCCTCGAACGGAATGGCGATCTCGCCCAGCTGGCTCATCCAGCCGCTGAAGGTGGTGCCGTGAAGCTGGCGCAGCCACTTGCGCGCCACCGCGCCGGCCGCCACCGTGGGCGCCGTCAGCCGGGCCGACGAACGTCCACCGCCGCGCGGGTCACGCACACCGTACTTGCGCCAGTAGGTGTAGTCGGCATGGCCGGGGCGGAAGGTGTCGAGGATGTTGCCGTAGTCCTTGCTGCGCTGGTCGGTGTTGCGGATCAGCAGGCAGATCGGCGTGCCGGTGGTCAGGCCCTCGTAGACGCCCGACAGGATCTCCACCTGGTCGGCCTCGTTGCGCTGGGTGACGTGGCGGCTGGTGCCGGGGCGGCGGCGGTCCAGCTCGGGCTGGATGTCCTCCACGCCCAGGGCCAGGCCGGGCGGGCAGCCGTCGATCACGCAGCCGATCGCCGGGCCGTGGCTTTCGCCGAAGTTGGTGACGCGGAACAGGGTGCCGAAGGTGCTGCCGGGCATGAGAAATCCATCAGAAATGAAAAAGGCCGGCGCACCGGCGCCGGCCCGTGGGATTGTCGCAGCCGCCGCTTCAGAGCTTGGGCGAATCAGCGCCTTCCTCTTCCTGCGGCCAGTCGCGGATGTAGGCCTTGAGCATGCGGTTCT
>CALMIF010000449.1 GCA_937864045.1 uncultured Aquabacterium sp. | reverse complement strand
AACGAGTACGGCCACGTGCTGACGGTGGAAGACCCGATCGAGTTCGTGCACGAGAGCAAGAAGTGCCTGGTCAACCAGCGCGAGGTGGGGCCGCACACGATGAGCTTCAGCAACGCGCTGCGCAGCGCGCTGCGCGAGGACCCGGACGCGATCCTGGTGGGCGAGATGCGCGACCTGGAGACCATCCGCCTGGCGCTGACCGCCGCCGAGACCGGCCACCTGGTCTTCGGCACCCTGCACACCAGCAGCGCGGCCAAGACGGTGGACCGCATCGTCGACGTGTTCCCCGCGGCCGAGAAGGAAATGGTGCGGGCGATGCTGTCGGAATCGCTGGTGGCGGTGATCTCGCAGACGCTGTGCAAGCTCAAGGACGGCACCGGCCGTGCGGCGGCGCACGAGATCATGATCGGCACCCCGGCCATCCGCAACCTGATCCGCGAGAACAAGGTGGCGCAGATGTACTCGTCGATCCAGACCGGCCAGAACATGGGCATGCAGACGCTGGACCAGAACCTGGCCGACCTGGTGCGGCGCGGGGTGATCTCGCCGGCCGAGGCGCGCGGCAAGGCGAAGATTCCGGAAAACTTTCCCGGCTGATGTAAGGGCTGCCCACGATGGAACGCGACCAGGCCTCCAAATTCATCCACGACCTGCTGCGCCTGATGGTCACGCGCGGCGGATCCGATCTCTTCCTGACGGCCGACTTCCCGCCGGCGATCAAGGTCGACGGCAAGGTGACGCGGGTGTCGCCGCAGCCGCTGACCGGCCAGCACACGATGGCCCTCGCCCGCTCGGTGATGAACGAGCGCCAGGCCGCCGAGTTCGAGCGCACGAAGGAGTGCAACTTCGCGATCAGCCCGCATGGCGTGGGGCGCTTCCGCGTCAACGCCTTCATGCAGCAGGGCCACGTGGGCATGGTGATGCGCACCATCCCGCAGGTGCTGCCCACCATCGACGGCCTGGGCCTGCCCCAGGTGATGAAGGAGGTGGCGATGACCAAGCGCGGCCTGGTCATCATGGTGGGCGCCACCGGCTCGGGCAAGAGCACCTCGCTGGCAGCGATGATCGACTGGCGCAACGAGAACAGCTACGGGCACATCATCACCATCGAAGACCCGGTCGAGTTCGTGCACGCGCACAAGAACTGCATCGTCACGCAACGCGAGGTGGGCATCGACACCGACGGCTGGGAGCAGGCGCTGAAGAACACGCTGCGCCAGGCACCCGACGTGATCCTGATGGGCGAGATCCGCGACCGCGAGACCATGGAGCACGCGGTGGCCTTTGCCGAGACCGGCCACCTGTGCATCACCACGCTGCACGCCAACAGCGCCAACCAGGCGCTGGACCGCATCATCAACCTCTTCCCCGAGGAGCGGCGCACCCAGCTGCTGATGGACCTGTCGCTGAACCTCAAGGGCATCGTCAGCCAGCGCCTGCTGCCGCGCGAGGAAGGCAAGGGCCGCATCGCCGCGGTGGAGGTGCTGCTGAACACGCCGCTGATCGGCGAGCTGATCTTCAAGGGCGAGGTCGCCGAGATGAAGGACCTGATGAAGCGCAGCCGCGAGCTGGGCATGCAGACCTTCGACCAGGCGCTGTTCGACCTGTACGAAGCCGGCGAAGTGACGCTGGAGGATGCGCTGCGCAATGCCGACTCGATCAACGACCTGCGCCTGCAGATCAAGCTGCACAGCCAGCGCGCGCGCAACCGCGACCTGGCCGCCGGCACCGAGCACATGAGCATCATGTAACCAGGGCCAGGCCCCGGGGAGGACGACAACGATGGCAGACCTGATGGCGGCCTACCGCCACACCACGCGCAACCGCGCCGAGATCGAGGCCAGCCGCGAGTGCGGCTGCTGCCAGTGCCAGCAGGTGTTTTCGGCCGACGAGGTGGTGGCCTGGGCGGGGCTGGACTTCAGCCAGTTCGACAACCCCGACACCGCCGAGGGCGACACCGCCGTGTGCCCGCGCTGCGGCGGCGAGGCCGTGCTGGGCGACAGCGCGGGCTTCGCGCTCACGCCGCAGTTCCTCGACCAGATGAACGACGCCTGGTTCCAGCGCACGGTGGTGCACCGGCCCGCGCCGCGCAAGCCGGGCTGACGCGGGCGCGCGGGCCGCCGCCTACACTGGCGGCCCACTTCCATAGCCCACTGCCTGCGCGCCATGTCCAAGACCTACGACCCCATTCCCAGCCGCCGCGTCGCCTTCCTGGGCCTGGGCGTGATGGGCCATCCGATGGCCGGCCACCTGGCGCGTGCCGGTCACCAGGTCACGGTCTACAACCGCAGCGCCGCCAAGGCGCAGGACTGGGTCGCCACCTACGGCGGCCGCTCGGCTGCGACGCCGCGTGAAGCCGCGGCCGGCGCCGAATTCGTGTTCTGCTGCGTCGGCAATGACGACGACCTGCGCAGCGTGGTGCTGGGCGCCGACGGCGCCTTCGCCGGCATGGCGCCGGGCGCGGTCTTCGTCGACCACACCACCGCGTCGGCCGAGGTGGCGCGCGAGCTGGACGCCGCCGCCCGCGCCGCCGGCCTGCAGTTCGTCGACGCGCCGGTCTCCGGCGGCCAGGCCGGCGCGGTCAACGGCCTGCTGACAGTGATGTGCGGTGGCGACGCCGAACCCTTCGGCGCGATGCAGCCGGTGGCGATGGCCTTCTCGCGTGCCGTCACTCTGGTGGGCCCGTCGGGCGCCGGCCAACTGGCCAAGATGGTCAACCAGATCTGCATCGCCGGCCTGGTGCAGGCGCTGTCCGAGGGCATCGCCTTCGGCCAGAAGGCCGGGCTGGACATGAAGCAGGTGCTCGACGTCATCGGCAAGGGCGCCGCGCAGAGCTGGCAGATGGACAACCGCGGCAAGACCATGGTCGACGGCCAGTTCGACTTCGGCTTCGCCGTCGACTGGATGCGCAAGGACCTGGGCCTGGTGATGGACGAGGCCCGCCGCAACGGCGCCCGCGTGCCGGTCACGGCCCTGGTCGACCAGTTCTACGCTGACGTGCAGGCCGCCGGCGGCAACCGCTTCGACACCAGCAGCCTGGTCACGCGCTTGAAGTGACCGGCTGCGGGGCAGCCGGTCACTTCGACTGCAGCGCGGCCAGCTCGGCCTCGGTGATGGTCTCGAAGACCTTGACCACCTTGCCAACGCCGCTGGTGGCGCGGGCAATCTCGGCGGCGCGGTTGGCCTCGCGCTCGGTGACGCGGCCCATCAGGTAGACGGTGCCGCGCTCGGTGATCACCTTCAGCGCATTGGCCTGCAGGTCCTTGGCGTCGACGAAGGCGGCCTTGACCTTGCTGGTGAGGATGCTGTCGTTGCTGCGCGCCGACACCGAGGTGCTGCCCATCACCGCCAGCTCGTTGACGGTGGCGCGCACGTTGTCGATGCGGGCCACGGTCTGCTCGGCGGCGGCGCGGGCGGCCTCGGTGGGTGCCTCGCCGGTCAGCAGCACGGTGCGGTTGTAGCTGGTCACGCTGACATTGGCCTCGGCCGGCACCGTCTCGCGCAGCCGCGCCACGGCCTTCAGCTCGATGGCCTGGTCCTCGACCTGGGCGCCGCTGGTGCGGCGGTCGGTCACGCTCAGCGCGGTGCCGACCATCGCGCCGCCGATGATCAGCGGCGCGCAGGCGCCCAGCAGCGTGGCCGACGTGACGGCGGCGGCCAGCAGGGCCATGCGGAAAGAGGGGGAAAAGCGCTTCGGGGTCATGCGGGATCCTGTTCGCCCAGCAGTTGCAGATCGATCGCGTCGCACAGGCAGTGCAGCACCAGCAGCTGGGTCTCCAGCACGCGCGCGCGGCGCTCGTGCGGCACCGCCACCAGCACGTCGGTCTCGCCCAGTGCGGCACGCAGGGCACCGCCCTGACGGCCGGTGAGCGCGATCACGGTCATGTCCTTGGCCTGGGCCGCCGCCAGCGCCGCCAGCAGGGCGGGGTGCTGGCCGTCGGTGTCGATCAGCAGCAGCAGGTCGCCCGGCTGGCCCAGGGTGTCGACCTGGCGCGCCAGCGGCGTGCTGGCGCCATCGGCACCCTCCACCGCCAGGGCGATGGCGGCCAGCCCGGGCCGCTCACGCTCGAAGCCGCCCAGCAGGGCGCCGGCGGCGAGCGCGGCCAGGCTGGCGCAGGGGCCGGGGCCGGCCACCAGCAGCTTGCCGCCGCCCGTCAGCACGGCCACCAGGGCGGCGGCGGCCTGCTCGATGGGACGGCCCAGCACCTCGGCGGCCTGGTAGTGCAGGTCGGCGCTCTCGAAGAATTGCTGCTGGATGCGGGGCTCAAGCATGAGGCCCGGATGATAGGCCAGGGCCCATTGCCGGACTGTTGCGGCACCGGCGCGGTTCAGGCCGCGTCGAAGGCCCCCGGCAGCCACTGCAGCGCATCGCCGTCGATGGCCACCACGTCGAAGCGGCAGGGCGGCACCACGGCCAGGCGCAGCAGGTAGTGCTGGGCGGCACGCACGATGCGCCGCTGCTTGCCCGTGCCGATGCTGGCTGCGGCGCCACCGTGGCGGCCGGCGGCGCGGGCACGCACCTCGACGAAGACCAGCGTGCCGTCGGGCGCCCGCAGGATCAGGTCGACCTCGGCGCCGGGCCGGTGCGGGCCGCCGGCCAGCCGATAATTACGCTCGACCAGCCGCAGGCCCTGCTGCTGCAGATGGGCCAGCGCCCGGTCCTCGGCGGCATCGCCCGCGGCCTTGGTGGTGGCGCCCGGCAACCCCCTCGCGAGCCCGCCCCCGATCTTGTCCACGCCCATCGCCCCTCCCCTGCTGCTGCAGGCGGCCAGCGCCGCCACCGGCAGCCAGCAGCACCCCGCCGGCGCACTCTACGTGGTGGCCACGCCCATCGGCAACCTGGCCGACCTGACGCTGCGCGCCATCCACGTGCTGGGCCTGGTCGACGCCGTGGCCTGCGAGGACACCCGCGTCACCGGCCAGCTGCTGCGCCACCTGGGGCTGGACAAGCCGCTGCTGCCGCTGCACCAGCACAACGAGGCCGGCGCGGCGCGCGGCGTGGTCGAGCGCCTGGCGCAGGGCCAGCGCGTGGCCTATGCCAGCGATGCCGGCACGCCGGCCATCAGCGACCCCGGCGCGGTGCTGGTGGCGGCCGTGGCCGCGGCCGGGCACCGGGTGCTGCCGATTCCCGGCGCCAGCAGCGCGGTGGCCGCGCTCAGCGCCGCCGGCGACACGCTGGCCCAGGGCTTCGCCTTCCTCGGCTTCGCGCCGGCCAAGGGTGCCGAGCGCCGCGCCTGGCTGCAGGCGGCATGCGACGCGCCGGGCTGCCAGGTGCTGTTCGAGGCGCCGCACCGCATCGAGGCCCTGCTCGACACGCTGGCCGCGGCCGCGCCGCAGCGGCGCATCACGCTGTGCCGCGAGCTGACCAAGCAGTTCGAGACCATCGCAACGATGCCCGCAGGCGACGGGCCGGCCTGGCTGGCGGCCGATGCCCACCGCAGCCGCGGTGAATTCGTGCTGGTGCTGCACGCCTTGCCGCCGGCTGCGGCGGTCGACGACGCGCTGCCGGCCGAGGCCGAGCGCCTGCTGGGCCCGCTGCTGCGTGACCTGCCGCTGAAGCAGGCGGTGGCGCTGGCGGCCGAACTGAGCGGCGCGCCGCGCAATGCGCTGTACCAGCGGGCGCTGGCACTGCGCGCGGCCGGCGAACCGCCGGGCGACGCCGACGAGGCTTAGCCCGCCGGGCGCGGCTGGCGCTGCGCGTCGTGCTTGTGCCGCTGGATGCTGCGGCTGGCGTGGTCCTGCATCGCGGTGAGGCGCCGGCGTTCCTGGGCGGTGAGGACACCGTCGGCCTTGGCATGGCGCTCGGCATGGCGGATGTGGCGTTGCTGCTGCTGCAGCCGGTGCGCCTCGTGGCGGGTCAGCGACCCGTCGGCCACGCCGGCCTGGATGCGGGCCTGCTGGCGCGCCTGGCGGGCGTCGATGCGCGGCGTGTCGGTGGCGGCGGCCGGCTGGGCCTGCACGGCCGTGGCACCGGCCAGTGACAGCAGGGTGGCGGCGGCGATCAGGAAGGAACGGGCGGAACGGGACATGGCGGACAGCTCCATCGGATGGGTTGTTGCGGTGGTGGATGCAGCCCGGGCCCGAGCGCCCCTTCACAACGCCGGCCGGCTGCGCCGGGTGCACGCCGCGGGCTGAAAAGTTGTGTGAACCGCCCCCGGGCATGCCCGCGCCAGGCCCCCGCCACGCCAGCCGCAGGGCCGGGCCCCGCTGCCTAGAATGCGCCGATGATCAGCCGCGAACCCACCCTCGAACGCCTCGCCACCGCCCAGCAACTGCTGATCGAGCCGTTCGGCCTGGACGAGTCCAAGCTCGCCGCCGCGCTCGGCCTGATGGGTGAGCACCGCATCGACGACGCCGACCTGTACTTCCAGATCACCCGCCACGAAGGCTGGAGCCTGGAGGAAGGCATCGTCAAGAGCGGCAGCTTCAGCATCGACCAGGGCGTGGGCGTGCGCGCCGTGGCCGGCGAGAAGACGGCGTTCGCCTACAGCGACGACATCTCCGAGGCCAGCCTGCTGGACGCCGCCCGCACCGTGCGCAGCATCGCCGCCGCTGGCCAGAGCCGGCGCGTGAAGGTGGGCCGCGCCGCCAAGGTGGCGCCCAGCCGCGCGCTGTACGCGCCCACCGACCCGATCGCCACGCTGGACAGCGCGCAGAAGGTGGCGCTGCTGGAGAAGATCGAGCGCATGGCGCGTGCCCGCGACCCGCGCATCGTGCAGGTGATGGCCGGCGTGGCCGCCGAGTACGACGTGGTGCTGGTGGCGCGTGCCGACGGCACCCGCGCCGCCGACGTGCGGCCGCTGGTGCGGCTGTCGATCACCGTGATCGCCGAGAGCAACGGCCGGCGCGAGGTCGGCTCGGGCGGCGGCGGCGGGCGCTTCGGCCTGGGCTATTTCCAGGACGCGCAGCTCACGCAATATGTCGACCAGGCGGTCAATGCCGCGCTGACGAACCTCGAGTCGCGCCCCGCCCCGGCCGGCGAGATGACCGTGGTGCTGGGCCCGGGCTGGCCCGGCGTGCTGCTGCATGAAGCCGTGGGCCACGGCCTGGAGGGCGACTTCAACCGCAAGGGCAGCAGCACCTTCGCCGGGCGCATCGGCCAGCGCGTGGCGGCCAAGGGCGTCACGGTGCTGGACGACGGCACCATCGCCGACCGCCGCGGCAGCCTGAACGTCGACGACGAGGGCTGCGCCAGCCAGCGCAACGTGCTGATCGAGGACGGCATCCTCAAGGGCTACATCCAGGACAGCCTGAACGCCCGGCTGATGGGCGTGAAGCCCACCGGCAACGGCCGCCGCGAAAGCTATGCCCATGTGCCGATGCCGCGCATGACCAACACCTACATGCTCAACGGCGACAAGACGAAAGACGAGATCGTCGCCAGCATCCAGCGCGGCCTGTACGCGACCAACTTCGGCGGCGGCCAGGTCGACATCACCAGCGGCAAGTTCGTGTTCTCGGCCAGCGAGGCCTACTGGGTGGAGAACGGCAAGATCCAGTACCCGGTCAAGGGCGCCACCATCATCGGCAACGGGCCGGAGGCGCTCAAGCGCGTCAGCATGATCGGCAACGACCTGGAGCTCGACAGCGGCGTGGGCGTGT
>CALMIF010000448.1 GCA_937864045.1 uncultured Aquabacterium sp. | reverse complement strand
GCAAGGAGATGAGCGAGTTCCTCATCGCCCACGGCTTCGACTACAAGATGTCGGTGGAGAAGGCGTACAGCACCGACAGCAACATGCTCGGCGCCACCCACGAGGCCAAGGACCTGGAGTTCCTGAACGCCGGCATGCACATCGTCAACCCGATCATGGGCGTGGCCTTCTGGCGCGACGACGTGGTGGTGAAGGCCGAAGAGGTGACGGTGCGCTTCGAGGAGGGCCAACCGGTCGCCCTGAACGGCCGCACCTTCGCCAACGCGGTGGAGCTGTTCGAGGAAGCCAACCGCATCGGCGGCCGCCACGGCCTGGGCATGTGCGACCAGATCGAGAACCGCATCATCGAAGCCAAGAGCCGCGGCATCTACGAGGCCCCGGGCATGGCCCTGCTGCACATCGCCTACGAACGCCTGGTCACCGGCATCCACAACGAGGACACGATCGAGCAGTACCGCAACAACGGCCGCCGCCTGGGCCGCCTGCTGTACCAGGGCCGCTGGTTCGACCCGCAGTGCCTGATGCTGCGCGAGACCGCCCAGCGCTGGGTGGCGCGTGCCGTCACCGGCGAGGTGACGCTGCAGCTGCGCCGCGGCAACGACTACTCGATCATGGACACTGCCAGCCCCAACCTGACCTATGCGCCCGAGCGGCTGAGCATGGAGAAGGTCGAAGGCGCATTCAGCCCGGTCGACCGCATCGGCCAGCTGACCATGCGCAACCTGGACATCCAGGACACGCGCCAGAAGCTGGGCATCTACACCGGCACCGGCCTGCTGGGCGCCAGCTCGGACGGCGCGATCCCGCTGCTGTCGGGCCCCGAGGCCAAGGGCTGAACGCCCACGCTGCGCTGCCTGCAGGCAGCGCGGCTTCTCAGCCCAGCGTTGCCAGCGCCTGCGCCAGGTCGGCCTGCAGGTCGGCCACCGCTTCCAGTCCGATCGAGAAGCGCACCAGGTGGCCCGGCAGGGCCGAGCGGTCGTCGCGCATGCCGTCCAGGTCATAGGGCACGACCAGGCTGACCGGTCCGCCCCAGGAATAGCCGATCTTGAACAGCCGCAGTGCGTCGACGAAGGCGTCGACCTGTGCCACCGTCAGCGCCGGGTCCAGCAACACCGAGAACAGCCCCGCCGCTGCGGTACAGGTCGCTTTCCAGTGGTCGTGGCCGGGCGCGCCCGGCAGCGCCGGGTGCAGCACCTGGCGCACCGCCTTCTGCGTGCCCAGCCAGGCGGCCAGCTGGCGCGCCGCCGCATCGTGCGCGTGGTAGCGCAGCGCGATGGTCGGCAGGCCCTTCAGGATGAACTCGGCGTCGTTGGCCGCCACGCCGATGCCCAGCTGGCCGTGCAGCTTCAACAGCTTCAGGTGCAGCGCCTCGTCGCGGGTGACCACCGAGCCCATCAGCACGTCGGCGCCACCGGACGGGTATTTCGTCAGCGCCTGCATCACGATGTCGACGCCGAAATCGAAGGCGCGGAAGGCCAGGCCGGCGCCCCAGGTGTTGTCCAGCGCGACGAGCGCGCCACCCGCCTTCCCCGCCTTGACCAGCGCCGGCAGGTCCGGGAACTCCATCGTCACCGAGCCCGGCGCCTCCAGCCACACCAGCCGGGTCGTCGGGCCGACCTTGGCCGCCAGGTCGTCCGGGTTCATCGGGTCGTAGAACTGGTGCGTGATGCCCCAGCGCGCCAGCACGTTGACCGCCATGTCGCTGGACGGGCCGTAGACATTGGCCGGGATCATCACCTCGTCGCCCTGCTTCAGCAGACCCAGGTTGACGTTCATGATCGCCGCCAGCCCGCTGGGCGACAGGATGCAGAAGCGCCCGCCTTCCAGTGTGGCCAGGCGTTCTTCCAGCAGATAGGTCGTCGGCGTGCCGCGCAGGCCGTAGGTGTAGCCGGTCTTGGCGGTGTAGGTGCGGCTCTTGAGCGCCCTGGTGTCCGGGAAGATCACCGTCGACGCCTTGAACACCCCCGGCGGCACCGCGCCCCAGCCGGCCGGCGGCTGGTAGGGATGGTGGAGCAGGTCCGTGACGATGTCCTGCGGCGGGGGGGTCTTGTCGCTCATCGTGGGAGTCAGGCGTTGGGTTGAATGGGGCTCAGATCGGCTGGCCGACCAGGTCGTGGCCGTCGGTGGCCACGATGCGGGCGCGGGTGAACTCGCCGGCCTTCAGCGTCTTGCTGGCCTTCTCGGGCGGCAGCAGGCGCACCGTGCCGTCGATCTCGGGCGCGTCGGCATAGCTGCGGCCCACGCCACCCTTGCGGCCCAGCGCCGGGGCATGGTCGACCAGCACCTGCATGGTCGCGCCCACACGCCGCTGCAGCCGGGCGATCGAGACGTCCTCGGCCACCGCCATGAAGCGGGCGCGGCGCTCCTCGCGCAATGCATCCGGCAGCGCGCCGGGCAGGTCATTGGCCGCCGCGCCCTTCACCGGCGAATAGGCGAAGCAGCCGGCGCGGTCGATCTGCGCTTCGCGCACGAAGTCCAGCAGGTGCTGGAACTCGGCTTCCGTTTCGCCCGGGAAACCGGCGATGAAGGTCGAGCGGATCACCAGCTCGGGGCAGGCTTCGCGCCACTTCAGCAGGCGCTCCAGGTTCTTCTCGCCGCTGGCCGGGCGCTTCATGCGGCGCAGCACCTCGGGGTGGCTGTGCTGGAAGGGCACGTCCAGGTAGGGCAGCACCGCGCCACTGGCCATCAGCGGCAGCAGTTCGTCCACATGCGGGTACGGATAGACGTAGTGCAGCCGCACCCAGGCGCCATGCGGCTTCGCCAGCTCGGCCAGCGCGGCGCACAGCTCGGTCATGCGCGTCTTGACCGGCCGGCCGTCGAAGAAGCCGGTGCGGTACTTCACGTCGACACCGTAGGCCGAGGTGTCCTGGCTGACGACCAGCAGTTCCTTCACGCCCGACTCGAACAGCGCCCGGGCTTCCGACAGCACATCGCCCACCGGCCGCGACACCAGATCGCCGCGCATGCTCGGGATGATGCAGAAGGTGCAGCGGTGGTTGCAGCCCTCGCTGATCTTCAGGTACGCGTAGTGGCGCGGTGTCAGCTTGATGCCGGCCTCGCCGCGGAACTGGCTGCGCACCTCGGGCACCAGGTCGACGAAGGGGTCGTGCGGCTTGGGCACATGCTGGTGCACCGCGTCCATCACCTCGTTGGTGGCGTGCGGGCCGGTCACGGCCAGCACGCTGGGGTGCATGCCGCGCACCAGGTTGCCGCCGTCGTCGCCGGTGCGCGCGCCCAGGCAGCCGGTGACGATCACCTTGCCATTGGCCGCCAGCGCCTCGCCGATGGTGTCCAGGCTTTCCTTCACCGCATCGTCGATGAAGCCACACGTGTTGACGATCACCAGGTCGGCGCCCTCGAACTTCTTGCTGGTCTGGTAGCCCTCGGCGCTGAGTTGGGTCAGGATCAGCTCGGAATCGGTCAAGGCTTTCGGGCAGCCAAGTGAAACGAATGCGACGGTCGGAGCCGCCGTGGTGCCGGGGGTGCAGGTGTCTGAAGCCATGCCGGGATTGTCGTGCATCGGCTGCAGGCGGCCGGGCGCTGACGCGGCAGCGGGCGGGTATCGTTCCGCCCTCCGACATCCCGAGACCCCAAGATGCCCACCCCCGTGCTGATCAGCGAAGTCGGGCCGCGCGACGGCCTGCAGAGCGTGAAGGCGACCATGCCCACGCCGCACAAGCGGGCCTGGATCACGGCCCTGCATGCCGCCGGCCTGCGCGAGATCGAGGTCGGCTCCTTCGTGCCGGCATCGCTGCTGCCGCAGATGGCCGACGTGGCGGAGGTCGTGCGCCACGCGCTGACCCTGCCCGGCCTCACCGTGATGGCGCTGGCGCCCAACCTGCGCGGCGCCGAAGCCGCCATCGCCGCTGGCGTGCACAAGGTGACGCTGCCGGTGTCGGCCAGCGAAGCGCAATCGATGGCCAATGTGCGCAAGACCACGGCGCAAATGGTCGACGTGATGCGCCAGGTCGTCGCACTGCGCAACGCGCAGGCGCCACAGGTGCGCATCGAGGCCGGCATGTCCACCGCCTTCGGCTGCACGCTGCAGGGCGCCGTGGCCGAGGACGACGTGGTGCGCCTGGCCGCCGCGCTGGCTGAAGCCGGCGTCGACGAGATCGGCCTGTCCGACACCACCGGCATGGCCAACCCGGCCCAGGTGCGGCGGCTGTTCAACCGGGTGCGCGCCGAGATCGGCGAGCGCACCGGCGCCGCCCACCTGCACAACACCCGCGGCCTGGGCCTGGCCAACTGCCTGGCGGCTTTCGACGTGGGCGTGCGCACCTTCGACAGCTCGCAGGGCGGCCTGGGCGGCTGCCCGTATGCGCCGGGCGCGTCGGGCAACGTGGTCACCGAGGACCTGGTGTTCATGTTCGAGGCCATGGGCGTGGCCACCGGCATCGACCTCGAAAAGCTGATGGCCGCCCGCGCGGTGCTGGTGGCCGGCCTGCCCGGCGAGCCGGTCTACGGCATGACGCCCGATGCCGGCCTGACCAGGGGCTTCACCTATGCCGACGGCCGCCGGCCTGCGGATGAACGCCTGCTGGCCGCCACCGGAGAGCACGCATGAGCGGGCCGAGCGCCGGGCCGCTCCCAAGCCGGCCCGCCATCCCCTCGGGGGATCGGCCGGCGTACTCGCCGGACGAGGGGCAGGCATGAGCGAGAACACCCTGCCCCTGGCCGGCCTGCGTGTGGTCGAGTTCACCCACATGGTGATGGGCCCGACCTGCGGCCTGATCCTGGCCGACCTGGGCGCCGACGTGATCAAGGTCGAGCCCCTGGCTGGCGACAGCACGCGCCGGCTGCTGGGCTCGGGCGCCGGCTTCTTCGGCATGTTCAACCGCAACAAGCAGAGCCTGGCGGTCGATGTGAAGGACGCGCGCGGCCGCGAGATCGTGCTGAAGCTGCTGGCCGACGCCGACGTCTTCAGCGAGAACTTCAAGGCCGGCACCATGGACAAGCTGGGCTTCAGCGCCGAGGCGCTGGCGCGGCTGAACCCGCGGCTGATCTGCGTCTCGCACAAGGGCTTCCTGCCCGGGCCGTACGACCACCGCACCGCGCTGGACGAAGTGGTGCAGATGATGGGCGGCCTGGCCTACATGACCGGGCCCGAGGGCCGGCCGCTGCGGGCGGGCACCAGCGTCAACGACATCATGGGCGGCATGTTCGGCGCCATCGGCGTGCTGGCCGCGCTGCAGCAGCGCGACAACCGCCACACCGGCACCGGCCGCGGCCAGGTGGTGCACAGCGCGCTGTTCGAGAACAACGTGTTCCTCGTCGCCCAGCACATGATGCAGTTCGCCGTCACCGGCCAGCCCGCCGCGCCCATGCCCAGCCGCATCAGCGCCTGGGGCGTGTACGACGTGTTCACGGTCAAGGACGGCGCGCAGATCTTCCTCGCCGCGGTCAGCGACACGCAGTGGACCTTGCTGTGCGCCGAGTTCGGCTTCGCCGATCTGAAGGCCGATGCGCGCCTGGCCAGCAACAACCACCGGGTGCGCGCCCGCGACTGGCTGCTGCCCATCCTGCGCGAACGCTTCGCGCCGATGGCTGCCAGCGAACTGGCCGCACGCTTCGAGAAGACCGGCCTGCCCTACGCGCCGATCACCCGGCCGCAGGACCTGTTCGACGACCCGCACCTGGCTGCCACCGAGGGGTTGGCGCCGGTGACGCTGCCGGCCGATGCCAGCGGCGCCGGTCGCGAAATCACCACCCGCACCGCGCTGTTGCCGCTCACCCTGGACGGCAGGCGCCCTGGTGTGCGTGCAGCGCCACCAGCGCTGGGCCAGCACACCGAGGCGCTGTTGCAGGGCCTGGGCTACGACGCGGCGCAGATTGCGCAGCTGTGCCGCGACGGGGTGGTCGGCGCGCCAGCCTGATGCGACAGGCCGGCAGGCCGGCGCCTACTTCTTCGTCGGCATCAGGCCCGGAATGCCGGGGAACAGGGTGCCGGACTGCATCTGCTCCTGCACCTTCTCCTGCATCTGCACGAACAGGTTCTTGCTCTGTTCGAGGTAGTTGCCCATCAGGCCCTGCATCAGCGGCGCCTGGCCGGTCATGAACTGGCTCCACATCTCGGGGGTGAAGCTCTTGGGGTCGTACAGGCCCTTGCTCTGCTCGGCGAAGCGGCTCTGCAGGTCGACGAAGGTCTGCAGGTTCTTCTCCAGGTACGAGCCCATCATGCCCTGCATGGCATGGCCGTAGAAGCGGATCACCTGAGCCAGCATCTGGGTGCTGAACATGGGCACGCCGCCGGTCTCTTCCTCCAGGATGATCTGCAGCAGGATGCTGCGGGTGATCTCCTCGGCGGTCTTGGCGTCGCGCACCTCGAAGGTCTCGCCGTCCAGCACCATCTGCTTCACATCGGCCAGGGTGATGTAGCTGCTGGTGCGGGTGTCGTAGAGCCGTCGGTTGGGGTACTTCTTGAGCACCCGCGAGTTGCCCGCGGCATCGGCTGGCTCAGCCGGCTTTGCAGCACTGCGGCGTTGGGATGGCATCGACGGTCGCTCCTGGGTGGGTTGCCGGCATTCTAGGGAGCGGCCCGGCGCCGCCCCGGCAGGAGTTTTCCTGTGGCGGTTTCCCCTTGTGCACCGCCGCATCGGCGGGCGGGGCGGAAGGGCATGGGAGTCGAACCCACCCGACGCGCGAGGCGCATCACGACGGTGTTGAAGACCGCGGGCTCCACCGGGAGCCAGGCCCTTCCAGGCGCCGCTGCACGGTAGCACCGCGGCGCGACCGGCCGTGTCGCCTCAGGCACGCCGGCCGGCGCCGTCACGCAGGTGGTGGTGCCGGCCGTCGAAGCGGGTAACGCCGCTGCGGTCGAGAAACTCCAGCACCTGCACCGCCAGGTTGCGGCCGATGCCGGTGCGGTCGCGGTAGGCGGCGGCGTCGATCAGGCCGCCGGGCGTGGCCGCGGCCAGGGCGCGGGCCTCGGCCTCCAGCTGCATGGCGCCCTCCGGCAAGTAGAAGCGGTTGGGCGCCACCCGCACCACCAGGCCGCGCGCCGCCAGCCGGCCCAGGCCGTCGAGCAGGTCGGGCAGCGGCAGCGCCAGTCGCTGCGCCAGCTCGCCCACGATCGGCGGGCGCAGGCCGGCCGGCCCGATCAGCGCGAGCACCTGCGCCAGCAGCGCCGCGTCGGCCGCCGGCAGCACCGGCCGGTGGCCTGGCCGGCGCCAGACCAGGCCGTCGCGCTGCAGCAGGCCATCGGCCACCAGGGCCGCCAGACCGGCACGCAGCGGGGCCGGGTTGCCGTCTGCCCCGCCCAGGGCGGCACGCAGCGCCGCCGCATCCGGCCCCAGGCTGTCGGGCTGCGCCGCGTGCCAGTCATCGACCACTTGCAGCAGCCGGCCCTGCCACCCGGCCCAGTGCGCGGCCGACAGGCCCAGCCCGCCCGGCAGCCGCCGCAGGCCCGCTGCGCCATCGAGCGCGGCCACCTCAGCGTCGCCCAGGCCGCGGTTGCGGGCGAAGTGGGCCAGGTCGGCACCGCCCGGGCTGACGTCCAGCAGCGCCCGCAGCGAATCGGCAGCATCGTCGATCGCCAGCGCCTGCAACTGGGCCAGCCGCCCGGGCTGGGCCCTGCCCCGCAGCGGTCCGAAGGCATCCACCACCCGGCCGCCGGCCAGGGTGCGGTTGGCCGCGGCATCGCGCAGGATGAAGCGGTCACCCCAGGCGGCCATCACCGGCTGGTCGAGCAGCAGCCGGGCCAGGCCGGGCGTGCCCGGCGCCGCATCGGCCAGCGGCACCCAGCGCACCGTGCGCGTGGCCGCCCCCAGGTGCAGCAGCCACTGCGCCCGCGGGCCGGGGCGCGGCGGTGTGCCGCCCGGTCCGGGAAGCCAATGCAGCTGCACATCGAGCCGGTCGGTGGGCGGCGACGCATCGCTTGCGGTCAGCCAGTCACCGCGCCGGGGCTCTGCGCGCTTCAGTTCGGCGCCGGCCAGGTTCACCGCGCAGCGCTGGCCGGCCTGCACCACCTCGGCGGCCTGGTTCAGCACCTGCAGGCTGCGCACCCGCAGCGGCACGCCGGCCGGCATCAGTTGCACCGCATCCCCCACGGCCAGCGTGCCGGCCAGCACCGCGCCCGTCACCACCCGGCCGCTGCCGTCGACGGTGAAGCTGCGGTCGACGGCCAGGCGGAAGCCGCCCGCCGCCGGTGCACGCCGCAGCCCCGCTGCCTGTGCTGCCAGGTGCGCACGCAGCGCCGCCACGCCCTGCCCGGTGGCCGCCGCCAGCGGAAAGACCGGCGCACCGGCGAACAGGCTGGTTCCCAGCAGCGCCGCCACCTCGGCCTGCGCCTGCGCCAGGCGCGCCGCATCGACGCGGTCGGCCTTGCCCAGCGCCACCACCAGCCGGGGCACGCCCAGCAGCTGCAGGATGGCCAGGTGCTCGCGGGTCTGCGGCATCGGGCCGTCGTCGGCGGCCACCACCAGCAG
>CALMIF010000447.1 GCA_937864045.1 uncultured Aquabacterium sp. | reverse complement strand
TCACGTCGGCCAGCGGGATGTCGAGGATGTTGAAGTTCTGCTTGCGGATCAGGTACAGCAGCAGGTCCAGCGGGCCTTCGAAGGCTTCGAGGAAGACCTCCAGCGCGTCCGGCGGGATGTACAGGTCCTGCGGCAGGCGAAACAGCGGCTCGCCGTACAGGCGCGCCAGGGCCACGCGGTCGACCGGCAGGGCCTCGGCGTCGGGCACCGTGGCGGCGCCCTCGTCGCCGGGCAGGGGCGGCAGTGCGGCCACCGGACCGGGCGGCGGTGGCAACTCGGCGGGCACCTCACCGGCGGCGCCGGCGGCGGGCAGCGTCACGGCGCGCTGTCGCTGGGCCGGACCTCAGCGCTGCTTGGGCCGCGAGAAGTAGACGTAGGGCGCCTGCGGCACGCGGGCGGCGCTGTAGCCGGCCTGGGCGTCGCGGTCGATCTGCTTGTCCCACAGCAGGCCGCGGCCGGCGCGCTGCTCGGCTTCCAGCGTCGGCTTCTTGGCCTTCAGCTCGCCGATGAAGTTGGTGACGTCGGAGGTGTAGGGCTTCCAGAACAGCGGCATGGCGGCGGTGGGCTTTCGCGCTTGGGTGGATCAGGGTGAACCCGGTAGTTTACGGCGGCGGGGGCGGTGCGGCGTGGCAGCATCCCGGCCATGAGCGCTTCCGCACGGCCGATCCGAAGGAAGCGCTCTCCTCCCTCGGGGAGGTGGTCACGCAGTGACCGGAGGGCAGACCAGTGAACACCGAGACCGAACTGAAGTTCCGCATTCCGCCCGCGCGCCTGGCCGCGCTGCGCCGCGCCGTGGCCACCCGCAGCGCCCGGGTGCTGCCGCTGGCCGCCGCCTATGTCGACACCCCGGGCGAGCACCTGGCCCGCGCCCGCTGCGCCCTGCGCCTGCGCCGCGAGGGCGATGCCTGGGTGCAGACGCTGAAGGCCGAGGGCGCCAGCGCGCTGCAGCGGCTGGAGCACAACGTGTCGCTGTCTGCCACCGACACGCCGGCGCTGGACATTGCCCGCCACGACGGCACGCCCGCCGGTCAGCGGCTGCGCGCCCTGCTGGCCGCCGCCGGCCCGGGCCAGCCGCTGGTCGAACGCTATGCCACCCGGGTGCAGCGCACGCACCGGCTGCTGCGCAGCGGCGGCGCCGTGGTCGAGCTGGCGCTGGACGAGGGCGAGGTGCGGGCCGGCGAGCGCCGCCTGCCGCTCAGCGAGATCGAGTTCGAGCTGGTCAGCGGCCCGCCGGCGGCGCTGCTGGCCCTGGCCGCCCGCTGGGCCGGACGCCACGGCCTGGTGCTGGATGTGCGCAGCAAGAGCGAGCTGGGCCACACCCTGGCCGCGGGCCTGCCCGGCAGCCCGCCGTCGCCCGCGACGCGGCTGCGCCCCGCGCCCGATGCGGCGGCGCTGCTGGCGCAGGCACTGCGCCCGGTGCTGGCCAATGCCGGGCAGATTGCCGCGGGCTGGTCGACGGCCGACCATGGGCAGCAGCTGCACAAGGCGCTGCGGCGGCTGCGCCGGCTGCTGGCGCGGGGCTGCTGCGGTGCGGCGGGCCGGGCGCTGGTGCCGTCGCTCGCCGCGCTGCAGGCGGCCTTGGTTGACGGTGATGCACCGGTGCTGCTGGCCAGCCCGGCCACGCAGCGGCTGTGGCTGGACCTGCTGGGGCTGGGCTTGCCGGCGGACTGATCCGCCCAGGCGTCAGGCCATCGCGGCGGCCGCCGGCAGTGGCTGCAGCAGCGCCTGCACCGCCGGGCCCTGCAGCTGCGCGCCCAGCCCGGCCAGGGCCGGCAGGGCCAGGTAGCCGGCCAGGTGGCAGGTGTCGACGTCGTCCGGGTCGCCGGCCAGGAGCCTGGCCGCATCCGGCGCCTGGCCCTGCGTCACGCGCTCGCCCAGGCGCGTGGCCAGGTAGCACAGGGCCAGGCCCGGTGCCTGGCGCGGGTCGACCAGGTGCACCGGCGTGTGCAGCGGGCGGTCGAGGTCGCGCACGGCGGCCACGATGGGGGCGGGCAGGCCCCAGGCGGTCATCAGCAGGGCGCCGATCTCGCCGGCGCCCAGGCCCAGCGCCTGCTGCTCGGCGTCCAGCCGCTGCAGCAGGCTGGCATGCGGGCCCCAGGCCGGCGTGCCGGGCTGGAGCAGCACGGTGGCGGCCAGCGGGCCCAGGAACCCCAGCACGCACTGCGTGGCCAGGGCGCCGGGCTCGGGCAGGCCCAGGCCGGTGGCCAGGTGGTTGCACAGCTCGCTGGCGGCAGTGCTGGCGTTGAGCAGGCGGTCCAGCCGCAGGCGCTGGGCCGCGCCGGGCGCACCGAAGCTGTTGTGCAGCAGGTGCTGCAGGCACAGGTTGCGCACCGTGTTCAGCCCCAGCAGGCTGACCGCCTGCACCACGCTGGCCACCGGCTTGCGCAGGCCGTACTTCGGCGAATTCACCGTGGCCAGCAGGCGCGCGGCGATCTGCGCCTCGGCCATGATGGTCTCGGCCAGGGCGCTGGGCCGGGCGGCTTGCAGGAACTCGGCCGACACCAGCTTGTGCAGCGCCAGCGGCGGCGGCGGGATCTGCGCCAGGCGCTGCACCAGGGCCTGGACCTGGGCGGCGGGCAACTGCTCGTGCACCGCCGGACGGAAGGCGCGCAGCGCGGCGGGCAGCGGGGTGGCGGCGGTGGGCGCCGGTGCGGGTGCCGGTGCGGCGACCGGCGCGGCCGGCACGGGCATGGCGGGTGCTGCGGCACTGGATGGCGCCACGGTGGCGGCACCATCGCCCGGGCTGCGGCGGCCCAGCCACCAGCCGGCCACGGCAGCGACGGCGGCCACCAGCACCACGGATGCGATCAGCAGGGTCGACACGGCAGGATCGGGCAGGAGAAGCGGCCGATTCTGCGCAGCCCGCGCCGACTGGAAACCCGGAACAGCGGGCGCTCCGGCAGTCAGGCGGCGGCTTCGCCGGCGCGCTGCAGTGCCTCGCCCAGGGTGGCGGCCACGGCGCCGTCACCCAGCTCGTCGGCAAAGCCCGAGCGGCGGATCAGCCCCAGCGGCTGGGGGTTGACGTCGGCCAGCAGCAGGCGCACCTGGCGGCGCTGCAGGGTGCGGTGCAGTTGCTGCAGGGCATCGATGCCCGAGGTGTCGACCGAGATCAGCCGGTGCATCTGCAGCACCACGCAGCGCGTGCCCGCGGGCAGCTGCGCCGGCAGGGCCTCGATCTTGCCCACCGCACCGAAGAACATCGAGCCGAAGAGCTCGACCACGGCCACGCCCGGTGCCAGGTCGGCCGTGGGCAGCAGGCGCACGCTGAAGAGCTGGCTCATGCGCCAGATGAAGAAGCCGCAGGCCATCAGCAGGCCCACTTCCACCGCCACCGTCAGGTCGAACACCACGGTCAGCACGAAGGTGCCGACCAGGGTGGCGCGGTAGGGCAGCAGGAAGTGCTTGAGCCGGGCGAACTCGCGCCACTCGCCCATGTTCCAGGCCACGAACAGCAGGATGCCGGCCAGCGCCGCCAGCGGCACATGCAGGGCCAGCGGCGCGGCCACCAGCACGATGGCCAGCAGCGTCAGCGCATGCACGATGCCGGCCACCGGCGTGGCCGCGCCGGCGCGCACGTTGGTCACGGTGCGGGCGATGGTGCCGGTGGCCGGAATGCCGCCGAAGAAGGGCGTCACCAAGTTGGCCACGCCCTGGGCCATCAGCTCCTGGTTGGGATCGTGGCGCGGGTGCTGGGGCGCCAGGTTGTCGGCCACGCGGGCGCACAGCAGGCTCTCGATGGCGCCCAGCAGGGCGATGGTCACCGTCGGGATCACCAACTGCTTGGCCGTTGCCCAGCTCACATCGGGCAGGGCGAAGGCCGGCAGCGCCTGCGGAATGCCACCGAAGCGGCTGCCGATGGTCTCCACAGGCAGGTGCAGCAGCTTGGCCGCCAGCGTGGCGCCGACCAGGGCGACGATGGTGCCCGGCAGGTGCGACGCCCAGCGCCGCGCATGCGGCCGCCAGCCGACGGGCTGCAGCGGCATGGTGTAGCTCTTGGGCCACAGCACGACGGTGGCCAGGCAGGCCAGGCCGACCACCAGCGCCGCCAGGTTGAGCTGGTGCACATGCGCGCCCAGCACCGCGATCTGGCTGAAGAAGTCGCCCGGCATCTTCGCGATCGGCAGGCCCAGCAGGTCCTTCAGCTGGGAGAGGCCGATCAGCACCGCGATGCCGTTGGTGAACCCGATGACGATGCTCACCGGGATGTAGCGCACCAGGGCGCCCAGGCGGAACCAGCCCATCAGCAGCAGCAGCACGCCGGCCATGCTGGTGGCGATCAGCAGGTTGGCCAGGCCGTGGCGCTCGACGATGCCGTAGACGATGACGATGAAGGCGCCGGCCGGCCCGCCGATCTGCACCTGCGAGCCGCCCAGGGCCGAGATCAGGAAGCCCGCGATGATGGCGGTGAACAGCCCCGCCTCGGGCTTGACGCCGCTGGCGATGGCAAAGGCCATGGCCAGCGGCAGCGCGACGATGCCCACGGTCAGGCCGGCGCCGATGTCGGCCAGCAGGCGCTGGCGGTCGTAGCCAGCCAGGGCGCCCAGCAGGCGCGGGCGGAAGAGGTGGACCGGGACAGGAAAACGCGGCAGTGGCATGCAGGACTCCTGCGCGCCATGCTAAGGCGGCGTGCTGACGGCGGGATTGGCGGCAGTCAGCCAGGTCAGTTGATGGGCTGCGGTTCCTGCCGCGGATCCGACGACAGCGGGTTCCACACCGGGCTGCAGGCGAAGGGTTGGCCCGCCACGCCCGGCTGCACCCGCACCCGCACCGCGTGCAGGCGCGGATGGCCGTAGACCTGCAGGCGCCACAGGTTGGCCAGCGGCGCGCCGCCGGGCTGCACGAAGGGCTGGTCGAAGCGGTAGGTGTGGAAGTCGCCATGCACCAGCAGCACCGGGTGCGGCGCGCCGGCGGCCAGCGGCAGCAGGGTGTCGCGGATGCTGGTGAAGCTGTCGTGTACCCGGCCGCGCTGCGCCGTCCGACCACGCGGGTCGATCAGCGCTTCGGCCTGCGTGGCCAGCACCAGGGCGACGGCCTGCGTCTGCCGGGCCAGGGCGAAGCTGTCGGCGATCCAGGCGGCGTTGGCGGCCTCGCGCCGCGCTGCTTCGGCGCGCACCGCGGCGCTGTCGGCGTCGAAGCCGTTGCGGTGGCCCACGGTGTGGAACGTGGCGAAGACCACGCCCTGGTGCGTCCAGCGCTGGTTCTCGACGTAGGCCGCATGCGCCGGCATCTGCGCGCCCTGGCGCTGCAGCGCGATCGGCCGCTGGCCCAGCGACCGGCCGCCGGCGAAGAAGCGCGCGCGCAGCGCCTGCAGCCGCTCCAGCGGGTCGTCGCCGCGGCGGTGGCAGTCCAGCCAGTCGTTGTCGCCCGGCGTGTAGACCAGGGCGCCGGCAAAGCGCTGGAAGTGCTGCCACTGCAGCCGGTACTCGTCGTCGCTGCAGGCGGCGGTGCCGTCCTTGAAGTCGCCGACATGGATGGCGAAGGGCAGGCCCAGGCCGTTGATGCGGTCGATCAGGCCGCGGTAGGGCGGGCCGGCCAGCAGGTCGCGGCCGTAGGGCATGTCGCCCAGGGCGATGAAGTCGAACGTCTCGGGCGGTTGCGCCCGCAGCGGCGCGCCTGGCGCAGCGCCCGCAGCCAGCAGGGCCAGCGCGCGCCTGCGCCCGGCGTCGATGCTCACCGCACGCGCATGCCCGGCTGGGCGCCGGAGGCTGGCGTCAGCAGGAAGATGCCCGGCGTGGCTTTCTCGTCGGCATGGCTGGCGGCCAGCACCATGCCCTCGCTGATGCCGAACTTCATCTTGCGTGGCGCCAGGTTGGCCACCATCACCGTCAGCTGGCCGACCAGCTGCTCGGGCGCGTAGGCGCTGCGGATGCCGGAGAACACGTTGCGCGTGCGTCCTTCACCCACGTCCAGCGTGAGGCGCAGCAGCTTGGTGCTGCCTTCGACCAGCTCGGCGTTGACGATCTTCGCCACCCGCAGGTCGACGGCGGTGAAGGCGTCCATGCCGATCTCGCCGGCCAGTGCTTCGCCGCCGGGCGGCACGACCTCGGGGACCGGCGGCGCGGGCGGGGTCAGCAGGGCGTCGAGCTTGGCGGTGTCCACCCGCTGCATCAGGTGCTGGTAGGCGGCGATCTGGTGCCGGCCCAGTGCGCGGGCGGCGTCGGCGAACTGCAACGGCTGCACCTGCAGGAAGGCCTCGACCTGGCCAGCCAGGGCCGGCAGGATGGGCTTGAGGTAGACCGTCAGCAGGCGGAAGGCTTCGATGCACACCGTGCACACGTCGTGCAATTGCGCGTCGGCGCCGTCCTTCTTCGCCAGCTCCCAGGGCTTGTGGGTGTCGACGTATTCATTGACCCGGTCGGCCAGGGCCATCACCTCGCGCACGGCCTTGGCGAATTCGCGGCCGGCATACAGCTCGGCCACCGTGGCCTGGTGGGCGCGCAGGGCGTCGAGCAGCACGCGGCCTTCCACGCCCACGTCGGCGCTCAGCCAGCCGCCGAAGCGCTTGCCGATGAAGCCGGCGGCGCGGCTGGCGATGTTGATGTACTTGCCGACCAGGTCGCTGTTGACGCGGGCGACGAAGTCCTCGGGGTTGAAGTCGATGTCCTCGACCCGCGCACTCAGCTTGGCCGCCAGGTAGTAGCGCAGCCATTCGGGGTTCAGGCCCAGCTCCAGGTAGCGCAGCGGGCTGATGCCGGTGCCGCGGCTCTTGCTCATCTTGTCGTTGTTGACCGTGAGGAAGCCGTGCACGTGGACCTGGTCGGGCACCTTGCGGCCGGAAAAGTGCAGCGTGGCCGGCCAGAACAGGGTGTGGAAGGTGACGATGTCCTTGCCGATGAAGTGCACCTGCTCCAGTCCGGGCTGGGCGAGGTAGGCGTCCAGGTCTTCGCCCCGCTTGTCGAGCAGGGCCTTCAGAGAGGCCAGGTAGCCGATGGGTGCATCGAGCCAGACGTAGAAGTACTTGCCCGGCGCATCGGGGATCTCGATGCCGAAATAGGGCGCGTCGCGGCTGATGTCCCAGTCGCCCAGCGCCGGCTTGCCGTTCTCGTCGCGCACGAACCACTCGCGCACCTTGTTCGCCACCTCGCTCTGCAGCTTGCCGTCCTGCGTCCACTGCTCCAGGAAGGCGACGCAGCGCGGGTCGCTGAGCTTGAAGAAGAAATGCTCGCTGGTCCTGAGCACCGGCGTGGCGCCGGACAGGGCCGAATACGGGTTCTTCAGGTCGGTGGGCGCGTAGACCGTGCCGCAGACCTCGCAGTTGTCGCCGTACTGGTCCTTGGCGCCGCACTTGGGGCATTCGCCCTTGATGAAGCGGTCGGGCAGGAACATGCCCTTGTCGGGGTCGAAGAACTGCTCGATGGTGCGCGTGGCGATCAGGCCGTTGTCGCGCAGCTTGCGGTAGATCTGCTGCGCCAGCGCGTGGTTCTCCGGGGCGTCGGTCGAGTGCCAGTGGTCGAAGGCGATGTGGAAGCCGTCCAGGTACTGCTGGCGGCCGGCGGCGATCTTGGCGACGAACTGCTGCGGCGTGAGGCCCGCCTTCTCGGCGGCGATCATGATCGGCGCGCCATGGGCGTCGTCGGCGCAGACGAAGTTGACCTCGGCACCCCCCATGCGCTGCGCTCGCACCCAGGTGTCGGCCTGGATGTACTCCATCATGTGGCCGATGTGGAAGGCGGCGTTGGCGTAGGGCAGGGCGGTGGTGACGAAGAGCTTGCGGGGCATGGGCTTGTCCGGGGGCAGGACCGTGGATTTTAGGTGGTGGGCGCTGGGCGGACTGCGGGGGGCGGGCACGAACGTTCATCGCCGACGGCGGCGGCGCGGAGTGTCGATCCACTTGACACCTTGGCGCCGCGCCGCGCCGCGTGCGCGATGGCCCTGGGAAAAGTTCCACAAAGCCCCGCACAACGATCCTGCTGGCCTTGAACTTGCTCTAACGCGTACGCGCCGTGGGCGCAGGTCACGAATCGATAAATATCAACCTGAGGGATGCCTTGATGAACACGGTTTCACGTCTGGTCGCCGCAGCCGTTTTCGGCGCCGCCAGCCTGTCGGCAAATGCCGAATTGCAGGCCCGGCCTGGCGGCATGGTCTACGACACGGTGCAGAACATCACCTGGCTGGCGGACTTGAACTACGCCAAGACCAGCGGGGCCATTCCTAGCGGTGCCACCTTTCAGGATGGCCGGCTAAGTTGGGGAATGGCCAACAGCTGGGCCAGCGATCTGGTCTACGGCGGCTTTGATGACTGGAGGCTGCCAAAAGCGCTCAACCCCAATGGAACCGGGCCATGTTTGGGCTTTCGCTGCTCCGGCAGTGAACTTGGCCATCTTTTTTATGCCGAACTTGGCGTCAGTGCAGGGGATCCCGTAAGCGATGCCACCAACGTGGCCAATCTCGGGTTGTTCACCAACATTCAGTCGGACTTCTACTGGTCCGGTACCGAACTACCGTCCTCACTCGGCACGCGTCACTTTTATTGGATCTTCCGTATGGACAATGGCGCCCAGTACGACATGGAGGACTACTACGCGTTGTTTGCCGTCGCCGTGCACGATGGCGACGTGGCTGCTGCGGTGCCCGAGCCACAAACCAACGCCATGCTGCTCGCCGGCCTGGGAGCGCTGGCGCTGGTTCTGCAGCGCCGCAAACGCTGAGCCTCGGCAGCGCAGGCTGTCGGCCTACTCAAACAAGTCCGCGTGGCTGCCTGCTCGGACAAAGACGATGGGCGCGTCTACCGCGCTGCCGGCCAGGCGGTAGATCAGCAGGAAGTCGCCGCCGACGTGGCATTCGCGGTGGTCCGACCACGCACCCTGCAGCGGGTGGTCCAGCCACTCCGGCCCCAGCGCCGCGTCGTTGGCGATCAACAGCAGCATCACTTGCTTCAGCCGCTGCATGTCGTAGCGGCCGGCATGCGTCAGCCGGGTCCAGTCCTTGGCGAAGGCCTTGGTGTGGTCGGACGGCCGTGGCAGGGCAGCGCGTTTGACGGGCTTAGCGCTCGCCGCCTTCTTCGAGCGCATCAATCAGGGCCTGTCCGGTCACAAAGCGGGCACCGCCAAGTTGACGCGCCTCGCGCATCGCCGCTCTGGTGGCCGGGTTTGGCGACTTCAGTTCGAACGGCAACTGCTGATCGGCCACCACGCGGGTCAGGAACACCCGCACCGCGTCGGACACGGTCAGCCCCATCGCGGCCAGGGTCTCGGTGGCCTGAGCCTTGATGTATTCGTCCACCCGCACATGAACCATCGTCGTTGCAGCCACCGCCGGCTCCTGAGCATTGAATTGAGATGCATCGTATCTCAATTTGTCGCGCTGAGTTCGACGACGAGTGCGCAACAACCGTGGCCGCAGGTGCTCCGCTAGACTCGCGCCCTCTTCGCACCTGCCGCCGCCCGTTGCGCCACCGACATGCCTGCCGTCACCGAACAAGCCCTGCTGGAAGCCCTGCAGACCGTCGCCGACCCCCACACCGGCAAGGATTTCGTCAGCACCCGCCAGCTGAAGAACCTGAAGATCGACGGCGACGACGTTGCCTTCGACGTCGAGCTGGGCTACCCGGCCAAGAGCCTGCATGCGGCGCTGCGCCGCCAGCTGATCGCCGCCGCACGCACGGTGCCTGGCGTGGGCAATGTCAGCGCCAACGTCAGCTCGAAGATCGTCGCCCATGCCGTGCAGCGCGGCGTGCAGCTGCTGCCGGGGGTGAAGAACATCGTCGCCGTGGCCTCGGGCAAGGGCGGCGTGGGCAAGAGCACCACCGCGGTCAACCTGGGCCTGGCCCTGGCCGCCGAGGGCGCCACCGTGGGCGTGCTGGACGCCGACATCTACGGCCCCAGCCAGCCGATGATGCTGGGCATCAGCGGCCGGCCCGAGAGCCTGGACGGCCAGAGCATGGAGCCGATGCAGGGCCATGGCCTGCAGGTGGCGTCGATCGGCTTCCTGGTCGACCCCGACCAGGCCATGATCTGGCGTGGCCCCATGGCCACCCAGGCGCTGGACCAGCTGCTGCGCCAGACCAACTGGCGCGATGTCGACTACCTGATCGTCGACATGCCGCCGGGCACCGGCGACATCCAGCTCACGCTGAGCCAGCGTGTGCCCATCACCGGCGCGGTGATCGTCACCACGCCGCAGGACATCGCCCTGCTCGACGCCAAGAAGGGCCTGAGCATGTTCGAGAAGGTCGGCGTGCCGATCCTCGGCCTGGTGGAGAACATGGCGGTGCACGTGTGCAGCAACTGCGGCCATGTCGAGCACATCTTCGGCGCCGACGGTGGCAAGCGCATGGCCGAGCAGGCCAAGCTCGACTACCTGGGCGCACTGCCGCTGAACATCAGCATCCGCGAGCAGGCCGACAGCGGCCGGCCCACCGTGGTGGCCGACCCGGACGGCGAGATTGCCGGCATCTACAAGGCGGTGGCGCGCCAGGTGGCGGTGAAGATCGCCGAGAAGTCGCGCGACTTCTCGGCGAAGTTCCCCACGATCAAGGTGAGCAAGGACACCTGATTCAAGGGGGTCGCACGCGCGGCGGCGCGCAGCGTGGTGCTTCTCACGGTTAGGCTCTTCGCTTTCGTGCAAAGCGAGGAGCCCACCTTGACGTCCACCACCCTGTCCCGCGTCGCTGGTGCGCTGTGCGCAGCCGGCCTGCTGGCCGCCGCCCTGCCGGCCGCCGCCGTCGTCGCCAACCCTGTGCAGCCGTTCAGCAGCCTGTTCGTCTTCGGCGACAGCCTGTCGGACGCCGCCGGCGGCAACAACCTCATGCCGATGCCGCCCAACGAGGGCGGGCTGGCGACACCGTCGCCCTATGAC
The DNA here is from genome assembly GCA_937864045.1 of uncultured Aquabacterium sp. Taxonomy (GTDB): domain Bacteria; phylum Pseudomonadota; class Gammaproteobacteria; order Burkholderiales; family Burkholderiaceae_C; genus Pseudaquabacterium. Next base: position 2,124 of record CALMIF010000447.1, on the reverse strand, counting down.
AACGGCCGGGTCTCGAACGGACCCGTGGCCGCCGAATACCTGGGCGGGCTGCTCGGCCTGTCGCAGGCGCAGCAGTTCCAGTACGCGGTCGCCGGGGCCCGCTCGGGCGCCACCGGCCGGATTCCCGGCGTCGGCACGGTCAACACCGGCCTGCAGACCCAGGTCGGCGTCTTTGCGCAGGGCGGTGCCAATGCCGCCTACGCGGGCGGGCTGTTCATGGTCTGGGCCGGTGCGAATGACCTGCGCGACTACCTGGAGACGGCCACGCTGAACGACGACCCGAGCGCCACCTTCGCCAGCATCCTCGGCAACCTGGGCCAAGCCGTCACCACCCTGTATGGCCTGGGTGCGCGCAACTTCCTGCTGCCCAACATCCCCAACCTGGGCCTGACACCTGCATCGCAGGCATTGGGCCTCCAGGCGATGGGCGGCGCGTCCTACGTCACCGGGCTGTTCAACGATGCCTACGGGGCCGCCGTCGACAGCTGGCACAGCCAGCTGGCCGGCGCGCACCTGTACACGTTCGACGCCTTCAGCGCCCACAACCAGCTGTTCGGTGTGTCGATTCAGCAAGGTTGGAACACCAGCAACGGCTGCCTGGTGCCGGTGGATGGTGCCACGCAGCCGCAGTCGGCCTGCAGCGTGTCGTTCTACGTCGACGACATCCATCCGACCACGGCGGTGCACCAGGTCCTGGCCCAGAGCATGGCCGCCGCCGTGCCCGAGCCGGAATCCATGCTGCTGATGGCCAGTGGCCTGGTGGCCCTGCTGGGCCTGGCGCGCCGCCGCCAGCGCGCCGGCGTCTAGGCTGCTGCTTCCCAGGGCGGCAGGTCGCTGCCACCCGCCGCAACGGGCGCCTTCGGGGCGCCCGTCGTCGTTGTGGCCGGTGCTGCAGGTGCGGCCGGCGCCGCCGCCTCGCCGAACACCTGCTCGCCGCCCAGCGCGTCGATCAGCGCGTCGATCATCGGCGCCAGCTCGCCGGTGGCGATGGCGGCATCGGCGTCGAAGCCTTCCTCGTCCTTGCCCTGCCGGCCCTCGAACACGCCGTCGAGGAAGGCGATCTTCTTCAACTGCAGGCTCTCGGTCAGCACGAAGCTCACACGGTCGTTCCAGCTCAGCGCCAGGCGCGTGGGGCGCTTGCCGGCGGCGATGTGCTCGCGGATCTCGGGCAGGTCCAGCGCGTGGCGGGCGTAGCGCACCACCGGCTTCTCGCCGTCGGCGGCCTTGAGCTCGCAGTCGCGGTCGATGGTGAAGGGCGCGGGTGGCTCGCCCGAGACCAGCCAGTCGGCCATCGCCGCCTCGGGCGTGACGGCGGTGTTGACCAGCTGGGCCTTCAGCCCCGGCAGCACCTGCGTCAGCGCGGTCAGGGTCTCGTCGGCGCGGGCGGCGCTGCCGGCGTCGATGACCAGCAGGCGCTCCTTCGGCGCCATCCACACCTTGACGCTGGCGCGCTTGGTGAAGGCCATGGGCAGCAGGTCCAGCAGGGCCTGGTCCTTCAGCTCCTTGGTTTCCTTCTTGCCGGGCTTGCGGCCGGTGGTCTGCTCGATCTTGGCGGCCAGGGTCTCGACCTGGCGCTTGATGACCGAGCCCGGCACGATCTTCGATTCCACCATCAGCTGCAGCAGCCACTGGCCGTCGATGGCCTCGACCAGGGCGCCGTGGGCCTCGCCGCGCGGGCTGACCCAGCCGGCCGAACGCTGCTGGGTGGCGCCGCATTCGGCGAAGGGGGCGGCGGCCAGGGCCTGGTCGACATCGGCCACGGTGGGCTGCCACTCGGGCGCCAGCCGGTACACCATCAGGTTCTTGAACATGCGCGGGAGCGTTCCGGGTTCGGGGTTCGGGGTTCGGGGGGCGGGAAAGGCCGCGGATTCTGCCCTGCCGGCGGCGGGGGCGGTCGGGTCAGCGCCGGCCGATGACCTGCCCCAGCGAGCCCGCCACCAGCACCACGCCGCTGGCGATCAGCAGCAGCAGCACCACGCGGCGGAAGGCCAGCGGGCTCAGGCCGCGGTAGACGCGCACGCCCAGCACCGACGGGATGATCAGCGCCGGCAGCACCACGGCGAAGCCGGCCAGGTGGCGGCTGTCGACATTGCCCGCCGCCGCATGGCTGGCCAGGGTCACCGT
>CALMIF010000446.1 GCA_937864045.1 uncultured Aquabacterium sp. | reverse complement strand
TACCTGATCCGCAAGCAGAACTTCAACATCCTCGACATCCCGCTGGCCGACGTGACGCGCCAGTACCTGGCCTACGTCGACCAGATCCGCGCCCACAACCTGGAACTCGCCAGCGAGTACCTGCTGATGGCGGCGATGCTCATCGAGATCAAGAGCCGCATGCTGCTGCCGCCCAAGCGCAGCGACGACAGCAGCGAGGTGGCCGACCCGCGGGCCGAGCTGGTGCGCCGGCTGCTGGAGTACGAGCAGATGAAGCTGGCCGCCGCCCGGCTGGACCAGCTGCCGGTGGCGGGCCGCGACTTCCTGCGGGCGCAGATCCACATCGAGCAGTCGCTGGAGCCGCGCTTTCCGGACGTGCACGTGGCTGACCTGCAGGCCGCCTGGCTGGACATCGTGCGCCGCGCCAAGCTCAACCAGCACCACCGCATCAGCCGCGAGCAGCTGAGCGTGCGCGAGCACATGGCCATCGTGCTGCGCACCTTGAACGGCCGGCGCTTCGTCGAGTTCCACGAGCTGTTCGACACCAGCCGCGGCACGCCGGTGCTGGTGGTCACCTTCATCGCGATGCTGGAGCTGGCCCGCGAGCACCTGCTGGAAGTCACCCAGGCCGAGGCCTTCGCGCCGATCTACGTGCGCCTGGCCTACAGGACGACTTGAGCGCTCGCGCGGCACGCCGCCGGCGCAACCAAGCGACCGCCGCGGAACCGGCTCTGCCGGGCTGCTGGCGGTGCCCCACGGCTGCGAAGCAGCCCTTCCGGGCTGCGGGGGGAGCGCCGAAGGCGCTTCGGGGGGGTCAATTCAGCGCCGCATCCACCGCCGCCAACAGCCGCTGCATGTCCAGCGGCTTGGTCAGGTAGCCGTCGAAGCCGGCCTCGCGGGCCTGGGCCAGGTCGCTGGGCATGGCGTTGGCGCTGACGGCGATCACCGGCATGGCGGCCAGTACGGCATGGGCGCGCAGCTGGCGCAGCACTTCGTAGCCGTCGGCGCCGGGCAGCTGGATGTCCAGCAGCAGCAAGTCCGGCGGCTGGGCCAGGGCCATGGCCACGCCCTCCTCGGGCAGGCCGGCCAGGCGCAGCGTGATGGCCGGACGGTGCGCCAGCATGCCCTGCATCAGCACCTGGTTGACCTCGTTGTCCTCGATGTACAGCACGTCGCGGCGGCGGGCGTGCTGCGGCGCAGGCAGGGCGGGCGCGGGGCCGGGCGTGGCGGCGGCCGCGGCATCGGCGCAGGGCAGCACCAGCCAGAACACGCTGCCCTCGCCCGGTGTGCTGCACACGCCGATGTCACCCTGCATCAGCGTGACCAGGCTGCGGCTGAGTGCCAGGCCGATGCCGGTGCCCTCGACCGCGCCATCCATGTCCAGCCGCTCGAAGGCCTGGAACAGCCGCGGCAGCTGCTCGGCGCTGATGCCGGCGCCCTGGTCGGCCACGTCCAGGCGCAGCTGCGCGCCGGCGGGCTGCAGGCTGATGCGCACGTCGCCGCCCGGCCGGTTGAACTTGATGGCGTTGGTCAGCAGGTTCAGCAGCACCTGGCGCAGCCGGGTGGCGTCGGCCAGCACCACGCCGGCCCCGCCCGGCAGCCGCGGCGGCGCCAGCAGCACCACGCCGCGCGCCCGCGCCGCGGGTTCGACCAGGGCCAGCGCCTCGTCCAGCACGCTGGCGAAGTCCACCGGCGCCAGCTGCAGCTGCAGCTGGCCGCCGTCGATGCGGGCGACGTCGAGCACGTCGTTGATCAGCGCCAGCAGGTGGTGGCCGCCGCGCAGCAGCGCGTCCAGCCGCTGGCGCTGGCCGGGCGCCGGCGGCTCGGCGGCGTCGGCCTGCATCAGCTGGGCGAAGCCGAGGACCGCGTTGAGCGGCGTGCGCAGCTCGTGCGACATGCGCGAGAGGAACTCCGACTTGGCCCGGTTGGCGGCCTCGGCCTCGTCGCGCGCGGCGATCAGCGCGGCCTCGGCCGCCACGCTGGCGGTGACGTCGGTGAAGGTGCGCACCAGGCTGCCGTCGACCGCGAAGTGCGAGGCCACGTCCAGCACCGTGCCGTCGGGCCGCACCTGCCGGTAGCGGTGGCCCTTGGGCTGGGGCACGCCCGCCTGCGAGCGGGCGATGTTCTCGCGGCCGGCCTGGTCCAGCAGCTCCAGCTGCGGGCCGAAGGCCTGGTGCTGCAGCTGCCAGTCGAGCAGCTCGCTGAGCAGCGGCCGGCGTTCCATCAGCGCCGCGGGCACCTGCAGAAGCTCCAGGAGGCGGCGGTTCCAGGCGGTGCAGCGGCCCTGCGGGTCGACGTTCAGCACGCCCTGCACCAGGCTGTCCAGGGTCCAGGCCAGCACGTCGGACTTCTGCGCCAGCGCCTCGCCGGCCAGGCGCGCCCGCTCCTCGGCGGCGCGGCGGGCGGAGATGTCGGAGAACAGCCCCAGCGCGCCGACCTTGCGCCCCGCGGCGTCGAACAGCGGCGTGGCGTTGTTCAGGCAGTGCAGCGGGCGACCGTCGCTGCGCGTCAGGCTGATCTCGTAGCTGCTGGCCTGGCCGGTGGCACGCAGCGCCACGTTGCGCTCGAACACCGCCCGGTTCTCCGCGTCGACGAACTCGTAGATGCTGCGGCCCAGCAGCTGCGCCCGCTCCAGGCCCAGCATGCGGCACATCGCCGGGTTGGCGTCGATGGTGCGCAGGTCGTTGTCGATCGTCCAGAAGCCCTGCTCGGTGCGCTCCAGCACCAGGGCCAGCATGCGCTGCTGCTCGGCGGCGGCGCGGCGCGCGGCCTCGCGCTCGGTGATGTCGGCATGGAACATCACGAAGCCACCGCCCGGCAGCGGGTTGCGCCGGGTCTCGGTCAGCCGGCCGTCGGTGCGCCGCTCACGCGAGACGCTGGGCACCGACTGGTGCAGCAGGGACAGGCGCTGGCGGACATCGCTGGCACGGTCGCGGGCCGACGACAGGCGCACCACCATGCCGCGGTCCCACAGGTTCTCCAGCGCCTCGGCCAGCGGCATGCCCCGGCGCAGCAGGGCCGGGTCCATCCCGGTGATCTCGGCCACGCGCTGGTTCCAGGCCACCAGGCGCTGCTCGGCGTCGAACACGCTGATGCCCAGGTCGGCATGGTCGAAGACCTCGCGCAGCAGGGACTGCGCCTCGTGCGCGCCCTGGGCGCTCAGGCGCTCGGCGCGCCGCACGGCCACCAGGGCGCGGCGTTCCTGCTCGGCCTGCACGCTGGCCAGCGCCAGCAGCGGCAACACCGAGCCGCCCATCACGCAGGCGACCAGGCTGGACGGCTGCAGCGCGGCGTCGGTCAGCAGCAGGCGCAGGGCCAGTGGCAGCACCACGCCCAGCGCGAACAGCAGCGCGCCGGCCAGGTCGAACAGCGTGAGCGCCATCGCGCCCACCACCAGGCCCACCAGCACGAAGACCATGGTTGCCTGCTGCTGCGGATCGGCCAGCGACTGCGGAAGCCAGGCGGCGGCGCCCCAGACCAGACCATGCGCGGCGACCGATGCACGGTAGTGCCGCAGCCAGTGCGCCGGCCCCGCGCCGGGCTGCCCGCTGCGGCGCTGCGCCAGCGGCAAGGCCAGGCGCCAGCCGATGGCACCCAGCAGCGCCAACACCCAGGCCGCCAGCCAGGCCAGCGGGATCGCCGGGCGCAGCAGGCCGATGTACAGCAGGGCCACGCCGGCGCTGGCCAGCGTGGCCAGCGCCAGGCCGCCAGCATGCCCCTGCACGCGCAGGCGATCGAGCTCGGTCTGGATCCATGCCTCGGCGGGCGGCACGGGCGCGGTCGGGTGGGCCATGGCCGATTCTGTCGCCGCCGCCGGGCCGCCGCGTCGGCGACTTCACCAGGGCGCCGGGGCGGTGCGCATGGCCCGTGTGGCACAGTGCCGCTTTTCGCCGTGCGCCACCCGCAGCGCCCCACCGCCATGCCGCCGTTCCCCTGCCCGAACCGACCGATGCTCCAGTGCGAGGGCCAGCGCTGATGGCACTCAAGGCCACGATCTACAAGGCCACGCTGCAGGTGGCCGACATGGACCGCAACGTCTATGGCGAACATGCGCTGACCATCCCCCTGCAGCCCAGCGAGACCGAGGAGCGGCTGATGCTGCGCCTGCTGGCCTTCGCGCTGAACGTGCCGGCCGACGACCAGAACGGCACGCTCAGGCTGGCCAGCGGCATGGCCGACGTCGATGAGCCCGACCTGTGGCACCGCGACCTGTCCGACCAGGTGCTGCACTGGATCGAGGTGGGCCAGCCCGACGAGCGCCGCCTGGTGCGCGCCTGCGGCAAGGCACGGCGTGTCAGCCTGTACTGCTACAGCCATTCGGCGCCGATCTGGTACGCCGGCATCGCCAACAAGATCACCCGGCTGCGCAACCTCGACGTCTGGCAGGTGCCGCACGAACAGAGCCAGGCACTGGCGAAACTGGCGCAGCGCTCGATGCAGCTGCAGTTCAGCATCCAGGACGGCCATGTCTACGCCGGCGATGGCAGCAGTTCGGTCGAACTGCAGCCGCAACCGCTGTGGCGCGGTGGCCAATGAGCCTGACCCGCCGCCAAGTCCACCACCTGCTGGCCGGCGCCGCCGGGCTGGCCCTGTCCAGGAGGCCCGCGATGGCTGCCGACACCCCTGCACCGGGCTTCGCCACCAGCGACGCCACCGACCCCTGGCTGTGGCTGGAAGACGTGCAGGGCACGCGGGCGCTGGACTGGGTGCGCCAGCGCAACGCCGAGAGCCGCGCACAGCTGGAACGCCACCCGCGCTTCGCGGCGATGCGCGAGCGCTTCCAGCAGATCCTGGACGCGGCCGACAAGATCCCGCAGGTCAGCCGCCGCGGCGCCTGGCTCTACAACCTCTGGCGCGACGCGGCCCATCCGCGCGGCCTGTGGCGGCGCACCACGCTGGCCAGCTTCAGCACCGACAAGCCGGACTGGGAGCCGGTGCTGGACCTGGACGCCCTGGGCAAGGCCGAGGGCGAGAACTGGGTCTGGGCCGGCGCCACCGCCCACGGCCCGGCCTACCGGCGCTGCCTGGTGCAGCTGTCGCGCGGCGGCGCCGATGCCACCGTGGTGCGCGAGTTCGACCTCGTCGACAAGCGCTTCGTGCCCGGCGGCTTCAGCCTGCCCGAGGCCAAGACCGATGTCACCTGGGAAGACGCCGACACCCTGCTGGTGGGCACCGACACCGGGCCCGGCTCGCTCACCGACTCAGGCTACCCGCGCACCGTGCGGCGCTGGAAGCGCGGCACCGCGCTGGCCGACGCGCCGGTGGTGTTCGAGGGCGAGGCCAAGGACGTGGCCGCCAGCGCGATGGTCGACCACACACCAGGTCACCGGCGCATCGTGTTCAGCCGCGCGCTGGACTTCTACAACAGCCGGCAGTTCCTGCTGCGCCGCACGCCGGCCGGTGACCAGCTGCAGCCCATCGCCATCCCCAGCGACGCGCAGCTCAGCTTCTGGGGCGCACGCGCCCTGCTGCAGTTGCGCACCGACTGGACCGTGGGAGGTCGCACCTGGCCCGGCGGCAGCCTGCTGACGGGCGATGCCGAGGCCCTGCTCGCCGCACGCGACGCCGCCGCCATGCCGCCGCTGCAGGCGCTGTTCACGCCGTCGCCGGGGCGCTCGCTGGAGAGCATCGGCACCACCGCCAGCCGCGTGCTGCTGCTGGTGCTGGACAACGTGGCCGGCCGGCTGGAGGCCTGGCGGCCCGACGCCCAGGGCGGCGGCTGGACGCGCCAGGACATCACCGCGCCCCACCCCGGCACGCTGAGCCTGCAGCCGCTGCACGACGAGCTGCTGGCCGACGACCCGCTGGCCGAGACCTTCCTGCTGGGCTACACCGATTTCCTGACCCCTGACAGCCTGATGCTCGGGCACACCGACGGCCGGCCGCTGCAGCAGCTGAAGACCCGCGGCACCTACTTCGACGCCAGCGGCCTGCAGGTGCAGCAACACTGGGTGGCGTCGAAGGACGGCACGCGCGTGCCCTACTTCCTGGTCGCGCCCAAGGGCCTGGTGCTGGACGGCCGCCACCCCACCCTGCTGTACGGCTACGGCGGCTTCGAGGTGGCGCAGATGCCGGTGTACTCGGCCGGCTGGGGCACGGCCTGGCTGGCCCACGGTGGTGTCGTCGCGGTCGCCAACATCCGCGGCGGCGGTGAATTCGGCCCGGCCTGGCACCAGGCGGCCATCG
>CALMIF010000445.1 GCA_937864045.1 uncultured Aquabacterium sp. | reverse complement strand
GGCGACGGTGGCCGCGGTGCGGCGGCGGCGGGCGTCGCCGGCGAGGCGGAGGGCGCCGGGGGTGGCGAGGCAGGTGCCGCTGCTGGTGCGTCAGCCGGTGGTTCGGCCGTTGGTTGGGCCGCCGATGGGGCCGGCGCCCGTTCGCCGGCCGATCCGGCCAGCCAGGCCAATCCGGCCGACGGCCTGTCTCCCGCGCCCGGCCAGCCGGTGACAGCCGGCGGAGCGGCCGCAGCGCCGGCCACGGGTGGTGGTGCAGTGCCGACGCAGGTGGACACGCCCGCGCCGTTCACGCTGCTGGCTGGGGTGACCGGCCTGCTGGTGCCGCCGACCGCCGCGGCCGCCGTGGCGCGCGGCGTCGCCGGGGTGGCAGCGGCTGCCGGCCGCGGCCTGGAGACGCTGGCGCCTGCGGCGGACAGCGGCAGCACGGGCCGGGGCGCGGGCGGCGGCCATGGATCGGGTGGCGCCACCGGCGCTGGCGCGTCGCTGCAGGTGCCGGAGCCCGGCAGCCTGGCCCTCAGCGGGCTGGCCCTGGGGCTGCTGGTCTGGCGGCTGTGGCGGCGGCGCGACTGAAGCAGCGCGGGGCGAGCCTCAGCCGCCGAGGCCGCCCAGGCCGCCCATGCCCTTCAGGCCGCCCATGCGCTTCATCATCTTCATCAGGCCGCCGCCCTTCATCTTCTTCATCATCCCCTGCATCTGCTCGAACTGGTTGAGCAGGCGGTTCACCTCCTGAACCTGCACGCCGGCGCCGGCGGCGACGCGGCGCTTGCGGCTGGCCTTGAGCAACTCGGGCTTGCGGCGCTCCAGCGGGGTCATCGACAGGATGATGGCCTCCATGCGCCGCACATCGCGCTCGGCCTTGTCCATGTCGACGTTGCCGGCCTTGGCGGTCAGCTGGCTGGGCAGCTTGTCCATCAGGCCCGACAGCCCGCCCATCTTCTTCATCTGCCCCAGCTGCGACAGGAAGTCGTTGAGGTCGAAGCCGTCGCCGGACTTGAGCTTCTCGGCCAGCTTCTGCGCCTCGCCCAGGTCGACGTTCTGCTGCACCTGCTCGACCAGGGCGACGATGTCGCCCATGCCCAGCACGCGCCCGGCATGGCGCTCGGCGTCGAAGACCTCCAGGCCGTCGATCTTCTCGGACACGCCGGCGAACTTGATCGGCGCGCCGGTGATCTGTCGCACCGACAGCGCCGCGCCACCGCGTGAATCGCCGTCGAGCTTGGTCAGCACGATGCCGGTCAGCGGCAGCGCCTCCTTGAAGGCCCTGGCGGTGTTGACCGCGTCCTGGCCCTGCATTGCATCGACCACGAACAGCGTCTCGACCGGCTTGAGCGTGGCGTGCAGGTCACGGATCTCGGCCATCAGCGCCTCGTCGATCGCCAGCCGGCCGGCGGTGTCGACCAGCAGCACGTCGAAGTAGTGGCGCCGGGCGTGGTCGACGGCCGCCAGCGCGATGTCGTGCGGCTTCTGCTCCGGCGTGGACGGGAACCACTCGGCGCCGGCCTGGCGCGTCACCGTCTTGAGCTGCTCGATGGCGGCGGGGCGGTAGACGTCGGCGCTGACGGTCAGCACCTTCTTCTTGCGCTTCTCGATCAGGTGCTTGGCCAGCTTGGCCGTGGTGGTGGTCTTGCCCGCGCCCTGCAGGCCGGCCATCAGGATGATCGCCGGCGGCTGGGTCGCCAGGTTGATGTCGCTGACGCCCTCGCCCATGGTGGCGGCGAGCTCCTTGTGCACCACGCCGACCAGGGCCTGGCCCGGGTTCAGCGAGCCGATGACCTCGGTGCCCAGCGCCTTGTCCTTCACCCGGGCGATGAAGTCGCGCACCACCGGCAGGGCCACGTCGGCTTCGAGCAGCGCCATGCGCACCTCGCGCAGCATGTCGCTGACGTTGCTTTCGGTGATGCGGGCCTGGCCGCGCATCGTCTTGACGAGGCGCGACAGGCGGTCGGACAGGGTGGAGGCCATCGGAACTCGTCGGGGTGGCGGGCAAGGAGGCGGGCGCGCCTTGATCGGGTGGCCGCGAAAGTACACTCAGCCCGATGATTCTACCGACCGCCTCCGTGCACACCCTGGGCGTCGCGCCCCTGGTGCTGGCCCTGGTGGCGGTGCTGGCCTACATGGTGGCCGCCTGGCCTGTTGTGGCTGCCCCCACACCTGACGCTGCGCGTCAGGCCCCCCAAGGGGGGCAAGGAAACTTGGGAGCGGCCCGGCGTTTCCTTGGCAGCCCGTCGCGCCTGCCCGCGCCGGCCCTGGTGGCGGGCTGGCTGCTGCACGCCGCGCTGCTGGCGCTGGACATCGGCGGCTGGGGCCGTGGCGAGCCCGGCGCACGGCTGGGCTTCGGGCCGGTGCTGTCGCTCACCGTCTGGCTGGTGCTGGGCGTGCACGAGATCGAGAGCCGCTTCGTGCCGCTGCCCGGCGTGCGCCGGGTGCTGGCGATCAACGGCGCGGCCGTGGTGCTGGTGGCCTGGGCCTTTCCGGGCGAGGTGCGTGCAGCCACCACGGCCTGGGCCCCGGTGCACTGGCTGCTGGGCGTGGGCTCGTATGCGCTGTTCGGCGCTGCGGTGCTGCATGCCTGGATGCTGGATTCGGCCGAGCGCCAGCTGCGCCTGCGCAAGGCCGGCGGCAGCGGTGTGTTCGGGCTGCAGCCGGGCGGCGGGGCGGGCCCCGTCAGCGGCATGGCGCCCGGGCCGATGGGCATGCCGCTGCTGCGGCTGGAACGCCTGACCTTCCGTTTTGTCGAGGCCGGCTTCGTCGTGCTGACGCTGGCCCTGGTGCTGGGCGTGGCCACGGCGCAGCAGTGGCGGTGGGACCACAAGACCGTGTTCTCGCTGCTGGGCTGGACGGTCTTCGCCGGCCTGCTGATCGGCCGTCAGGTGCGGGGCTGGCGCGGCCGGCGTGCCACGCGCTGGCTGTATGCCGGCGCCGTGCTGCTGCTGCTGGCCTATGTGGGCTCGCGCTTCGTGTTCGAGGTGCTGGTCGGCCGGCCGGCCGTTTGAGGGCCGTTTGCGGGCCGTTTGAGGGCCGGGTGATCGCCATGGAAAGCGCATGCTGAAGTTCCTGCTGGTGTTGCTGGTGGTCGGGATCGGCGCGTGGAGCCTGCTGAGTCGGCTGCGTGGCCCGCGCGACGACCGCGCTGCCGGTGACCGGCCTGCCGGCCAGGCCGGCGCAGGGCCCGTGCAGATGGTCGAGTGCGCGCACTGCGGCCTGCACCTGCCGGCCGGCGACGCGGTGGCCGAAGGCTCGCGCCTGTACTGCAGCGACGCCCACCGTCGCCTGGGGCCCGCGCAGCCGGGCGCATGACTTACCCTGGCAACCGCCGGCAGGGCGACCGGCGCAAGGCCGACCGCCGCAAGCCACCGGAGACGCCGGCCGAGAGCGGCTGGTTCAGCCCCTGGGGCGAGCCGGCGCTGGCCGGCCAGCCGCCCCGGCCGCCCGACAGCGCCTCGCTGGAGGCCGAGGCCGATGCCGCTGCCGATGGGGGCTACATCGCCCGCGAGGCCGTGCGCCTGGTCAGCACCGAGGGCGCGGCATTGCCGCGCATCCTGCGCACCTACATCGCCGCGCGGGCAGGGCTGTCGATGGCCCTGGTGCTGGCGCCCTGGCTGGCGTCGATGAGCGGCGCCAAGCCGCCGGTGCTGGTGATCCTGCTGTGCCTGGCCTATGCCAGCCAGGCGGTGTCGCTGTGGCTGCTGCAGGGCAGCCGCGACGACAGCTTCTCGTTCGACCAGTTGCAGCCGCGGCAGTGGATGCTGACCATCGGCGTCGACCTGTTCGCGTTCTCGGCGCTGCGCCTGCTGGAGCCCGCGGCCCTGCTGAACTACACCGCGCTGCTGGTGCTGCCGGTGCTGATGGCCGGCGTGCTGACGCGCCGCCTGGTGGCCCTGGCCACGGCGGCCGGGCTGTCGCTGTTCCTGATCCTGGCGGTGTGGCCGCTGGCGCGGGACGGTGGCGACGTGCTGCTGCTGTCGCAGGCGGGCCTGGCCGGGGCCGGCCTGTTCCTGATCGCGCTGCTGGCCAGCGAGCTGTCGCAGCGCCTGGCGCGCGAGGAGCGATCGGCCCGCAGCAGCCTGGAGATGGCGCGCCAGCAGACGCTGCTGAACCGCCTGGTGATCGAGGAGATGGCCGACGGCGTGCTGGTGGTCGACCGGCGCGGCCGGGTGCGGGCGATCAACCCGGCGGCGCGCCTGCTGCTGGGCCCGGCCGGCACCCGCATGGCCGTGCCCAGCCCGCTGGCCGACGTGCCGGCGCTGGCGCCGCTGCAGGTGGCGCTGGAGCAGGCCTATGCCGAGGGCAGCTGGCCGGCGGCGGCGCGGGCGCTGACGCTGGCGCTGGGTGACGGCGAGCGCCGCGTGCTGCAGGTGCGCGCGCGCTTCACCCGGCGCAGCGGCATCGGCGCCGACGGCACTGCGCCCGAGGACATCTGCGTGCTGTTCCTGGAGGACATGCGCCTGGTGCAGGGCCGGGCGCGCAACGACAAGCTGGCCGCCATGGGCCGCATGTCGGCGGGCATCGCGCACGAGATCCGCAACCCGCTGGCGGCCATCGCCCAGGCCAATGCGCTGCTGCTGGAGGACGAACTGCCGGCCCAGCATGCGCGGCTGTCGCGCATCGTGGCCGACAACGTCGAGCGCCTGAAGCGCATCGTCGATGACGTGCTGGCGGTGGCGCCGGGCGCGGCGGCCGGCACGGTGGTGATCGACGCCCGGCAGGAGGTGCCGCGCATGGCCGACGACTGGTGCCGCGATGCGCTGCCCGACGCCGCAGCGCGTGCGCGCCTGGTCACCGACTGGCCGGCGCAGGCGCTGCCGGTGCGCTTCGACGCCGAGCACCTGCGCCGGGTGCTGGTCAACCTGCTGGACAACGCGGCGCGCCACGCCGGGCCCGAGCCGGGCGCCATCCGCCTGCGCCTGCGCACCGGGCCGGCGATCGGCGCGGTGACGCTGTCGGTGGCCAGCGACGGCGCGCCGATGCCGCCGGACGTGGAGCGCCACCTGTTCGAGCCGTTCTTCTCGACGCGCAGCCGCGGCAGCGGCCTCGGCCTGTACATTTGCCGCGAGCTGTGCGAGCGTCATGGCGCCAGCATGGACTTCAGCCTGGCACCGCCCGGCGCCCGCCACCGCAACGTGTTCAACGTGGTGATGCGCCAGCCGGCCCCGGCCGGCGCGGCCAGCGCCGCCGCCAGCCTCACCCATCCATCCGGCACCCGATGAGCAGCTCCGCCTACAGCCTGCTGGTGGTCGACGACGAACCCGACCTGCGCACGCTCTACGAGCTGAGCCTGCTGCGCGAGGGCTATGACGTCGACAGCGCCGGCTCCGTCACCGAAGCCTGGGCGCGGCTGGCCGAACGCAGCTACAGCGCGGTGATCACCGACATGCGCCTGCCCGACGGCAACGGCATCGAGCTGCTGCGCCGGCTGGAGGCCGCCGGCCGCGGCGAGAAGACCATCGTCATCACCGCCTACGGCTCGGCCGAGAACGCGGTCGAGGCGCTGAAGGCCGGGGCCTTCGACTACCTGACCAAGCCGGTGGACCTGCGCCAGTTCCGCACCGTGGTGGCGTCGGCGCTGGGCCGCCAGCAGGCCGCGGCGGGTGCAGCCGGCGCGGCGTTGCGCCCGGCGGCGGCCTCGCGCGCCGCAGCCGGCCGGGCGGACGCTGCCGACGCCGATGGCGGTGATGGCGGCGACGGCGGCGTTGCCGCCGGCACGCACCCGGCGCTGTTGCGGCTGGCTGGTGATTCCGGCGTGATGCAGCAGGTGCGGGCCCTGATCGGGCGCGTGGCCCGCGGCATGGCACCGGTGATGGTGCAGGGCGAGTCGGGCACCGGCAAGGAGCTGGTGGCGCGGGCGCTGCACGAGGTCAGCCCGCGGGCGGCCCAGCCCTTCGTGGCGGTGAACTGCGGCGCCATCCCGGAGAACCTGCTGGAGGCCGAATTCTTCGGCTACCGCAAGGGCGCCTTCACCGGGGCGATGGAAGACCGTGCCGGCTTCTTCCAGGCCGCGCAGGGCGGCACGCTCTTCCTCGACGAGATCGGCGACCTGCCGCTGGCGATGCAGAGCAAGCTGTTGCGGGCGATCCAGGAGCGCTCGGTGCGCCAGGTCGGCGCCACGGCCGAGCTGCCGGTCAACGTGCGCATCGTCAGCGCCACCCACAAGGACCTGGCCGCCGAGGTCGTCGAAGGGCGCTTCCGCCAGGACCTGTACTACCGCCTCAACGTGATCCAGGTGCGCATGCCGCCGCTGCGCGAGCGTGGCAGCGACCTGGCCCAGATCAGCGGCTTGCTGCTGGCGCGCATCGCCCGCGATGCCGGCGTGCAGCCGCCGCCGCGGCTGGCCGCTGATGCGCTGGAACTGCTGCAGCGCTATCCCTTCCCGGGCAACGTGCGCGAGCTGGAGAACCTGCTGCACCGCGCCGTCACGCTGTCGGGCGGCGACGAGATCAGCGCCGCCGACCTCGGCCTGGGCGACGAGGCCCTGGCCGACAGCGAGCCGATGCCGCTGGAGCCGCCTCGCACCGACCCGGTGGTGGTGCCGGCCGCGCCGGCGGATGCCGCGCCCCTGCCCAGCGACCTGGTGGCCTACCTCGACGCGGTGGAGCGCGACATCATCGTGCGGGCCCTGGCCGCGCACCGCTACAACCGCACGGCCGCCGGCCTCAGCCTGGGGTTGTCGCTGCGGCAGATGCGCTACCGCATGGCCCGCCTGGACATCCAGGTGGCCGAGCACGGGCCGGAATGAGCGACGCCAGGTCGGCGTCCCGGCCTCGGTGGAACCTGGGCTGGTGGACGGGGGCGGCGCGCATCCGCTCACCCAACCACGGCCCGCGTCCGGCGGGCGCCACGGTCGACCTGGTGGTGCTGCACTCGATCAGCCTGCCGCCGGGCGAGTACGGCGGCGACCACATCGCCGCGCTCTTCACCAACACGCTGGACTGGTCGGCGCATCCGTACTTCGAGGGCATTCGCGGCCTGGAGGTGTCGGCCCATTTCGTTGTGCGGCGCGATGGTCGGGTGCTGCAGTTCGTGTCCACCGACCGGCGGGCCTGGCATGCCGGCGCCTCGGCCTGGCGCGGTCGGCCCAACTGCAACGACTACTCGGTGGGCATCGAGCTCGAAGGGCTGGAGGGCGGGCGGTTCGAGGCGGCCCAGTACAGCGCCCTGGCGCCCCTGCTGCAGGCACTGGCGCGGCGCCATCCGCTGCAGGCGGTCACTGGCCATGAGCACATCGCGCCGGGCCGCAAGCACGACCCGGGTCCGGGCTTCGACTGGGCCGCGCTGGCGGCGCTGCCTGGCTTTCCGCCCGGGCTGCGCATCGACCGCTGAGCATCTGCTGAAAGTGGCAACCGGGGGCCGCCGGCGCCGCCTTTGCGGTCCGGGAAAGCACGCTACCGGTAGTGCTTGAAGCGGTGGGTGGCCCTAGATATAGTGCCCCTCCGTGCTATCCTTCAGCCCCTGATTCGACGCGCCGCCACTGGCTGAACCCGCCTGCTGCGCGCCCCCGGCCCCACCGGCTGAACGCTCCCTCCAACGACATGCGACCAAGCCCTTGCGGCTTGGCCGCCGGGGGCGCTTTTGCCTGCGTGCCCACGCTCCTTGACCTGAATCCGCACCGATCACCCGGCGGCCTGTCCGCCGCCAGCCACCACAAGGGACCTTCATGCAGAACATCGCCGCCACCAGCGCCACCGCCTCGATCCCGCCCCGCGCGCCACAGCAGGCGTCGCCCGGGGCTGCCAGCGCCACCTATGCCGGCTACCAAATCATCCGGCGCAACGGCTCGGTGGTGTCGTTCGAACCGAACAAGATCGCCGTGGCGCTGATGAAGGCCTTCCTGGCGGTTCATGGCACCCAGGGCGCGGCCTCGGCCAGCGTGCGCGAGACGGTGGACGCGCTGACCGAGAGCGTGGTGCGCGCCCTGCTGCGCAGCCGCCCGGGCGGCGGCACCTTCCACATCGAGGACGTGCAGGACCAGGTCGAGCTCGGCCTGATGCGTGGCAGCCACCACGAGGTGGCCCGGGCCTACGTGCTGTACCGCGAGCGCCGCTCGCAGGAGCGCGCCCGCCAGGTGCAGGTGGCCGCCCCGCAGGAGCCGCAACTGCACGTGACCGACCGCGGCCAGCGCGTGCCGCTGGACATGGGCAAGCTGCAGGCGCTGGTGGAATCCGCCTGCGCCGGCCTGGGGGCCGACGTCAAGGCCGAGCCGATCCTGGCCGAGACGCGCCGCAACCTCTACGACGGCGTGCCCATCGACGAGGTGCACAAGGCCAGCATCCTGGCCGCCCGCACCCTGATCGAGAAGGACCCGGCCTACACCCGTGCCACCGCGCGCCTGCTGCTGCACACCATCCGCAAGGAGATCCTGGGCGAGGAGGTGACGCACGGCGAGATGGCCCAGCGTTACGCCGAGTACTTCCCGCAGTTCATCCAGCGCGGCGTGCGGGCCGAGCTGCTCGACCCCAAGCTGGCGCAGTACGACCTGGCCCGCCTGGGCGCTGCCCTGCAGGCCGACCGTGACCTGCAGTTCGACTACCTGGGCCTGCAGACGCTGTTCGACCGCTACTTCCTGCACATCGACGAGCAGCGCATCGAGCTGCCGCAGGCCTTCTTCATGCGCGTGGCGATGGGCCTGGCCCTGAACGAGATCGACCGCGAGGCGCGGGCGATCGAGTTCTACAACGTGCTCTCCAGCTTCGACTTCATGAGCAGCACGCCCACGCTGTTCAACGCCGGCTCGCTGCGCAGCCAGCTCAGCAGCTGCTACCTGACGACCGTGGCCGACGACCTGGACGGCATCTACGAGGCGCTGAAGGAAAACGCGCTGCTCTCCAAGTTCGCCGGCGGCCTGGGCAACGACTGGACCCGCGTGCGCGCCCTGGGCAGCTACATCAAGGGCACCAACGGCAAGAGCCAGGGCGTGGTGCCGTTCCTGAAAGTGGTCAACGACACGGCGGTGGCGGTCAACCAGGGCGGCAAGCGCAAGGGCGCGGTCTGCGCCTACCTGGAGACCTGGCACCTGGACATCGAGGAGTTCCTGGAGCTGCGCAAGAACACCGGCGACGACCGCCGGCGCACGCACGACATGAACACCGCCA
>CALMIF010000444.1 GCA_937864045.1 uncultured Aquabacterium sp. | reverse complement strand
GCCGGTAGTACGGCACATGGTCCACGAAGCGGCTGATCAGCGTGTGCGCCACCAGCCCGCTGGCCGGGATGCCGCCGTCCACCACGTCCGGTTCCGCCGGCTCCTGACGCAGCACCTGGCAGCAACGGCAGGCCCACTTGCCGTAGATGTGGCGGTGCACGAAGAACTTGGCCGGGATGATGTCCAGCTTCTCGCTGACATCCTCGCCGATGCGTTGCATCGGCCGGCCGCAGTCAGGCTCAGGGCAGTTCGTGTCCGCGGGCTCGTGGCGATGCTCCACGCGCTCCAGGTGTTCGGGCAGGGCCTGGCGGCGCGGCTTGGCGCGTGGTGCCTTCGGGGTCTTGGGCGCTTCGGGCAGGCCGCGCTGCAGTTCGGCCAATTGGGCCTGCAGGCTGGCTTCGTCCTCGGCCAGCATGTCCTGGAACAGGGCACGCTGCTGGGCCGTCATGGCCTCGGTCTTGGCACCAAACTTCCAGCGCTTCAGGCGCGCGAGCTCGAAGTTGACCTTCTCCAGCTTGGCGTGCGCCCAGGCGATCTCGCGGGCCTGGGCCTGCACCTGTTGCTGCAGCCTCGTGATCAGCGCGGCAGCCTCAGCCGACAGATCTGGCGGCAGTTGCGCCGTGTCGATGTGGGGTGCAGCGGTGTCGCCGAGCATGCTCGGCATATTGCATCAGTCAGGCCCAGCTGCGCATCGGCAGATGCGATGTCAACGGCTGGGCTGGCCGCGATCCTCAGGATCGACTGATGACGTCAAACTCATCAAGCCGTTGCCAAGGCAGGCCAACCGTCAGGGCTTCGAACTGCGCGGCAGTGAGTTGCAGCGTCGCAGCCACCGAGGCATCGCCAGGCGTACGCTCCAGCCAGGCGAAGCGCCCAGCGTGCAGCCGCCGCGTGGCGCACCACACGCCGAAGCCGTCGTGCACCAGCAGCTTGATGCGCGTGGCCCGCAGGTTGGCGAACAGGTAGCCGTGGTGGGAACGCGCCGCGCCGACGGTGTTGACGACGATGTTGAGCAAGCGGTCGGCGCCGGCGCGCATGTCCTGCGGCTGGGTGCACAGCCACAGCGTGTCGATGCGGATCAACGCAGCCACTCCCGCAGCCAAGCCCCGCACTCGCTGGCGGCCTGGCCGGGCCAGATCATGCTCACGGTGGTCGCGCCACGGCGCAGCTCGATGCGGATGTCCGGCAGCGCGCAGGCCGTGCTCGGCGGCAGCGGCAACGCGATGAACTGCGGGGCTGGCCCCGCAGCGTTCGTGTCCTGTGCGGCCGAGGCAACCCGTTCCTGCCGGCGCCAGGCATGCACCATGTTCGCATTCAGACCGTGCGACTGCGCCACCCGGGCCACCGATGCACCGGACTGCTCGCATTCCATCAGCACCTGTCGCCTCAGCGCGGGGGGATGCTGGCGCACCTTCTTGCGTGTCGAGTGTTCCATCGTGTCCATGACAGAGTTGTCGTGGACACGAGACTGGCTTGGCTACTGACCCGGTTCAAGATGGGATGCCCAGACGCTCACAAAATTGCCACTATCCCGTCGAACGCTAGGCGCGCCAGTGCGAGGTAGGCGACCTGCGCACGCTTATGTCAAGGTGCGCGCGGTTCGCGCCAAATGGGGCATAGACTGCGGCGACGCCGGCAGTGCCGGCCAGCATCATGGGAATGGAGATCTGCGCCAATACTTCAGCACTTCTCCACCCCGCGCGCCTTCGGCAGCACGCTGGCGTTCCACGGGTCCAGACGCTCGGCTTGGTTCGGACGCACGACGACGCAGGCGTCGCCGCGGCGGAAGCGGACGCTGCCGTCGCCCAGGCGTTCTTCCACGATGTGGTCGGGGCCGCCCAGTTCCTTGGCCATGCGTGCTTCCAGCGTTGAGCGCGGAGTGTTGGAGTGGGCGTCGTCCAACGCCGGGTTGCGGCCACGCCAGGGCGCCACGGCGCCGCGGGGCAGGGCCAGGTTCAGCGGCGGGTGCAGGGCGGTCGGCAATGCCGGCTCGCCAGGGGCCGCATCCGGCGGGGGGGCTGCACCGGCAGGCGCCTGCTCGGGTGGGAACAACGTGATGACCTGGGGCTCGCGCTCAGGGCGTACAGCGGGAGTTGCCTCGCCGGATCGCCGGGCGACCACGGGTGCCGGCCGCGGCATGCGCGGGCGAGCAGGCCCGGCAGGCGCGGGCGCGTCCGCCGCGCTATGCTCCCCAGGTGGCCGAAGCAGCCACAGGATCGTCGGCGTTGGCTCCGGTGCCGGCCATCCCCGGTCCTGCCACGTTCCCAGCCGCCCCATGCCGGCGAGCAGCAGCAAGTGCAGCAGCAGCACCCCCGCCACAATGCCTGGGTGCAGCCGACGGGCCTGCAGTTCAAAAGACATGGCTGTCGAGGATAGCGGTAGCTTGCGGCGCACAGGGCCCCCCCGCGTCAGCCCGCCCACGACGACACCACCGCATGCGGCCCCTCACCTCCGCCGCTACGACCTGTGCAGGTCACCCCCATCTGCCAGGGCGCGATGACCTGTGTCGAAAGGGTCTGCACCGACGACGTCCACCGCATCCTAAGCCCGAACCACGCCATCAAGCTCAGCATCAACTTCATCGATGCCGCCGAGATGTGCGCGGAGCCCAGTGCCGCAACACCTGCGGCGCTACCGAGACCATCTTTGGCCTCTGATTCGCCGCAAGGCTGGGCATGGTTCGGCGCGTTCTGCTGGCGACCAAGTTGGTGGGTCCCTCGGGCAATATGTCGTAGGTCCGCGCTGCGCCCGGGACCTGCGGCCCGCGCAAGTCGTGCAGGTCTGCAGCGACAGCCCGCACCGCCTGCAGACCGACGTCATCAACCTCAATCAGATCCACTGGCCCAATCGCAATCGCGCCATCTTCCGCGGCCTGTACTTCGATCCTGCCATGGACGAGCCTCGTATCGTCGTCGGGGCCGAGCGCCTCCTGCCAGCACGCGAAGCTGGTGACCATGTCGTCGCCCTACGGGAAACACACTAGCTGCAGCGGCGCGGCCGGCTGGCTACCGCGCGTTGGCCGAGCTGCGGGGGGCGTGCGGCTGCGCCACTACACCGCCCTCTGGAAGAAGTAGGTGCGGCGGAACACCAAGCTCGAGTGGTCCGCAGCCAAGCGGTAAAGCTCGGCGAACTGGATGTCGACCGGCGTGCCGTCCTTCTGAATGCCGGTGAATCGGCCGCAGCTCATCGCGGTGTCGCCGTCGACGACGATGGTGTCCAGCACATGGCGGCCCGAGCGGATAACGCGCACGTTGCGGTAGAAGTGCAGCAGAGCATCCCAGCCGGTCACGCGCTCGAAGCCCGGCCGCTCGTAGACGATCTCGCGATCGACGTAGGAGTACAGGGCGTCGAAGTTGTTGGCATCGATGACCTCGAACATGTTCCTTATAAGCCGGGAGGGGATCATGGCGTCTCTCGGTGGTTCAGGTAACGAAGGTCCGCAGGTGGCCGTCGGCGGATAGTGAAAGCCAGGTGCCATCCTCGTGGGCCTGCAGCCGCTGCAGCAGCACGTGCAGCGGCTCCAGGGCGCTATGGTCCGTCGGCGGCGTGGTCGGCGATGCGCGGCCGGCCTGCAGCTCTCCAGCTATCCCAGCAGCGGCTGAAGGCCAGGGGTCCACCCCACGTCGGGCCCGCCCTCCACGACGGCCACGGGGTTGGGCGGGCGCAGGCCGTGCTGGCGCTGCAGGCCGGCCGCCGCACGCCATGCCTGCGCTGCGCCCGCCACCGCCGCCTCGCAGCGGCCGGCGCGCAACTCGCACGCGGCCAGCCTCACCACGCACTGACCACGCCCGGCGCCATGCAACGGTCCAGCTCGTCGGCGACAATCTTCGCCAGTTCGTGTTCCGCGGAGTGCACGAAGAAGTGACCACCCTCGATCTCGCGGAACGACACCCGGTTCGAGGTCTGCAGCTGCCAGGCGTCCATCGTCGAACGGCTTGCGTGCGCATCCGTCGAGCCGCTGATCACGGTCACCGGGCAGGCCAGTAGGGCCGCGGGAGAATACCGGTAGGTGTCGATCACGGCGAAGTCGGCACGCAGGGTGGGCAACAGGAGATCCAGCAGTTCCCGGTGTTCAAGGACTTCTTCCGGCGTGCCACCTAGTTCGACGAGCTTGCGGATGAAGGCCGCGTCCGACAGGTCGTGGATCTTCTCTCGCTCCTCGATCAGCGGGGGCGCCCGGCAGCCTGATGCGATCAGCAGGCTCGGACCTGCGCTGCCCAGCCGAAGCGCGCGCGTGGTCTCGAATGCCAGCAAGGCGCCCATGCTGTGGCCGAAGAAGGCGAATGGCAGATCCTGCATCGGCCGCAGCGCCCTGACGATGGCGACGACGATAGGTTCGAGGCGGTGGAGTGGCAGCTCGTTCAGGCGCGTTCCCCGGCCCGGCAGGTGCACCGCATGCAGGCCGACGCGCGGCGGCAACCAGGCGCCCCATGTCTGGAACACCTGCGGCCCCCCGCCTGCGTAGGGGAAGCAGAACAGGCGTAGACGTTCCCCGCCCGCGCGAAACGACTTGATCCAGGCGTCGGGCCTGCCGGCCAGGCTCATGGCGCAGTCTCCGCCTCGAGCGCATCGGGCTGCTGGACCAGCAGTTCCGACAGCCTGCGCGCCAGCGGGCCCGCATGGTGCCGGTCGACGACGGTGAAGTGATCGCCCGGGACCGTCTCGATGCGCAAGTCGCCCGCGACCAGCGACTCCCATTCCGCGCGCAGCCTTTCGCCACCCTGCAGCGCGGAGTGGTCCTGCGCGACGAAGAGGTGGACCGGCCCCCGGGGCATGACGGGGCGGTGCGCCCCTTCCAGCCGCCGGAGGTACTTGACGATGCGGATCACCTGGTTCAACTGGGACGCGGAAGACAGCTCGGCGTCGCCCAGCGCGCTGACGAGTTGGTGCAACGGATGGGCACGCAGGGTCTCGGGCGAGCCGTCGGCGAGATAGGCGAGGCCATCCAGCGCGTAGTCGTGGCGTGCCGCGTCCGGCACCTGGCTGTCAAGCATGCCCACGAAGCCGACGGCCGCGCCCCGCTCCTGCAGCTGCCGGGCCACCTCGAGCGCCAGCAGGCCGCCCGAGGACCAGCCCAGCAGGCGATAGGGCCCCTGCGGCTGCAGTTTCGTGACCACGTCGCAGTAGCACGCCGCCAGGTGCCCGAAGGACGGATGGCTCTCCAGAGCCAGCGGCGCGCGGGTGACCTCCAAGGGGTCGTCGCTGCCAGCTTCGTAGCCCGGCACCTGGAGCCCCCAGACCTGGAAGCGGGCCGCCAGTTGCGCGGCGAGCGCCCGGTACGACCAGGCGTCGCCGGTGCCCGGATGGATGCAGAACAGCGGGTCCAGGTCTTCGCCGCCGCTCGTCAGGGCTACGGCGATCCCGGACGGCGCCGGTGTGCCTTCGGCCGGACGCCCCGCCTCCAGGCTCGCGCAGAAGGCTTCGAGGGTGCGGTGGTTGAAGATGCCGAGCAGCGGAACCTGCCGGCCGGTGAGCTTCTTCACCTGCGCGATCAGCTCCACGCCCAGCAGCGAGTGGCCGCCCAGCGCGAAGAAGTCCGCCGTCATCGAGACCTTGTCGAGCTTGAGCAGGTCGCACCACAGGCGCGCCATCTGCTGCTCCAGCGCGGTCCGCGGCCCGACGAAGCGCTCCGGGTTCTGGGCGAGCTGCTGGCCGGTCTTGGGCGCGGGCAGCGCCTTGCGGTCGAGCTTGCCGCTCGCGGTCAGGGGCAGGCTGTCGAGCACGACGAACTGCTGCGGCACCATGTAGGTCGGCAGCTCGCGCTCCAGCGCGCCGCGCAGCTGCCTGACCAGAAGACCTTCCAGCGACTCCTTCATCGGCTGGTTGGCATGCACGGCCGGCACCTGCGCCGGCGCCCCGCCGGCGTGCTGCCAGTCCAGCAGGCCCGGCACCCGGTCCGCGGCACAGCGAGGACCGACCAGCAGCAGGTCCAGGAGCCTGAGGTCCTCGCGGCTGCAGGCCATCTCCAGGCGCCAGCCGCGGCTGTCGGCCCAGCGCCAGAACTCGCCCGGCGACGGGCCCTCGCAGGGCGACAGGCCGAGCTGCAGCTCGCCGAGCCCCAGGTGCGCGTCGACCGACCCGGCAAAGACCTTCTCGGCCAGCTCGACATGCCGATGCACCCGCGGATTGGGCACGCGCGAAACGACATGGGCGCAATCCTCGGCCAGCCCGTACAGGCCCTCGATGCCCTGGAGGTCGCGCTGCCAGACCCGGTGCTGCAGCTCGACGACCGGGGCCTCGGCGGCCGCGCATCGCGGACCGCCGGCCGCCAGCACGACGTCGTAGCGGAAGTTGGCCATCTCGTTGTCGCCGTCCTCCCGCTTGAGCAGGATGCGGCAGCGCATCTCGCGCTCGTGCAGGCGGCAGTAGTCGTGGAAGAACGCGGGCGCGAGCATCAGCTCGGTCTCGCGCCGGAGCTGTTCCTCGACGTGACGGCGGATGCTGGCGACCGGCCGGCGCGGCGAGGCGTCGAAGCAGACGACGCTGCAATGGAAGGCCCTGGCCAAGTCCAGGTCGCGCACGTCGCCGATGAAGAGATGCCCGCCCTCGGGCGGCAGCTTCGCGACCAGTCCGTCCAGCACCTGGCGGGCGTAGTCGACGCTCGGGAAGTACTGGACCACCGAGTTCATCACGATGGTGTCGAAGGGGCCGGCGATCCGTTTCTCCAGCTCCTCGGCCGCGGCCTGCACGAGCTCGACGTGGCCCAGGCCCTGGCGCGATGCGATCTGGCGCCCGAGGTCCGACAGCGCGCGCGCCGAGATGTCGGTAGCCAGGTAGCGCTGCACGCGACTGGCCAGCCTGAACAGCAGCAGGCCCGTGCCGCAGCCCACCTCGAGCAGCCGCGGGCCCGCCACCGCGGCGATGCGCTCGACGGTGTTGTCCACCCACTGCGCCATCTGCGCGGCCTCGATGGGCGCGCCGGTGTAGCTGCTGTTCCAGCCGGCGATGTTGAACTCGGCTCGGTCGCCGTCCTCGGAGGCGGCGTAGATGCCGTCGAAGACGTGGGCCCACTGCTCGACCTTGCGTCCGGCCAGCTCATCGCGGTTCCGGTCCTCGGTGGCGG
Source organism: uncultured Aquabacterium sp. (assembly GCA_937864045.1). Taxonomy (GTDB): domain Bacteria; phylum Pseudomonadota; class Gammaproteobacteria; order Burkholderiales; family Burkholderiaceae_C; genus Pseudaquabacterium. The sequence continues at coordinate 9,760 of CALMIF010000444.1, read as the reverse complement.
CCAGGGCGTCGCCGCGCGGCACCACGTAGGCCACCAGCAGCTTGTCGGCCTGCGTTGAGGCCTGCGACTTGTCGTCCCAGACCGTGACGGCGGCCGACGCCAGCGGCCCCTGCCGCGCCAGCACCGACTCGATCTCGCCCAGCTCGATGCGCAGGCCGCGGATCTTGACCTGGTGGTCGAGGCGGCCGAGGTACTCGATCGCACCGTCGAAGCGCAGCCGCGCCTTGTCGCCGGTCTTGTAAAGGCGCATGCCAAGGCCGGGATGGTCGATGAACTTCTCGGCGGTCAGCTCCGGGCGGTTCCAGTAGCCGCGCGCCAGACCCACGCCGCCGATGTGCAGTTCGCCGGCCGCGCCGCGCGGCAGCAGTTCGCCGCGGGCGTCGAGGACGAACAGCCGGCAATTGGCGATCGGGTGTCCGATGGGCAGCGGGCGGTGCTCGTCGATCTCGCGGCAGTCCCAGTGGCTGACGTCGACCGCCGCTTCCGTCGGCCCGTACAGGTTGTACAGGCCGGCATGCGGCAGCAGCGTGCGGCATTGGCGCCCCAGCGCGTGGCCCAGCGCCTCACCGCTGCAGACGATGCGGCGCAGGCTCGAGCAGGCCGACAGCTCGCCCAGGCGCAGGAAGGCCTGCAGCATGGACGGCACGAAGTGCAGGGTGGTCACGCCCGCGTCCTGGATGAGTCGCGCCAGGTACTGCGGGTCGCGGTGCCCCTCGGGCCGCGCGACGACCAGCGTCGCGCCGCAGGCCAGGGTCCAGAAGAACTCCCAGACGGAGACGTCGAAGCTGTAGGGCGTCTTCTGCAGCACCACGTCGTTGGCCGTGAGCCGGTACTCGGCCTGCATCCAGGCGATGCGGTTGACGAGCGCGCGGTGGACGTTCATCACGCCCTTGGGCCGCCCGGTCGATCCGGAGGTGTAGATGACGTAGCAGACGGAGTCCGCGCGGGCGGACGCCTGCGGCCTGCACCCGCTGGCACCGGCGCGCCCTGCATCGGCATCCGCCAGCCGGCCGTCGGCCATGACCAGCACGTGCTCCACGGCCGACAGGACGTCCCAGTCGCGGTAGTGCCGCTGGGTAAGGACGACCTTGACGCCGGTGTCCTCGACCATGTAGCGGCAGCGGTTGGCCGGGTAGTCCGGATCGATGGGCACGTAGCCGCCGCCGGCCTTCAGCACCGCCAGCAGGGCGACCGTCATCTCCAGCGAGCGGTCCATCGCCACGCCGACCAGCGCGTCGGCGCCGATGCCCAGTGACTGCAGCCGGCAGGCCACCGCGTCGGAAGCCTCGTCGAGCTCGCGGTAGCTCATCGACCGGTCCTCGAAGCGCAGGGCGACGGCATCGGGAGTGGCGCGGCACTGCCGCTCCACGACGTGGTGCAGGCACTCCGCGTCGTCCAGCCTGACGCCGGTGCGGTTGAAGGACTCCAGCTGCTGCCGGGCCGCCGCCTCGTCAAGCAGCGGGAAGTCCATCACGCCGCGCGTGGGTGCCGCGACGACCTGCTCCACCAGGTGTCGGTACGCCGACGCCAGCGCCTCGACCGTGGAGCGGTCGAAGAGGTCGACGTTGAACTCGATGCCGCCCCAGAAGGCGTCGGCGTTGTCGAACAGCTCGATGCGAAGGTCGAAGATTGCGCTCTGCCGTCCGGCGTCGAGCATGTCGCCGGCCGGGCCGTCGGCATCGCTGGCCGCCACGTTGTCCGGCACGTTCTGCAGCACGAACATGATCTGGAACAGCGGGTTGCGGCCGGTGTCGCGCTCGATGTTCAGGTGCTCGACCAGCAGCTCGAACGGTAGGTCCTGGTGCTCATAGGCCTCCAGCGCGGTGCGCTTCACCACGCGCACGAAGTCCTGGAACGACACGCCGTCGTCCAATTGCACTCGCAGCGCGAGCGTGTTGACGAAGAAGCCGACCAGCGCCTCGATCTCGGCATGGTTGCGGTTGGCGATGGGCGTGCCGATGCACAGGTCGCGCTGCCCGCTGCAGCGCGCGAGCAGGACGTACAGCGCCGCCAGCGAGACCATGAAGGGCGTCGCGTCCAGGTCCCTCGCGAGCGACCGCAGGCGAGCTGAGACGTCGGGCGCCAGCGCCATGGGCACGTAGTCGCCCCGGTAGCCGGCCAGCACCGGGCGGATGCGGTCGGTGGGGAAGTCGAGCTGCTCCACGCCGTCGAGCTGGCTGCGCCAGTAGCGCAGCTGCGTCTGCAGGCGCTCGCCGCTGAGCCATTGGCGTTGCCAGTGGGCGAAGTCCACGTACTGGATGGGCAGCGGCGGGAGCGGCGACGGCTGCCCGGCGCCGAAGGCGGCATACAGCTCCGACATCTCCCGCTTGAGCACCTCCAGCGACCAGCCGTCGGCCACGATGTGGTGGGTGGCGCAAAGCAGGACGAAGCGCTCCTCCAGGCGCAGCAGCCGGCAGCGCAGCAGCAGGTCCTTCTCCAGCGCGAAGGGCGTGGCAGCGTTGGCGTGGACCTCGGCCTCCACGCGGCGCCTGTGCTCGTCCTCGGGCAGCCCGCGGAGGTCGACCGTGTCGAGCCGCCAGTCGGCGGGAACCGGTCGCACGACGACGAACGGCTTGCCCTGCGCGTCGAGGACGAAGCTGGTGCGGAATACCTCGTGGCGTTCCAGGATGTGCAGCAGGACCCGCTCCAGCACCGGCACGTCTAGCCGCTCGAACTGCGCCACGACAGGCAGGTTGTAGAACGGATCCTGCGGCGCGACCTGGCACAGGAACCACAGGCGCTGCTGCGCGAACGAAAGCGGCATCGGGATGTTGCGCGGGCAGGGCGCGATCGACGCGGCGCCCGGCCGCCGGCCGGAGGAGGTCAGCCGACGGTCGATCTCCTGCGCCAGCTCGTCGAGCCGCGAATGCTGAAACACCGCGCGCAGCGGCATCTCCAGCTCGAAGCGCTGCTCGATGCGCGAGGCCAGCTGGGTCGCCATCAGCGAGTGGCCGCCGAGGGCGAAGAAGTCCACCGCCCGGCTGCTTACCGGGCGCTGCAGCAGCTCGCCCATGATCTCCGCCAGACGCAGCTGCGTAGGTGTTTCCAGCGGCAGATCTTCGCCGGCGCCGGCCTGAAGGTCGGGGGCCGGCAGCGCCCGGTAGTCGATCTTGCCATTGTCAGTGAGCGGCAGCTGCGCCAGCTCGACGAGATGGGACGGCACCATGTACGCCGGTAGCCGTTCCTGCATCAGCGACACCAGGCGGTCCACCCCCGCGCCGTCGTGGCAGACATAGGCCACCACGCGCCTGCCGGCCGGCTCGGGCAGGTCCACCACCTTGACGGCGGCGGCATGCACGCCCGGGCCGGTGCGCAGCACGTTCTCGATCTCGTCGAGCTCTATCCGGTAGCCGCGGATCTTCACCTGGCGGTCGTTGCGGCCGAGGTACTGCAGCCGCCCGTCGGCCATGTAGCGCACCCGGTCGCCGCTGCGGTAGAAGCGGCTGGCCTCATGGCCCAGGCCCGGCAAGGACAGGAAGCGCTCTCGGGTCAGCTCCTCGCGATGCAGGTAGCCCTGCGCGACCCCGTCGCCCGCGATGAACAGTTCGCCCGGAAAGCCCAGCGGGACTCGCCGCAGGCAGCCGTCCAGCACCACCGTGCCAAGGTGTGGCAGGGCGCGGCCGATCGTGTTGCGGCCGGTGGCCAGGTCGTCTTCGGTGATCTCGTGGAAGGTGGCATGCACCGTGATCTCGGTGATGCCGTACATGTTGATCAGCGCCGGCCGGCCAGGCGCGTAGCGCGCGCGCCAGGCGTGCAGTTGGTTCACGTCGAGCGCTTCGCCCCCGAAGACCACGTAGCGCAGGCGCTCCAGTTGCTGGTGCTGCTGACGATCCGCCAGCTCGAGCGCCAGAAAGGCCGAGGGGGTCTGGCTGAGCACAGAGACGCCCTGGTCGCGCAGCCAGCCATGGAAGCGCGGCGAATCCTTGACGGTCGCCGCGTCGACGATGCAGGCGCAGGCACCGGTGATCAGCGGGCCCCACAGCTCCCAGACCGAGAAGTCGAAGGCGAAGGAGTGGCATACACTCCAACGGTCGTCGGCACTGAAGTCGAACAGGCCGCTGCAGCCCTGGAACAGGTGCGCCACATTGCCGGCGCTGACGAGCACGCCCTTCGGGTGACCGGTGGTCCCCGAGGTGTAGATCACGTAGAGGTCGCGGTCGGGGTCGGTCGGCTGGACCTGCAGCCCGCCCGGGGTCTGCTCGGCCTGCACGAGGAGGTCCGCCAGGTCCTCCCACAGCACGACCGGATGGCGCTGGGGGTCGACCCGGTGCGCGAGTTCCCGGCAGGTGAGGATGGCGGCCACCTTCGAGTCCTCAAGGATGTAGTTCAGCCGGCGGGCCGGATGGGCCGGGTCCAGCGGCACGTAGCAGGCCGAGGCCTTGGCCGTGGCCAGCATGGCGACGGCGAAACGGTGGTCACGGGGCAGCAGCAGCGCGACCCGCTCGCCGGCCTTCACCCGGCGGCCGAGTTCGCGCGCCAGCGCGCCGGACTGCGCATCGAGCTGGGCATAGCTGACCGCGGTGCCGGCGTCGCGCAGGGCCATGCGCTCGCCGTGCGCCTTCGCCTGCTGCGCGAACAGGCCCAGCACGTCGGGCGCATGCCGGGCCGGCGCGGCCGCGCGGCTGCCTTCCCATTCAAGCAGCCGCCGCGTCTCGTCCTCGAGGACGAAGTCGAGTGCCGAGAGCGTGCGGCAATCGCCCATGCACAGCTGCCGGCTGATGCTCATGAAGCGGTCCAGCAGCCGGTCGTCGACGAAGGTCCCTGCCGGGTAGACCAGATTGACCTGCATGTCCTGGACCACGTTCTTCACGTAGAACTGGACGGCGTCCTCGATCTGTGGGATGTAGCCCTGCTGGTCTCCCTTGTCGGTGCCGTAGAGGCAGTCGATCAGCTTGATGTACCCGTTGAAGTTGTACATGAAGCTGACGTTCTGGGCCGGCGCGAACTGGGCCTGGGCCTGCGCGCTAAGCAGGCCGGCGTAGGCCTTGCAGGCGCGCTGGAAGTCCTTGTGATGGTCCCAGAACTCGGCCAGCGTTCGCTCGCCCTGCATCACCGCGCGCGGGAAGACGAACATCTGCTGCCGATAGTAGCAGCCGAAGTCCTCGGCCTGCGCCTCCGAGCGTCCTAGGCTGAACTCGGTGATGAGGAAGTCCGACTGCCCCTGGAAGTAGTAGTCGATCAGCAGGCCGTACAGGCCCTTGCAGTAGATCGCGGGCGTGATGCCGCGGCTGCGGCAGTAGCGCTTCACCATGTTCCACAGTTCCCGGTCGAAGAACTGGCTCCGCGTGACCAGCCCGGCCTTCGGCTCCGGGCAGGGGACGGGCAGCGCCTCCACCGACGCGAGCCTGCGGCGCCAGAACTCGACCACCTCGCGGGTGTCCATGGCCTCGCGCGACGCGGCCACGTAGGCCTCGAACTCGTCAGCGCCGCGGCGGTGCAGCACCGCTGCCTCGCCGTTCACGTACAGGTCGGCCAGGCGCTGCGCGTGGATGATCACCGCGGCCCCGTCGAACATCACGTGGTGGGCCGCGAACACCGCCACATGATGCTCGGGCGACAGGCGGATCAGCGCCAGGCGATGCAGTGGGCCGCCGTCCAGGTCGAAGGGCCTGTGCATGAAAGTCTCGATGAACCTGCCCAGCGCCGCCGCGCCCGGCGCCCCGGGGGCCGACCAGTCGTGGAAGCTGGAATCGGCCTCGAGCTCGGCGGACAGCCACTGGTAGACGTCGGCGATCTTGCCGTCCTTGAACCGGTGCAGGCGCATCCGCAGGAGGTCGCTGCCGGCCACGAGGCGGCGTACGGTCGCCTGCCAGCGGGCGAGGTCCACCGGGCTGTAGATCTGCGCGCTGTAGCCGAGGTTGTTGCGCCGGGTCGAGGGGTCCAGCAGCGCGCTGAAGTAGATGTCGCGCTGCACCGGCGCGAGCGGGAAGGCGCGCGTTGCCTGCGGCTGCTCCGCCTGCAGCCACTGCAGCACGTCGGCATCGTCGTACCAGGACAGCAGCCGCAGCGGCTGCTCGGCGTCGTCGACCATGCGCTCGAGCAGGCGGTCGTAGTGCATGGCGAAGCGCTCGACGGTCTCGCGCGAGAACAGGTCGGCGTTGTATTCCAACCATCCGCTGACGCCCGCCTTCGAGTTTGACAGGTACAGCGTGAGTTCGTGCTTGGCCGCGACATCGGCGGACCCGAGCGTCAGGGGCACGAGCGGCAGCCCGTCGCCCGTGGCCCCGGTTTCCGCCGGGGGTAGCTCCGCCTCCTCGACGAAGTTGAAGGCCATGGGCATGTCCAGGTGGTCGGCCGATGCGCGACCCCGGTTCATGATTTCCGCGAGGCACTCGATGGGCACATGCTGGTGCTCCAGCGCCTTCAGCAGGGTCTGCTGCACGGACTGCATGAAGGCCGTCGCCGAGCCGGATTCCGGCACGTCGATGCGGCAGATCACAGCGTTCACGAAGAAGCCGATCAGGTCCTGCAGCTCCAGCAGTTCGCGGCCCGCGGTGGGAATGCCGAAGCTGACCGACGCGCGCTGCGTGTAGCGCGCCACCAGCAGCGCGTAGGCCGAGAGGGTGACGCTGGAGAATGTCAGGCTCCGCCGCTCGCACAGGGACTTGATGCGTTGCTGCAGCGCCGGCCGCGGCGCGTAGGGCACGAAGGCCCCGCGGAAGGTCTTGCGCTTCGGCCGGGCGTGGTCCGCCGGCAGCCGGGTCTGGAAGCTGGCGTCGTCCAGGGTCTCGCGCCAGAAGTCGATGGAGGCCTGCAGGCTGCCGCTGGCGAGGCGCTCGCGCTGCCAGGCCGCATAGTCGGCGTACTGCACCCGCAGGGGCGGCAGGACGCAGGGCCCGTTCCCGGCTGCCGCGCGGTAGAACCGGGCCAGCTCGGAGACGAGGATCTGCTGCGACCACGCATCGCTGGCGATGTGGTCCATCGAGAAGATGAGCACGGCGCTGTCGTCGAAGCGCAGCAGGCGGGTGCGCATGACTTCGCCTGCGGCCAGGTCGAACACCGTCGACTGTTCCTGCGCATGCGCGCGCTCGCAGAGCTCGGCCCGGCGGGCGGCGTCCACGCCGGGGTGCTCGTCGACGCGAAGCTGCCAGTGCGGCCGCTCCATCGGCACCTGGTGAGGCACGCCATCGATCACCTCGATGCGGGTCCTGAGGATCTCGTGGCGCTCAATCACCTGCCCGATGGCCCGCTCCAGCGCCGCCGCGTCCACCGGCCCCTGCCATTCGAAGGCATGGATCATGTTGAACAGGGCCAGTTCGTCGTATAGCTGGTGCAGGAACCACAGGCGCTCCTGTTCGAACGACAGCGGCAGCGGCCGGTCCCGCGCGACGGGCGCCAGGCCCTCTCCGGGCTGCGCGGCGGTGCGTCGGCCCAGAAACTCGACGATGGCCTGGCGGTTCTCGACGATGCGCTGGCGCAGGTGGTCGGGAAGGCCGGTCTTGGGCGCGCGGAACCTGAGCTTGCCGTCCTCGAGCCAGAGGTGGACGTTGTGCTCGACCAAGTCGGCGGCCAGCGCCTCGATACTCATAGTTCCCCCTCGAGGAATTCTTCTGCGTCCGCCGCATCGCCGGCGTTCTGCGGCCGGCTCATGGCCAGCAACTGGTCGATGTGTGCGGCCAGGCCCGCGGCGGTCGCCCGCTCGAACAGGGTCTTGACCGTCACGCTCGTGCCGAAGTGCTTCTCGATGGCGGCCAGCATCCTGATCGCCAGGATGGAGTGGCCGCCCAGTTCGAAGAAGTTGTCGGTAATGCCGATCCTCTGCACGCCCAGCAGTTCCTGCCAGATGCAGCACAGCGCCGCCTCGGTCGCGGTGGACGGCGCGACATAGGCCGCCTTCGGCAGGTCGTCCTCGGCGGGCGCTGGGAGCGCACGCCGGTCCACCTTGCCGTTCGGCGACAGCGGGATCGCGTCGATCACCATGAACCGCGCGGGGACCATGTGGGCAGGCAGGCTGTCGGCCAGGAATCCGCGCGACGCGTCGACGAGCGCGCGCTGCGCGTCGCGACGCTCCGGCCCGTCGGGCGGCAGCGGACGGCCGGGTCCCAGATAGGCCAGCAGGCTCGCGCCCTGCGCGTCGTCGCAAGCCACGACCACCGCCTGCGCGATGGCCGGGTGTTCCGCGAGCCTGGATTCGATCTCGCCCAACTCGATGCGGAAGCCGCGGATCTTGACCTGGAAGTCGTTGCGCCCGAGGTACTCGATGACGCCTTCGGAGGTCCAGCGGCCCAGGTCGCCGGTGCGGTACATCCGGGCGCCTTGCACGGCGCCGAAAGGGTCGTGCACGAAGCGCTCGGCGGTCAGATCCTCGCGGTTGAGGTAGCCGCGCCCGACCTGCACGCCGCCGATGTACAGCTCGCCCGGCACGCCGATGGGCACGGGCCGGCGGCGCTCGTCGAGTACGTACATTTGCGTATTGGCGATCGGCCGGCCGATGGGTATAAGCGCGCGCTCCTGGCCCGCGTCGCAGGCCCAAGCCGTCACGTCCACCGCCGCTTCGGTCGGACCGTAGAGGTTGTGCAGCCGCACCTGCGGCAACTTCGCGTGGAAGCGGCGGACCAGCGCGCCGGGCAGGGCCTCGCCGCTGCAGATCACCTGCCGCAGCGCTCCCGCCGGCAGCGACTGCTGCTCCAGGAACACCTGCAGCAACGACGGCACGAAGTGGACCGTGCTCACGGCCTCCTCGAGCATCAGCCAGCTCAGGTAGGCTGGGTCCTTGTGGCCCTCCGGCCTGGCCAGCACGAGCGTGGCCCCCACCATCAGTGGCCAGAAGAACTCCCAGACTGACACGTCGAAGCTGAACGGCGTCTTCTGCAGCACCACGTCGCGTTCGGTCAGCGCGTAGGTTTCCTGCATCCACAGCAGCCGGTTGACGATGCCCCGGTGCTCGTTCATCGCGCCCTTGGGCTTGCCGGTCGATCCCGAGGTGTAGATCACGTAGGCCAGGTGGTTCTCGCCCAGGCCGGGCACCGCGAGGTCCTGGGCCGGCCTTCTCGCCCACAGGGCATGGTCCTGCGTCAGGTGCACCCGCGCCTGCGGCCCTGCGTCCGGGGCAAGCGCCGCCAGCGCCTGCTGGCCGCTCGCATCCACCAGCACCGCCGCGGGTGCGCTATCGCCCAGCATGTGCGCCAGCCGGCCGGCCGGGTAGCCCGGGTCCAGCGGCACGTAGGCGCCGCCGGCCTTGAGCACCGCGAGCAAGGCGATGACGAGATCGAAGCCCCGGTCGGCGCAGACCGCCACGCGACGGTCAGGCCCCACGCCGAGTTCGACCAGATGCCGCGCCAGGCGGTTCGACTGCTCGTTGAGTTCGCGGTAGCCCAGCGCCCGGCCGCCGAACTTCAGCGCCACCGCGTCGGGGCTGCGCGAGGCCTGGGCCTCGATCAGCTCGTGCAGACACGGGCCGCGGGGGTAGGGCCGGGCCGTCGCGTTCCACCCCTCGACGAGCAGCTGTCGCTCGGTCGGCGGCAGGATCTCCACGTCGCCCACGGTGCCCGAGCCGGCGTGCAGCGCGGCCAGCAGCCCCTCGAGCGCGGCCTGCATGTAGCCGTGCACCCGCTGCGCATCGATCGGCTCGCGCGCCTGCAGCACCAGCCGGAAGCCTTCGCCCAGGTCGTCCACCGACAGCGTCAGTGGGTAGTTGGTCCGCTCGTGGCCGCTGAGTGACTCGATCCCGTCGTCGGGCGCGTCCTGCGGCTCGGCCGCGGCCGAGTGCCGGTAGTTCAGCAGCGTGGTGAACAGCGGCAGCTGCGCGTCCACACCGCTG
>CALMIF010000443.1 GCA_937864045.1 uncultured Aquabacterium sp. | reverse complement strand
TACGGCGTCAGCGCCGAGCGCATCCGCCAGATCGAGGTGGCGGCGATGAAGAAGATGCGCAAGGCGCTGGAAGCGGCCTGAACCGGCCTGCACCGCATGTGAAAAGGCCGCCCTCGGGCGGCCTTCTTGCTGGCGTCTGCGGTGCGATCAGCGGCGGCGACGGCGCAGCGCAGGCAGCATCAGACCACCGGCCAGCAGCAGCGCCCACTGCGCAGGCTCGGGCACGGCGGTGATGGCGATGTTGTCCAGGCCCACCTGCTCGCTGACGCCGTTGTGGAACTCGCCCTTGATGCTGAGCCCGGTGAGATTGGCCAGCAGGCCCGGCAGCGTCGCACCCCAGACGTTCTCGGTGAGGGCCACGCTGTAGCGGTGCCATTGGCCGTCAGCCGGCGGCTGGTTGTCGGGGATCAGGTCCAGCGACAGGCTGCTGCCACCACCGGTGAGCGTGATGCGGCCGAAGTCGGCCCAGTCGGGCGCGTCGTTGTTGAGGTTGCGGGCGTCGAACGACAACACGCCGCCGAGCCAGCCACCGCGCGCACCGAGCGCTGCAGCCGGTGCCACTGCCAGGAAGTCGTCACCGGACACGTCCAGGATGGAAAGGAAGCCGCCACCGTTGCCGCCACTGGCAACGTGGACGAGCTGGCCGCCGTTGGTGGCCGTCCAGCCCTGGGCATCGGTGCTGAAGTCAAACAGCACATTCGCGTGTGCCGAGGCCGCTAGAGTGGCGGCGGCCGTGATGGCCAGCAGTGCACGAACGGTCATGAAGAGCCTCCCTCTTGAAACTCGCGGGAACGTATCACGCGCCCCGCAGGGCCCGGCCCCCGCGAGCGTGGGTCAGGCGGTTTCCGCGAGTAACAGCTTCAGGTCGTCGGCCAGTGCTTGCGCACCGCTGCCGTAGCGGGTGAACAGCCGCACCCTGCCCTTGGCGTCGAACACGTAGGAGCCGGCCGTGTGGTCCATGGTGTAGCTGGTGTCGGTCTTGCCCGGCACCTTGTTGAAGAAGACCTTGAACTCCTTGGCCGTGGCAGTGGTCTGCTCGGGCGTGCCGCGCAGGCCGACGATGTCGGGGCCGAAGTTGGCGGTGTAGGCCTTGAGCAGCTCGGCGCTGTCGCGGGCCGGGTCGATGGTGACGAAGATGCCCTGCACGCGGGCGCCGTCGGCCCCCAGGCTGCGCTTGACCTCGGCCAGCTCGGCCATGGTCGCGGGGCAGACATCGGGGCATTGGGTGTAGCCGAAGAACACCACCACCACCTTGCCCTTGAAGTCGGCCAGGCTGCGGGTGCGGCCGTCCGGGTCCTGCAGCGACAGCGTGCGGGCGTACTCGGCGCCGGTGATGTCGACCGCCTTGAAGGCCGGCTTGCCGGCACCGCCGGGCAGGGCGCCGTCGCAGGCGGCGAGCGTGGTCAGACTGGCCACCCCGGCCAGCAGCAGGGCGCGGCGCGCGGGAAGGTGGGTCAGAGCCATGGCAGCAGGTAGTGGTCGAGTAACAGCGCGGCAAACAGCAGCGACAGGTGCCAGAGCGAGAAACGGAAGGTCTTGCGCGCCAGGGCGTCGCTGTAGCTGCGCCACAGCTGCCAGCCCAGCACGATGAACCAGCCGCCCAGCACCACCGCGCTGGCCAGGTACAGCCAGCCGCTCATGCCGATGATGAAGGGCAGCAACGTGGCGGCGAACAGCACCAGGGTGTAGAGCAGCACGTTCAGGCGGGTGAAGTCGCTGCCGTGGGTGACGGGCAGCATCGGCAGGCCGGCGCGGCGGTAGTCCTCGACCCGGTACAGCGCCAGCGCCCAGAAGTGCGGCGGCGTCCACAGGAAGATGATCAGCACCATCACCACCGCCTCGGGGCCGACGTCGTTGCGCATCGCCGCCCAGCCCAGCATCGGCGGCATCGCGCCCGAGGCGCCGCCGATGACGATGTTCTGCGGCGTCATGGGCTTGAGCAGCACGGTGTAGATCACCGCATAGCCGACGAAGGTGGCGAAGGTCAGCCACATCGTCAGCGGGTTGACCCACCAGTACAGCAGGGCGCTGCCCAGGCTGCACAGCACGGCGGAGAAGGCCAGTGCCTGGCCGGTGGACAGCTCGCCCTTGGCCGTGGGCCGCCAGGCGGTGCGCGCCATCTTGCTGTCGATGGCCTGCTCGACCAGGCAGTTGAAGGCCGCCGCGGCACTGGCCACCAGCCAGATGCCGGCGGTGGCGGCCAAGGTCAGCCGCAGCGGCGGCAGGCCGGGCTCGGCCAGCAGCATGCCGATCACGGCGCAGAAGACGATCAGCTGCACCACCCGCGGCTTGGTCAGCACCAGGTACTGCCGCACACGGCTGGCCGCGGGGCTGGAGGGAAGGACGGAGACGGTCATCGCAGGCGGAATTGCGGATTCTAGGAGGCCGGGGTGTGGCGCGCCGGGGCCATGCCGGGGCTGGCCGGACCGGCAGCGGCGCGCGCGCCGGCAGCGGCCCGGACAGCATGCAGCCGCGCCCACAGGCTGGTCAGCACGCCGACCAGGCCCGCTGCGCCGGCGCTGTGCGCCAGCGCCGCGACGATGGGCCAGCCCAGCACCACGTTCGAGAGGCCGCTGGCCAGCTGCCACAGCAGCCCGCCGGCCAGCAGCAGCGCATAGCGCCGGGCGACGCCATCGCCGCTGCGCCACAGCGCAGCGATCAGCCCGCCCAGCGCCAGCACCACGACGACGGCGAACAGCCGGTGCGCCATGTGGATGGCGACCAGCGCATCGAAGGCCAGGGCCTCGCCACCCCCGGTCTGGCCCAGGTGACGCAGCAGGGTGAAGCCGTGGGCCGCGTCCATCGCCGGCCACCACTGGCCGTTGCATTGCGGAAAGCCCTGACAGGCCAGCACCGCGTAGTTGGTGCTGACCCAGCCGCCCAGGGCGATCTGCAGCACCACCGCGGCCAGCACCAGGGCCACCAGGCCCGGCCCCGGACGGCGGCTGGCCAGGGCCAGCGGCCGGGCGCGGAAGGATTCGTGCTGCAGCACCAGCAGGGCCAGCAGCACCAGGGCGCCCAGCAGGTGCAGCGTCACCACCGCCGGGTAGAGCTTGAGCGTCACCGTGTACTTGCCGAAGGCGCCCTGCAGCAGCACCCACACCAGGGTGGCCGTGGCCCACCAGGGTGAATGCGGCAGTTGGGCGCGGGCGCGCCAGGCCATCGCCGTGGCCACCAGGATCAGCGCGCCCACCGTCATCGCCAGATAGCGATGCAGCATCTCGATCCAGGCCTTGCCATGGGTCACCGGGCCGCCGGGCATCGCGGCCTGGGCGGCGCTGATCTGTGCCTTGGCCCCAAAGGGGCTCAGTTCGCCGTAGCAACCCGGCCAGTCGGGGCAGCCCAGGCCGGAATCGGTGAGCCGGGTGAACGAACCGACGACGATCAGGTCCAGCGTCAGGAACAGGATGAGGGCGGTCAGCGCCGCCAGCTTGCGCGGCAGCGGCGCGCCACGCTGGCGCAGCCACCACCAAGACAGCGGCACCAGGGCGACCACCGCGGCCAGGCCCAGCAGGCGCAACAGCGGGCTCCAGTCGATCAGTGCGTGGGCGGCTTGCAGGTCGGTCGGCATGGCGGCAGTGCGGGGCTCAGGGGCGGCTGGCTGCGGCGGCCGGCGCCGTGGCGGCTTCGCGCAGGGCCTGGCGGCCGGCCTGGTCCCAGCTGGCCGAGGCGCGCAGCAGGCGGTCGATGTCGCGCTTGAGCTTGTTCGGGTCGGCATCGGCCGGCGCGCGCATCATCCAGTCGGCCAGCGGGTCGACGATGTAGAGGTGGTCCTCCAGGGCCTGGCCGGGCGCGGGCTTGAGCCAGGCGGCGACGGTGGCGCGCGGCACGCGCAGCAGGTGCATGCCCGGCGTGGCGGCCAGCGCCTGCTGCAGGGCCGGCGCCACCGGCGCGTCGTCGACGATCAGCCACAGCTTGTCGATGCGGTCGCGCTCGCGGCCGGTCATCTCGCGCAGCTGGCGCTGCATGTACAGCCGCTTTTCGCACGCCGCGCCGCAGGCGCCGCCGTCCACCACCACCAGCAGCCACTGCCCGGCCAGGCTGCGCAGGGCGATGGGCGCGCCGCCGGCCAGCGGCTGGGCGGGGGCAGCCGGCATCGGCACCGTGGGCTGGATCAGGGTGCTGTAGGCGGTGGCGCCGCCGGTGGGCCGCACGCCGTAGTACAGCGTGTAGCTGGCGATCACGGGCGCGGCGCAGGCCGCCATGATCAGCAGCATCTTCAGCCGGCCGCCGGCGCGCTGGCGCGTCAGGGCCTGCTCGGGCTGCGGCAGCGAGTGCACGGTCAGGCCCAGCGGTTCGGAGGGTTGTTTCATGCGGAAGGTGCGTCGGGCGACCCGGGATGCCGGGCACGCGCCTGCGGCCGGAGGAACTGGAACCACAGCGTCAGCCCGATGAGCAAGGCGCTGAGCGAAAACCACTGGACCGCGTAGCCATGGTGCTTGCCGACGTCGACCGCCACCGCGGGCCAGTCGCGCAGCAGGCCGTCGTCCGGCAGCGCCTGCGGGCTGCCGGTGTCGGCCGGCGCCGCCTGCGTGGGCTGCGTCTGCTGCACCGACAGCGGCCGCAGCGCCAGGCCCAGTTCGCGCGACAGCTGCGCGAGGTCGAGATTCTGCCGGATCGCCCCCTGCCCGGCCGCGCCCAGCTCGAACAGCTTGGCCGGCGGCGGGGCCATGCGCCCGGTCACCAGCACCGTGCCCGGCTGCGTCGGCAGCGGCTGCAGCTTCGAGCGGTCGCTGAAGTCGCGCGGCATCCAGCCGCGCTGCACCAGCACCGCGTCGCCGGGCCCGATCAGCAACGGCGTCACCACGAAGAAGCCCTGGCGGGCGTGCATCTGCCGGTTGTCGAGGTAGATGGTCTTGTCATCGAGCCAGCGCCCGCGCAGCTGCACCGGGCGGTAGTGCGCGGCCGCCGCGTCGATCTCGCTGCGCGGCAATTCGGCCTGCGGCAGCGGCGGCAGGTTGCCGCGGGCGCTGATGCGCGCCTGCAGGTCGAGCTTCTGCTGTGCGCGGTCCAGCTGCCACCAGCCCAGGCGGGCGGTGACGCCGGCCGCGAGCACCGCGGCCACCAGCACCACGGCACGCCGCCGGCTGCGCGGGCGCGTCACCGATGGCCCGGGCTTCAGCATGCCTTGGTGCGGCCGGGATAATCCCTGCCGATGAAGACCGTGATCGTCATTGCCCTGGTGCTGGTGCTGGCCGCGTTGGCCGGTGCCGGATTGTTCATGCTGCGCAAGGGTGGCGACAAAGGCACACGCGATGCCCGCATGGCGCGGGCGCTGGCGGTGCGCGTGGGCCTGTCGATCGCGTTGTTCCTGTTCGTGCTGGTGAGCTGGCGCATGGGCTGGGTCAAGCCCACCGGCTTGCCGCTCGGCTGAAGGCCGCCCTGGGGCCCACCATGAAAAAAGGCCGGCAGCAGCCGGCCTTCTTGCGTGCGGGAACGCAGACCTCAGTCGGCCTGGGCCACCACGTGCACGGTCACTTCGACGACCACGTCGCTGTGCACCGCCACCGACACCGGGAACTCGCCCAGGGCCTTCAGCGGGCCGTTGGGCATGCGCACCTGGGCCTTGGCGATGTCGAAGCTCAGCTTCTTCAGCGCGTCGGCCACGTCGGCGCTGGTCACCGAGCCGAACAGGCGGCCGTCGACACCGGCCTTCTGGGCGATGGTGACGGTCTTGCCGGTCAGCTTCTCGCCGACGCCCTGGGCGGCGGCCAGCTTCTCGGCGGCGGTCTTCTCCAGCTCCGCTCGGCGGGCTTCGAATTCCTTGATGGCGGCCTCGGTGGCGCGGCGGGCTTGCTTGGTCGGGATCAGGAAGTTGCGGGCGTAGCCGTCCTTGACCTTGACCACGTCACCCAGGTTGCCCAGGTTGGCGACCTTCTCGAGCAGGATCACTTGCATGTTGGCTGCTCCTTCAGACGCGGTGCTGGTCGCTGTACGGCACCAGGGCCAGGTAGCGCGCACGCTTGATGGCCACGGTCAGCTGGCGCTGGTAGAACGCGCGGGTGCCGGTCAGGCGGGCCGGCGTGATCTTGCCGTTCTCGCCGATGAAGTCGCGCAGGGTGTCGACGTCCTTGTAGTCGATCTCTTCCACACCGGCGACGGTGAAGCGGCAGAAGCGCTTGCGCTTGAACAGCAGCGATTGCGTGTTGCGCTTGGGCTTGCGGTCCTTGGAAAACTTACCTTTACCACGGGGCGGGGGCATGGTGTACCTCGTTCAAAAGTGTGCCGGTGCAGTGACGCATGGCGTCAGACGGCCGGCGAATGGGATTCGGATGACGGGGGAGCGTCCGGTGTCAGCTCGGTGATGTGGAACAGCAGGCCACGGCCGTTGCGGGCCGACCCGAGGAAACCGCCGAAGAGGCCGGTCGATCCCAGGGCCAGCGCCGCCAGGGGCTGCGCCATCGCGCCGATCGCCAGGGCCTTGATCTCCAGCGAGACCTGCCGTGGCTGCCCGTCCTCGGTGACCGTGCCGGCGTGTTGCAGCTGGCAGTCGATCGCCGGAAGACCGGCCGGCGTGTAGCGCGTCGCCCCACGTTCGACCAGCGTGGCCGACAGAACCAGTCGGTTCATCGGCGGCGCCAGCCGTGGTGCGGCAGCGGCGTTCCAACAATCAGGCGCTGGCCTCCGGGGCCGGGGCCTTGCGGGCTTCTTCCTTCTCGACCGCCTTCATCATCACCGACGGGCTGGTCTCGGCCTTGGCCTTGACCACCGTCAGGTGGCGCAGCACGGCATCGTTGAACTTGAAGCCGGTCTCGATCTCGGCCAGCGTTTCCTTGCTGACTTCGATGTTCAGGCACAGGTAGTGCGCCTTGCCCAGCTTCTGGATCTGGTAGGCCAGCTGGCGGCGGCCCCAGTCTTCGACGCGGTGCACCTTGCCGCCGGAGGCGGTGACGATGCCCTTGTAACGCTCCAGCATCGCCGGAACCTGTTCGCTCTGGTCCGGATGGATCAGCAGCACGATCTCGTAGTGACGCATGCACACTCCTTGTGGTTTCCGCGCCCTGCCCCGACGATGAATCAGAACCGACCTCGGAAGCTGCCCGACCGGGCGGAATGCCTGGTGGTGCAGCAAGCGCCCGGTCACCAGCGTCAACGGGTGTCCGGGCAGAGAAAAGCCAATGATTATAGCGCGGATGGCGGACCGGATCGCAGGTTATCGCCCGGCCAGGGCTCGGGCTCGCGCAGGCGCTCGGCCATGGCGCGTTCCTCGGGCCCCGGCGGTGGCGTCAGCAGGCTGACGGCCACCAGCACCGCGCAGCCCAGCGGCACGCCGAAGACGCCGGCGGCGACGGGATCGATGCCGAACCAGCGCAGGTCGGTGGCCGCCTCGCCCAGGCCGAAGAAGGCGCGCGGGCCGGCCAGGTTGCGCGCCATGTACCAGAGACACAGGCCGGCGCCGGCGACCATGCCGGCCACCGCGCCGGCGCGGTTGGCGCGCTTCCAGAAGATGCCCAGCACCAATGCCGGGAAGAAGGTGGCTGCCGCCAGCGAGAAGGCGGCCGACACGAACGGCAGGATGGCCGTGATGCGCAGCGACGCCACCCAGGCCGCGCCCACCGCCGTGACCAGCACCATCAGCTTGCTGAACATCACCCGCTTGATCGCCGACGCGCCGGGCCGCACGACGCGGAAGAAGAAGTCGTGCGACAGCGCGTTGCTGATGGTCAGCAGCAGGCCGTCGGCGGTGGACAGCGCCGCCGCCAGGCCGCCTGCGGCCACCAGGTAGGTGACGACCAGCGGCAGGCCGCCCAGCTCGGGCGCGGCCAGCACGATCATGTCGGCGCCCAGGCGCAGCTCGGCGAACTGCAGGATGCCGTCGCCATTGATGTCCTGCACCGACACCAGGGACGGGTCGAGCTTGCTCCAGCGGCGGATCCAGTCGGGCAGGCTGCCGAAGCTGGTGCCCACCAGCTGGGTGAAGACCTGGTACTTGGCCATCACCGCCAGCGCCGGCGCGCTGAGGTAGAGCAGCACGATGAAGCTCAGCGACCAGCCCACCGAGCGGCGCGCCGCCGACACCGTGGGCGTGGTGTAGTAGCGTGTCAGCACATGCGGCAGCGCCGCCGTGCCCAGCATCAGGCTGAACACCAGGGCCAGGAAGTTGGCCCGTGCCTGGCCGGCCTTGCCGTCGTCGCCCGCCATCTGACCGGCCTGCGGCGCCAGCCCCGCCAGCGGCTGGGCCTGGGCGCGCGCCTGGTCACGATCGCGGATGTAGGCCGCACGGGCGTCGGCCTCGTTGCGCGGCATGCGCTCGAGCTGCCGCTCCGCCTGCTGGATCTGCGCCAGCGGCGCGTTCTCGGCGTGCAGGCGCTCGATCTGCCGGCCCAGCAGCTCGGTGTCGCTGGCCATGGCCGCGGGCACGTCGCGCAGCTTGCGCTCGGCTTCCTCGGCACGCTCGCCCAGCAGCCGGCGCACCTCCAGCTCGGTGGGGTCGGACAGCAGCTGGACCTCGCGGTCGCTCACCGCCTGCAACTGCTGGCCGTAGCTGAACACCGGCAGCCAGGACGCGGTCTGCTTGTGGCTGAGCCACATCACCGGCACCGTGTAGGCGATGATCAGCACGATGTACTGCGCCACCTGGGTCCAGGTGACGGCGCGCATGCCGCCGAGGAAGCTGCACACCAGCACGCCGCCCAGGCCGACGAAGACGCCGATCTCGAAGCTGAAGCCGGTGAGGTGCGAGGTGACCAGGCCCACGCCGTAGACCTGCACCACCACGTAGACAAAGCTGACCAGCACCGTGGCCGCCACCGCGATCAGCCGCACCGCCTGGCCGCCGTAGCGCGCGCCCAGGAAGTCAGGGATGGTGTACTGGCCGAAGCGCCGCAGGTAGGGCGCCAGCAGGATGGCCACCAGGCAGTAGCCGCCGGTCCAGCCCAGGATGTAGGCCAGGCCGTCGAAGCCCTGCAGGTACAGCACGCCGGCGGTGCCGATGAAGCTGGCCGCGCTCATCCAGTCGGCGGCGGTGGCCATGCCGTTGTAGACCGCCGGCACGCGCCGGCCGGCGACGTAGTACTCGGCCTCGTCGGTGGTGCGGCTGGCCAGGCCGATGCCGGCATAGACCAGCACCGTGCCGATCAGGAAGCTGCCGCCGATCCAGCCCCGCGACCAGCCCTGACGCTCCAGCAGGGCCAGCACCAGCACGAACAGCACCACCGCCAGCGTGAACAGCAGGTAGCGCCGGTGCAGCTTGCCGGCGAAGCGGCGCCCGGGCTCGACGCTGCCGGATGGAACGCCCGACGGCAGCCCGGCCGAAGCGGCCGGCTGTGCACCGGACGGGTTGGCGGGGCGCAGGCCGGACATCGGCAAACCGGCTTGCGGCGGCGGCTCAGCGCGTGGCCAGCCGGGTCCAGGTGTCGACCACCGAATCCGGGTTCAGCGAGATCGACACGATGCCCTCGTCGGCCAGCCAGTCGGCGAAGTCGGGGTGGTCGCTAGGCCCCTGGCCGCAGATGCCGATGTACTTGCCATGCGCCCGGCAGGCGGCGATCGCCCGGCTGATCAGCGCCTTGACAGCGGGGTCACGCTCGTCGAAGTCGTGCGCCAGCAGGTCCAGGCCGCTGTCGCGGTCCAGGCCCAGGGTCAGCTGGGTCAGGTCGTTCGAGCCGATGCTCATGCCGTCGAAGTGGGCCAGGAACTGGTCGGCCAGGATGGCGTTGCTGGGCACCTCGCACATCATGATCAGACGCAGGCCGTTCTGGCCGCGCGCCAGGCCGCGGTCGGCCAGCAGCTGGCCGACCTTCTCGGCCTGTCCCAGGGTGCGCACGAAGGGCACCATGATCTCGACGTTGGTCAGGCCCATGTCGTTGCGCACGCGCTTGAGGGCCTCGCATTCCATCGCGAAGGCGTCGGAGAAGTCGCCGCTGATGTAGCGGCTGGCGCCACGGAAGCCCAGCATCGGGTTCTCTTCGTCCGGCTCGTAGCGACCGCCACCGATCAGCTTCTTGTACTCGTTGGACTTGAAGTCCGACAGCCGCACGATCACCGTCTTGGGCCAGAAGGCGGCGGCAATCGTCGCCACGCCCTCGACCAGCTTGTCGATGTAGAAGGCCCGCGGGCTGGCATGGCCGCGCGCCACCGACTCGACCGCCTTCTTCAGGTCGGGGTCGATGTTCGGGTAGTCGAGGATCGCTTTCGGATGCACCCCGATGTTGTTGTTGATGATGAATTCCAGCCGCGCCAGGCCCACGCCGCTGTTGGGGATCTGCGCGAAGTCGAAGGCCAGCGTCGGGTTGCCGACGTTCATCATGATCTTCACCGGGCAGTACGGCAGCTCGCCGCGCGTCACCTCGGTCACCTCGGTCTCGAGCAGGCCGTCGTAGATGAAGCCGGTGTCGCCCTCGCTGCAGACCACGGTGACGAGCTGGCCGTCGGTGAGCTTCTCGGTCGCGTCGCCGCAACCCACCACCGCGGGAATGCCCAGCTCACGGGCGATGATGGCTGCGTGGCAGGTGCGCCCGCCGCGGTTGGTGACGATGGCGCTGGCCTTCTTCATCACCGGCTCCCAGTTCGGGTCGGTCATGTCGGTGACCAGCACGTCGCCAGGCTGCACCTTGTCCATCTCGCTGATGTGCGAGACCAGGCGCACCGGGCCGGTGCCGATCTTCTGGCCGATGGCGCGGCCTTCGGCCAGCACGGCGCTGTGGCCTTTGAGCTTGTAGCGGTGCTCGGTCTGGTTGGCGGCCTGGCTCTTCACCGTCTCGGGCCGCGCCTGCAGGATGTAGAGCTTCCCGTCCTCGCCGTCCTTGCCCCACTCGATGTCCATCGGCCGCTGGTAGTGCTGCTCGATGACCAGGGCGTACTGCGCCAGCTCGGCCACGTCGGCGTCGCTCAGGGCGTAGCGGTTGCGCAGCTCGGGCGGGTTGTCGACGGTGCGCACCAGCTTGCCGGTGGCCACGCGCTCGCCCGCGGGCGTGAACTCCATGCGGATCAGCTTGCTGCCCAGGTTGCGGCGGATGATCGCCGGCCGGCCGGCCTTCAGCCCCGGCTTGTGGACGTAGAACTCGTCAGGGTTCACCGCGCCCTGCACCACCGTCTCGCCCAGGCCGTAGCTGGCGGTGATGAAGACCACGTCCTCGAAGCCGCTCTCGGTGTCGATGGTGAACATCACGCCGGCCGCGCCCACGTCGCTGCGCACCATGCGCTGCACGCCGGCCGACAGCGCCACGTCGGCATGGGCGAAGCCCTTGTGCACGCGGTAGCTGATCGCCCGGTCGTTGTAGAGGCTGGCGAAGACCTCCTTCATCTTGTGCAGCACGTCGTCGATGCCGTGCACGTTCAGGAAGGTTTCCTGCTGGCCGGCGAAGGACGCGTCGGGCAGGTCTTCAGCGGTGGCCGACGAGCGCACGGCGAAGCTGGCTTCGGGGCTGCCGGCGGTCAGTTCGGCGAAGGCGGTGCGCACCGCCGCCTCGAAGTCAGGCGGGAACGGCGCGTCGGTGACCCATTGGCGGATCTCGGCGCCGGCCTTGGCCAGGGCGTTGACGTCATCGGTGTCCAGCGCGTCGAGCCGGGCGTTGATCTTGTCCGTGAGGCCGCCGAAGGCCAGGAACTGGCGGAAGGCGTGGGCCGTGGTGGCGAAGCCGCCGGGCACCCGCACGCCCGACGCGGCGAGCTGGCTGATCATTTCGCCGAGGCTGGCGTTCTTGCCGCCGACCACCTCGACATCGGTCATTCTCAGTTGCTCGAAGGGCAGGACCAGGGCGGTCGCCAAAGTGCGGGAAGACATGGGAAAACTCCGGGATGGTGGAAAAAGCGGGCGGCACGTGCGGCCTGACCATCCACCGGAGCATCAACCGGGCCCGCCCACGCGCCTGCGCCCGCAGCGGCAATGCGCTGGCTCTCAAGCCAATGTGGCTTTGCCACTTGGCTTGACCCCCTCGGGGGGTGGGCTGGGCGCAGCCCGGCCCAGGGGGCGTGCGCTTTGGCGGTGCAGGCGGGGCTCATGGCGAGGTGGCGGGTGGCAGGCGCGGGTCTCGGCGAGGCGTGCGGCAGGTGTTGGGGCAGCAGCGCGGGCAATGGGGCACGGCGCTTGCTGCAAGCTGGCCATTCTAAGGAGGATGCCGCCTATCATGGGCCGCATCGCACCCCCATGACCGAAGTCCGCCAGCCCACCATGCCCAACCGCACCGTGTTCTATGTCTCGGATGGCACCGGCATCACCGCCGAGACCTTCGGCAACTCGATCCTGGCGCAATTCCCGGCGATTCCGCGCCATGTGCGGCGGCCCTTCATCGAGACCACGGCCAAGGCGCACGAGGTGCTGGCCGAGATCAACCGCACGGCCGACGCCGAGGGCGTGCGGCCCATCGTCTTCATCACCCTGGTCGACGACGCCGTGCGGCAGATCATCACCGGGCCCGAGTGCCGCGGCATGGTGCTCGACATCCTGCAGGCCTTCGTCGAGCCGCTGGAGCAGGAATTCGGCGTCAAGAGCAACCACCGTGTCGGCCGCTTTTCCGACGCCGCCAAGAGCAGCGAGTACAACGAGCGCATCGAGGCGATCAACTTCAGCCTGGCGCACGACGATGGCCAGAGCGCGCGCAACCTGGCCAACGCCGACGTGATCCTGCTGGGCGTCAGCCGCAGCGGCAAGACGCCGACCAGCCTGTACCTGGCGATGCAGCATGGCATCAAGGCCGCCAACTATCCGCTGATTCCCGAAGACTTCGAGCGCCACAAGCTGCCGAGCGCTTTGGCGCCGTACATCAAGAAGTGCTTCGGCCTGACCATCGACCCCGAGCGCCTGAGCCAGATCCGCAACGAGCGCCGGCCCGACAGCAAGTACGCGGCGATCGAGAACTGCCGCTACGAGGTGCGCGAGGCCGAGGCCATGATGCGCCGCAGCGGGGTCAACTGGCTCAGCAGCACGCACAAGTCGATCGAGGAGATCGCGACCACCATCCTGCGCGACATCCGCCCGGATCGCCTGATCTACTAGGAAGCTCTACGCCGCATGAGCCAGTTCAGGGACATCGCAGCCGAGGT
>CALMIF010000442.1 GCA_937864045.1 uncultured Aquabacterium sp. | reverse complement strand
GGCCGAAGAAGATGAAGAACAGCTGCACGATGAAGGGCGTGTTGCGGATCAGCTCGACGTACGCCGAGACGACCGCTGCCAGCCAGCGTGGCCCCTGGCGGCGCGCCCAGCCGCAGGCCACGCCCAGGCCCACGCCCAGCACGGCGGCCACGGCGCTCAGCGCGACGGTGAACGCCGCGCCCTTGCGCAGCGCCGGCCACTGCGCCAGCACGGCGAGGAAGTCGAGCCAGGTCAGCGGCGCTCTTGATCGCCGTGCCCTTGGGCGCGAACACCGCCTGGAAGAACGGCGAATACGCGGCGGTGAAGTCGATCACCGCGGCGCGCTCGGGGTTCTTGCCCAGGATGCTGATGACCAGGTCCGCCTTCTTCGTCTGCAGGTAGGGAATGCGGTTGGCGCTGGTCACCACCACCAGCTCCACCTTCACGCCCAGCTTGGCGCCGATGTGGTTGGCCATGTCGATGTCCAGGCCCTGCGGCTTCAGGTCGGTGCCGACGAAGCCGTAGGGCGGGAAGTCGGTGGGGATGGCGATGTTGATCTGCTTGCGGGCGACGATGTCGTCCAGCGCGTCGGCCTAGACGGCCAGGGGCAGCAGGGCGGTGGTGGCCAGGGCGATCAGGCCGAGCAGCGTGGTGCGGCGTTGCATGGTTCAGGGCTCCATCTTCGGGGTGGACGGGGGAACGGCGGGGATCAGGTCGGTGAACAGCGCCCGGCGCGTGGCGCGCGGGCAGGGCGCGGGCTGGGCGCCTGGGTGGCGCGGGCTGCGGCTGCGCGCCCGGCCTGCACCGGCGACAGCGCGGCGCGCAGCGGGCCCAGCGGGTCGTCGGCGGCGGCGTCCTGGCCCAGGTGCTGGGCCACGCTGCCGATGTGGGCGCGCAGCAGGGCGATGCCCTGGGCCTGGTCGCCAGCCTCCAGCGCGGCGACGATCTGGGCGTGCTCGGCGCAGCTCTCGCCCGCCGCATGCGTGCTCTGGTAGAGCGTGGCGATCAGCGTGGTGCGGGCCGTCAGGTCCTTCAGGATGGCGCCCAGCAGGCCGTTGCCGGCGCACTCGGCCAGGCAAACGTGGAAGTCGGCCAGCAGCCAGCTGCGCTCGCCGGCATCGGCCGCGCGGATGGCCGCTTCCTCGCGCGCCACGTGGTCCTTCAGCCGGCGGATGGCCGCCCGGGGCAGCGGGCCAGCCAGGTCGTGCAGCAGGCCGGTTTCCAGCGCCATGCGGGCGCCGAAGGCCTCGCGCGCCTCGTCCAGGCTGGGTTGCACGACGAACCAGCCGCGCCGCGCGTTCACCTCCACCATGCCGCGGGCCGACAGCCGCGCCATCGCCTCGCGCACCAGGGTGCGGCTGCAGCCGAACAAATCGGCCAGCGCCTGCTCGCCCAGGCGCTGGCCCGGCGCCAGCCGGCCGGCCAGGATGGCGTCGACGATGCGGTCGGCGATCGCCCCGGGGCGGCTGCCGTCGACGGGCTCGTCGGCTGCCGGCAGGCCGGCTCCGGCCCCGCGGTCAACGCCCTGCCGGGGTGCCATCGGTGGGCTCCTGGTGCATCGCTGCGATGCCTGCCTCATGTTGGTGCATGCCACTCATGTTCACGTTGCTTGTATGCAAGCAGGGTGCCAACGTGGTTGCGCCGCCATCCGGGATAACGTCGACACCTCCGCAGTCACACCCCATCGCCACCATGCCCCGCGAGATCCTGCTCAATGCCTTCGACATGAACTGCGTCGGCCACATCCAGCAAGGGCTGTGGACCCATCCGCGCGACCAGTCGACCCGCTTCAACACCCTGGCCCACTGGACCGACCTGGCCCGCACGCTGGAGACGGCGTTGTTTGACGGCCTGTTCCTGGCCGACGTGGTGGGCGTGTACGACGTCTACGGCGGCAATGCCGACGCCGCGCTGCGCGGCGGCGTGCAGGTGCCGGTGAACGACCCGATGCTGCTGATCCCGGCGATGGCCGCGGCCACCCAGCACCTGGGCTTCGGCGTCACCGCCAACCTGGTCTACGAGGCGCCGTTCCTGTTCGCCCGCCGCATGTCCACGCTCGACCACCTGACCGAGGGGCGCGTGGGCTGGAACATCGTCACCGGCTACCTCGACAGCGCCGCGCGCGCCGCCGGCTTCGATGCGCAGATGGCCCATGACGACCGCTACGACCTGGCCGACGAGTACATGGCGCTCGTCTACAAGCTGTGGCAGCACAGCTGGGCCGACGACGCGGTGTTGGCCGACAAGGCGGCCGGCCTCTACGCCGACCCCGCCAAGGTGCGCCCCGTGCACCACCACGGCAAGCAGTACCGGCTGGACGCGATGCACCTGAGCGCGCCGTCGCCCCAGCGCACGCCAGTGCTGTACCAGGCCGGCTCGTCACCGCGCGGGCGGCGCTTCGCCGCCGAGCACGCCGAGTGCGTGTTCCTCAACGGCCAGAGCGAGGCTGGTGTGAAGGCCATCGTCGACGACATCCGCGGTCTGGCGGTGAAGGCCGGGCGCCAGCCGCAGGACATCAAGTTCTTCCTCGGTGCCACGGTCGTGACCGGCGCCACCGAGGCCGACGCGCAGGCCAAGTTCGCCGACTACCGGCAATACGTCAGCAGCGAGGCGGCCCTGGTGCACGCGGCGGCGTCACTCGGCGTCGACCTGGCGAAGTTCGACCTGGACGAGCCCGTCGACGCCTCTGCCAGCAACGCCATCACCAGCAACGTGGCGGCGATCAACCGCACGCAAGGCCCGCAGTGGACCAAGCGCAAGCTGCTGCAGCAGATGGTGCTGGGCAGCCGCCAGCCGCCCATCGTCGGCTCGGCCGCGCAGGTGGCCGAAGCCCTGATCGACTGGACCAAAGCCACCGGCGTCGACGGCTTCAACTTGAGCCGCACCGTGGCGCCGGAATGCTGGACCGACTTCGGCCGGCTGGTCGTGCCCGAACTGCAGATGCGCCGCGCCTTCAAGACCGCGCACCGGCCCGGCACGCTGCGCGACAAGCTGTTCAGGCAGGGGGATCGGCTGCCTGCGAGTCATCCGGCGCTGAGGGTGCCGGCGGTCTGACCGGCCGACAGCCTGGTGTGGTGCGCTTGAAGCGTTGCAGCGCCGAGCACTGTCGGCTTCGCCACTCACCGGGCTCACGCTGAGGGCAAGGAGCAGGCATTGGGAGCTGACTGCTTCTGGGCGGTTCAATGCTCCGGCGGGCGGCCCAGTGCAAATCCGATCAGCCGCCGGCGCGTAACTCCCGCACGCCGCGGCCCAGCTTGCGTCGCAACAAGGCGCGCAGGGTCACGCCGCCGGAGTAGCCGATCTGCGCGGCGATCTGGTCGACGCTGTCGGTGCTGGTGCGCAGCAGATGAACAGCGCGCTCGACGCGCAGATCCTGGAAATACGACAGTGGTGACCTACCCAACACGCCCTGCAGGCGTCGCGCCAAGGTGCGCTCGCTGGTCCCTGTTGCGACGGCCGCCTGTGCAAGAGAGAACCCGTGCGCGAGCCGCTGGCGGGCCCAGCCTTCGAAGCGCTCGACGACCGGGTCGGCGTGGGCAAGGTGATCGGGGATCATGAACTCCGCTTGCGAGCCGCGTGCCTCGACCAGCAGGTAACGCGCCGCCAGCGCCGCCAGCGTCGGGCTGCAGCTGCGCACGATGCTCAACGCCAGATCAAGGTGGGCCAAGGCGGCACCGGCCGTGGTGAAGCCGGCCGAGTTCACGAGCATGCGGGAATCATCGAGCAGCACGCGCGGATAGCGCTGCCGGAACATCGGCGCCAGCCACCATGAGGTCGTGGCGCGTTGACCGTCGAGCAGCGCGCTCTCCGCCAGCAAGAAGGTGCCGGTGCAGGCGGCACCGACCGCCGCTCCGGCGCCGGACCACTGCTGCAACGCGACGACCGCGTCGGCCACGTCCGCACATGCCAGCCGCGCCGCGAGCGTGTCCGGCATCTTGGCGCCGAGCGCGGGCATGAGCACGACGTCGGGGTTCTGCACACCGTGCACGGGCACCACGGGCACTGTCAGACCTTGCGCCGTGCGCACGCGGCGCTGCACGCCGACCAGCGTGACCTCGATAGGCGCTGGCGGCTGTTCGAGCGAGCCCGCCAGTGCGTTGGCCGTGCTGAGTGTGTCGGTCAGGGCCGCCAAGCCCAGGTCGAACACGCCATCCAAGACAAGCAGGTGAATTCGCATGGCAGAAATGATATCAATATTGTCTTTCCTGCCCCTCGTGGAAATTGCCGACACCGCTTAAGCTGCGGGCTCCCTGAAACACCCATCCGTAAAGACCAAGGATCACGCCATGACCAAGTTCGCCCTGTTCGTCCGTCTCGAAGCCAAACCCGGCCAGGAGGCCGCGGTTGCCGAATTCCTGGCCGGCGCGCTGCCGCTCGCCAACGCGGAGTCGGGCACCACCGCCTGGTTCGCCTTGAAGTTCGGCCCCTCGACCTTCGGCGTGTTTGACGCCTTTGCCGACGAGGCCGGGCGCGAGGCTCACCTGCAAGGCGCCATCGCCGCCGCATTGATGGCCAACGCCGCTGCGCTGCTGAGCACGCCGCCAGTCATCGAGAAAATCGATCTGCTGGCGGCGAAGTTGCCGGGCTGATAAGTCGCACCCATCGCCGCGCGCACCGCCGCACCGACACAGGCTTCGTCCTGACTCGACTGCGCAGCAGCCCAGGCGGAAACCCACATTCTCCCGGCTGACCGGGCGATGCCGGCTGGCCCCGGCAAGTCCCCGGTGATGCTGGTGGTGCAGGAGATCTTCGGCGTGCACGAGCACATCAAGGACATGTGCCGCCGCCACGCCAAGATGGGTTACTTCGCCATCGCGCCCGAGATGTTCGCCCGCCAGGGCGATGTGTCGAGGATGACCGACATCCCGGCCATCCTGTCGCGGGTGGTGTCCAAGGTGCCAGACGCCCAGGTCTGCGCCGACCTCGACGCCACCCTTGGCTTTGCACGCGCCAGCGGCCACGCCGACGCCAAGCGCACCGGCCTAGTGGGCTACTGCTGGGGCGGCCGCACGGCCTGGGTCTACGCCCGCCACAACGGCAACCTGAACGCCGCCGTGGCGTATGACGGCCTGCTCGAAGGCCTGAAGACGCCCGAGCTGCGCCCGCAGGCCTCGATCAACTTCGCCGACGAGGTCAGGGTGCCGGTGCTGGGCCTGTCATCCGGCATCGACGCCTTCGTCAATCGGGTGACCATCGCCAAGATGCGCGGCCTGATCAACCAGGGCGGCAGCGGCTCGGAGATCGTGGTGTTCCCAAACGTCGACCACGGCTTCAACGCCGAT
>CALMIF010000441.1 GCA_937864045.1 uncultured Aquabacterium sp. | reverse complement strand
TGGTAGGCCGTGTTGGACTTGAACCAACGACCAAAGGATTATGAGTCCTCTGCTCTGACCAACTGAGCTAACGGCCCGCTGCCGGCGGCGCCTGCAACCGCACGATTGTAGGAGGCGCCTATTTGGGCCCCGACAGCGCGTTGCCCACCAGCCGCGCGGTGATGTCGACCAGCTGGATCATGCGGTCGTAGGCCATGCGGGTGGGGCCGATGACGCCCAAGGTGCCGACGATGCGGCCGTCGACCTCGTAGGGGGCGGACACGATGGACAACTCCTCGTAGGGCACCACGCCCGATTCGCCGCCGATGTAGATGCGCACGCCGTCGGCCTGGCTGCTGTTGTCCAGCAGGCGCATCAGCTCGGTCTTCTGCTCGAACAGGTCGAACATCTTGCGCAGCGCGCCCATGTCGTTGCCGAAATCCTGCACGCCCAGCAGGTTGCGCTCGCCCGAGACCACCACCTGCTCGGCGTTGGCGGCCATCGCGTCGGTGCCGGCCTGCACGGCGGCCTGCATCAGCTGGGCGATCTCGCCGCGCAGCGTGTCGACCTCGCTCTTCAGGCGGTTGCGCACCTCGTCAATGGCCAGGCCGGCGTAGTGCGTATTGAGGTAGTTGGTCGCCTCCACCAGCTCCGACTGGCTGTGGTCGCGGGTGGTGAAGATGACGCGGTTCTGCACATCGCCGTCGGGCGAGACCAGGATCACCAGCACCCGGCGCTCGCCCAGACGCAGGAACTCGATGTGGTGGAACACGCTGGCCCGCTTGGGTGCGGTGACCACGCCGACGAAGTGGCTCAGGTTGCCCAGCAGTTGCGCGGCCTGGGCGATCACGCGCTGCGGCTGGTCGGGCTGCAGCCGCTCGCGCACGCCGTGCATCTCGGGCGGCGTGTGGTGGATGTCCACCGGCCGCGCGGTCAGCATGGTGTCGACGAACAGCCGGTAGCCGCGGGCCGTGGGGATGCGCCCGGCGCTGGTGTGCGGGCTGGCGATCAGACCCAGCTCTTCCAGGTCGGCCATCACGTTGCGGATGGTGGCCGGCGACAGCTCCAGGCCCGAGGCCCGCGACAGGGTGCGCGAGCCCACCGGCTGGCCGTCGGCGATGTAGCGCTCGACCAGGGTCTTGAGCAGGCTGCGGGCGCGGTCGTCCATGGCGGTTTCGGGTGGCGGATGAGCCTTGTTTTTCATTGTACGGACAGGGACTTGGCCGCCCTGTCGCCGAGGGGGCCTGTGGTTTAATTTCCCGCATGGCCCGCCGATTCCTCCATGCAGCGCTGGTCGGCAAATACCAGGCCGACGGCATCCGCCCGCTGCTGCAGGAGATCGCCCACTTCCTGGTCCGCCAAGGCATGGAGGTCTCGTTCGAGCACCACACGGCGGCCAGCACCGGCGTCAGCGACTTCGAGGCGCTGACGATCGACCAGATCGGCACCCAGTGCGACCTCGCGGTGGTGGTCGGCGGCGACGGCACCATGCTGGGCATCGCGCGTGAGCTGGCGCGCTACAACCTGCCCCTGGTGGGCATCAACCAGGGCCGGCTGGGCTTCATCACCGACGTGCCGCTGGGCCACTGGCGCGAGGCCCTGGCGCCGATGATCGCCGGCGATTACGAGGAAGACTTCCGCGCCATGCTCGAAGGCGAGGTCTGGCGCGACGGCGAGCGCATCTTCGAGGGCCTGTCGCTGAACGACGTGGTCGTCAGCCGCGGCGCCACGGCCAGCATGGTCGAGCTGCGGGTGGACATCGGCGAGGAGTTCGTCGCCAACATGCGCGCCGACGGCCTGATCCTGTCCTCGCCCACCGGCAGCACGGCCTATTCGCTGTCGGCCGGCGGGCCCATCCTGCACCCGGGCATTGCCGGCTGGGTGCTGGTGCCGATTGCCAGCCACACGCTGAGCAACCGCCCCATCGTGCTGCCGGACAGCGGCACGGTGCGAATCACCGTGGTGGCGGGGCGCGATGCCTCGGCCAACTTCGACATGCAGGGCCTGGCCAGCCTGTTGCACGGCGACCAGATCCGCGTGCAGCGCTCGGCGCACAAGGTGCGCTTCCTGCACCCGCGCGGCTGGAGCTACTTCGCCACGCTGCGCCGCAAGCTGCGCTGGTACGAGGGAGTGGTGTAGTGCTGCGCAGGCTGGCATTGCGCGACTTCGTCATCGTGCCCGCGCTGGAGCTCGACTTCCACGCCGGCTTCTCGGTGCTGACCGGCGAGACCGGCGCCGGCAAGTCGATCCTGATCGACGCGCTGCAGCTGGCGCTGGGCAGCCGGGCTGACGCCGGCGTGGTGCGCGAAGGCGCGGCCCGCGCCGAGATCACGGCCGAGTTCGACAGCCCGCCGTCGCTGGCCGCCTGGCTGGACGACGCCGGCTTTGCCACCGACGACGCAGGCGGCCTGCTGCTGCGCCGCAGCGTCGACGCGCAAGGCAAGAGCCGCGCCTGGATCAACGGCAGCGCGGCCACCGTCACCCAGCTGCGCGAGGCGGCCGAACACCTGCTGGACATCCACGGCCAGCATGCCTGGCAGCGGCTGACGCAGCCGGCGGCCACGCGGGCGCTGCTCGACGGCCAGGCCGGCATCGACACCACGCTGCTGGCGCAGCACTTCGCCGCCCGCAAGGCCGCCGCCGAGGCGCTGGACGCGGCACGCCACCAGGGCGACGCGCTGCAGCGCGAGCGCGACCGCCTGGCCTGGCAGATCAGCGAACTGGACAAGCTGGCCCCGGGCGAAGGCGAGTGGGATGACCTGTCCGCCGAGCACCAGCGGCTGGCGCATGGCCAGGCGCTGATCGACGCCGCGCGCCAGGCGCTGCAGCTGGTGGCCGAAGGCGACGAGACCCATGCCGAAGGCCTGGCCGCGCGCGCCGTCGATGCCCTGGCCGACGTGGCCGACCATGATGCGCGCATCGCGCCCATCCTCGAATCGCTGAACGGCGCGCTGGCCCAGCTGCAGGACGCCGCCCATGCGCTGAACGGCTACCTGGGCCGCGCCGACCTCGACCCTCGTCGCCTGGCCGAGCTGGACGAGCGCATGTCGGCCTGGATGGGCCAGGCACGCCGCCACCGCCGCCCGCCGGCCGAACTGCCGGCGCTGCTGGCGCAGTGGCGCGCCGAGCTGGCCACGCTGGACGCCGCCACCGACACCGCCGCACTGGAGGCCGCGCTGGCCGCCGCCGACAAGCTGTACCGGCAGGAAGCCAAGCGCATCAGCGCCGCCCGTGCCGCGGCAGCCAGGCCGCTGGCAGACCGCGTGACGCAGGCCATGCAGGGCCTGGGCATGGCTGGCGGTCGCTTCGACGTGGCGCTGCAGCCGCTGCCGGCGCCACAGAGTCAGGGGCTGGAGGCGGTCGAGTTCCTGGTGGCCGGCCATGCGGGCAGCACGCCGCGGCCGCTGGCCAAGGTGGCGTCGGGCGGCGAGCTGTCGCGCCTGGCACTGGCGATCGCCGTCACCACCGCCCAGCGGGACGCCGACGGCGCCGGCACGCTGATCTTCGACGAGATCGATGCCGGCATCGGCGGTGCGGTGGGCGACACCGTGGGCGCACTGATGAAGCAGCTGGGGCGCCAGCGCCAGGTGCTGGCCGTCACCCACCTGGCCCAGGTCGCTGCCTGCGCCGATCAGCACTACGTGGTGACCAAGGGACTGGCCCAGGGCAGCGTGGCGGACGCTGCCACCACCAGCAGCGTGGCCCCGGTGGCCGGCGAGGCGCGGGTGGCCGAGGTGGCCCGCATGCTGGGCGGCGAGCGCCTGGCCGGCACCAGCCTGGCCCATGCCCAGGCGATGCTGCAGCAGGCGGTGCACGCCGCCACGCCCGCCGAAACCCCGCCACCGCGGCGGCGCAGCAAGGCATGAGCGCCCTCGCGCCCGGCCATCCGGCAGCGGCCGACACCACGGTCCGCGAGCTGGTGCTGATCACCGGCATCTCGGGCTCGGGCAAGTCGGTGGCCCTGCATGCGCTGGAAGACGCCGGCTTCTTCTGCGTCGACAACCTGCCGCCCGAGCTGCTGCGCGCCTACATGCAGCTGGAGCACCCGCGCTACACCCAGCGCGTGGCGGTGGCGGTGGACGTGCGCGCCGCCCGCTCGCTGCCGGTGCTGGTGCCGCTGATCGACGAGCTGCGCGGCGAAGGCGTGGCGATCCGCCCGCTGTTCCTCGACGCCAGCACCGACACCCTGGTGCGCCGCTTCTCCGAGACACGCCGGCCGCACCCCCTGAGCCAGCCCGAGGCCGGCGGCAGCACCCAGCATGCGCTGATCGAGGCCATCGAGCTGGAGCGGCTGATGCTGGCCGAGCTGCGCGAGGTCTCGACCATCATCGACACCAGCACGCTGCGCCCGGCGGGGCTGCGCAGCCATGTGCGTGACCTGGTGGCCGTCAGCAACCACCGGCTCACGCTCGTCTTCGAGAGCTTCGCCTTCAAGTACGGCGTGCCGCTGGACGCCGACTACGTGTTCGACGTGCGCGTGCTGCCCAACCCGTACTACGTGCGCGAACTGCGGGCACTCACCGGACGCGACGCGCCGGTGGCGCAGTTCCTGGCCGGCCAGCCCGAGGCGGCCGACATGCTGGCGCAGATCGATGCCTTCCTGCGCCGCTGGCTGCCGGCGCTGGCCACCGACCAGCGCGCCTACGTCACCGTCGCCATCGGCTGCACCGGGGGCCAGCACCGCTCGGTCTACATGGTCGAGGAACTGGGTCGGCGCTTCGCCGATCACGGCGCGGTGGTGGTCCGCCACCGCGAACTCGACGTCGGCGATTGACATGGCCCACCCCCTACGCGCTCCGCGCGCCCCCTCAAGGGGGCCACGCCAGCGGCCCGGCAAAGCCGGTTCCGCGGCGTGCGCTTGGTTCGACCGGTGGCCTGCTTCTGTCTTGGCGCTTGCCGCCAGAAATGGCTGACATGTCCGGCGCCACCGGCCCCTGGGATGCGCTGCCGCTGTTCCCGCTGGGCACGGTGCTGTTTCCGGGCGGGTTGCTGCCGCTGAAGGTGTTCGAGGCGCGCTACCTGGACCTCATCGGCAACTGCCTGCGCAGCGGCACGCCGTTCGCCGTGGTGCACATCCGCCAGGGCAGCGAGCTGCGCAGCGCCGGCAAGACGGTGCTCGACAGCGTGGGCGTGCTGGCCCATGTGCAGGAGGTCGACGCCGAGCAGCCCGGCATCCTGCGGGTGCGCTGCCAGGGCGGGCTGCGGGTGCAGATCGGCGCCACGCGCCAGCGCGACGACGGCCTGTGGCTGGCCGAGGCGGTGGCCGACCCGCCCGACCCCGAGCAGGCCGTGCCCGAGGCCCTGCTGCCCACCGCCCAGGCCCTGGGCCGGGCCATCGAGGCTCTGGCCGGCCAGGGCCACCAGCCCTTCCTGGCACCGCACCGGCTCGACGAAGCCGGCTGGGTGGCCAACCGCTGGTGCGAGATCCTGCCGATCAGCAGCACGGCCAAGCAGCGGCTGATGGCGCTGGACGAACCGCTGCTGCGCCTGCAGCTGGTGCAGGACTACCTGCACGGCAAGGGCCTGGTGTAGCCGCCGGCCGGCCGGCATCAGGCCGGCGGCCCGGCCTCCAGCCAGCGGCGGATCGGCGTCGGCAGGCCCAGCGCCAGCGCCTCGGCGCGCTGCACCCAGCGGCCGGCCGGCAAGGCGGCTTCGATCGCCCGCAGCGCCGCACCGTCCACATGGGCCGGCAGCGGCCAGTGGCAGGGCTGCAGCGTCCAGTCCACGTGGGTCAGCACATGCACCAGCGGCGGCAGCAGCCGGCCCTCGCCCGGCCAGGCAGCGGTGGCTGCCCACAGCGCGTCGGCATCGTCGAACTCGGGCAGGCTCCACAGGCCGGCCCACACGCCGGGTGTGGGCCGCTGCACCAGCCAGACCGCATCACCCCGGTCCAGCCACAGCAGCAGATGGGCGCGCGTGCCGCGCCTGAGCTTGCGTGTCTTCACCGGATAGGCCTCGGGCCGGCCTTGCTCACGCGCCACGCAAAGGCCGGCCAGCGGGCAGGCGTCACAGGCGGGCCGGCGCTGGCTGCACAGCGACGCGCCCAGGTCCATCAGGCCTTGCGTGTAGGCCTCGATGCCGGTCTCGGGCAACAGCGCCTCGGCCATCTGCCACAGCCGCTTCTCCTGTCGCGCCTGGGCCAGGTCGCCCTCGAAGCCCAGCACCCGCGTGAGCACGCGCTTCACATTGCCATCGAGGATGGCGCAGCGTTCACCGAAGCAGAAGGCGGCGATCGCCGCCGCCGTCGAGCGGCCGATGCCGGGCAGCTCCGCCAGCGCCGCGCTGCTGGCCGGAAAGCGCCCGCCATGCTGCGCCACCACCGCCTGGGCACAGCGGTGCAGGTTGCGCGCGCGGCTGTAGTAGCCCAGACCGCTCCACAGCGCCAGCACGTCGTCCAGCGGCGCGGCGGCCAGCGCCGCCACATCCGGAAAGCGCGCCAGGAAGCGGGCGTAGTAGTCCATCACCACGCTGACCTGGGTCTGCTGCAGCATGATTTCCGACAGCCACACGCGGTACGGGTCGGTGCTGCCGACCCAGGGCAGGCCGTGGCGGCCGTGCTGGCGCTGCCAGTTGATCAGCCGCGGGGCCAGGTCGGTGGGAACAAGCGGGATCGAGGCAGGCGCTGGCGACAGGGTCATGCCGCGATCATCGGCGATGCGCCCGGCATCGCCGGTTCCGCTGTCAGGCCGCGCTGGCCGTCGGCTGCACCAACTGCAGGTGCATCGAGCGCGGCGGTGCGCCGGGCGTCAGCGATGCCGGCGGCATGGCGGCCAGGTGGCGCAGGCGGTCGACGTCGCCGGCCAGCTGCTCGGCCAGGCGTTCGCACTGCGCCTGCAGCGATTCGAGGTTGGCGATGCTGCGCTCCAGGCCGTCTTCCGCCTGGCGGATGCGGCCATGCGCCTCGCGCCGCTGCACCAGGGCCTGGCGGCGGTCGCGCATCTGGACGTCGATCTGGGCGCTGATCGCCTGCGTCCACAGCTCGACCTCGTGCGCAGCGCCCTCGAACACCACCCGCACCCGCGAGTGCAGCAGCCGCACGAAGCGGTCCATGAAGTCGGGTTGCGCCAGGCGCCAGAGCTGGGTGATGCCGACGTAGCGGCTGTAGCCTTCGCGCACCCGGTCGAGCTCGCGGGCGAAGCCGTCGAGCGAGGGCCGCACCGGCACGTCCAGCGACAGGCCGTACTCGGCGTTCAGCGGCAGCACGCTGGCGCGCAGCATGTCCTGCAGTTCGTCCAGGCCGCCGGCTGCGCCGCCCAGGCAGGCCTGCAACTGGTCACCCAGCCGCGCAAAGGCCTTGGCCGCACCCAGCTTGAACAGATTGCCCTGGCTGGACTGGCGCATCTCGCGCAGCAACTCGCGCAGCCGGTCGCTGGACAGGTGGTCCAGCGCCGCCTGCTGTTGGCGCATCAGCACCGCCCGCAGCGCCGCCAGCTTGGGCGCGCAGCGTTCGAAGTCAAGCGCCTCGCCTTCGAGCCGGCGGCTCATCAGCTGCAGCCGGGCGGCGCTCTTGCCGCGCAGGCTGCGCAGCTCGAACAGCTGCTCGCCCTGCTGGCGCTGGCGCTCGGCCAGGCGGGCCAGGCCATGCTGCTGCAGTGCCAGCGCGCCGTCCTCGACCATGCGCCCGATGACCTCGCTGCGCTTGGGCAGCAGCTCGTTGAGCAGTGCGTCCTCCAGCTGCGTCAGGCCGCTGGCGGCCACCGCCGCCTCGTCGCCCTGCATGCGGGCCGTCAGCGCCTGGCGGGCCGACAGCGCGAACACGCGGTCGCCGCCGATGCCCAGCGTGGTGGCGGCATCGTCACGCTGGCGCTGCACCTGGGCGGCGATGTCGGCGGCCTGCAGCAGCGGGTCGGCCAGCATGTCGATCTTGTTGAGCACCACGAAGCGCTCGCAACCGCGGTCGCCCAGGTGGTCGCGCCAGACGCCCAGGTCGGACTTGGTCACGCCCGTGTCGGCGGCCAGCAGGAACACCGCCGCATGGGCCGTGGGCAGCAGCGACAGCGTCAGCTCGGGCTCGGCGCCGATGGCGTTCAGGCCCGGCGTGTCCAGCACCACCAGGCCGCGCTTGAGCAGCGGATGCGGGTAGTTGATCAGCGCATGGCGCCAGGCCGGCACCTCGACCAGGTCGTCGGCGTCCAGCGGCGGGTTGTCCTGCGGCTCGTCGTCACTCCAGAACCCCAGCGTGCGGGCCTCGGCCACCGGCACCTTCTGCACCCGGGTGACGGCCTGCAGCGCCTGCGCCAGCGCCTCGCCATCACCCACCGGCAGCGGCACCTCGCACCACAGTTCGGGTTGCTCGCGCAGCACCTGCACCGGCTGGCCGCCCGCGCGCGTGGCGATGGGCAGCAGCGACAGCGAGGGCACCAGCTGCGCGTCCCAGGCCAGCTCGACCGGGCACATGGTGGTGCGGCCCGGCGTGGCCGGCAGCACGCGGCGCCCGGTGTCGGCGAAGAACAGCGCGTTGATCAGCTCGGACTTGCCGCGCGAGAACTCGGCGACGAAGGCCAACACCAGACGGTCGGACGCCAGCCGCTGCCGCACGGCACCCGCCAGCGCACGACCGGACGCGTCGAGCAGGCCGTTGCCGTCCAGCCCGCTGACGAGCTGCTCGACGGCACGGTCAAGCAGGCGCCGCCAGTGGGCGAGCGAGTCCAGGCGCGACAGCAGGGAAGTCGGCATGCGGAACGGAGCGACACAGGTTCGAAAACGGAAAAATCATCCTATCGCAGCGCCTGCAGCCGGACACCAGGCCTGCCATGCGGCCTCATCACCTGGAAGCACAGCGGTGTGAATTCCTCACCACCCGGGCACCGCCGCCTCAGCGCCGCTGGCAGCCGCCGCAAAAATAGGTGGCACGCTGACCCTGCACGATGCGCCGGATGGTGCCGCCGCAGCGGGCGCAGGTCTGGCCGGCGCGGCCGTAGACCAGGGCCTCGTCCTGGAAGGCGCCGGCCATGCCGTGCGCGTCCTTGAAGTCGCGCAGCGTCGAGCCGCCCAGCTCGATGGCGCGCGCCAGCGTCAGCCGCAACGCCGCCAGCAGGCGCTCGCAGCGCGGCCGGCTGAGCGCGTTGCTGCGGGTGCGCGGGTCGATGCCGGCGCGGTGCAGCGCCTCGCTGACGTAGATGTTGCCGGCGCCGACGATGATGTCGCCGGCCAGGATCGCGGCCTTGATCGGTGTGCGCCGGGCCTGCAGCGCGGCGTGCAGGTGCTGCGCGGTGAAGCCCGCATCGAAGGGCTCGGCGCCCAGCCGCGCCAGCAGGCCGGCCGCCGGCTGGGCCTGCAGCGCGTCGGACCAGACCACGGCACCGAAGCGGCGCGGGTCCGTCAGGCGCAGCGTGCCGCGGCTGGTCCGCAGCTCGAAGTGGTCATGCACGCCGGCAGGGCCGGGCGCATCGGCCAGGTTCAGCGAGCCCG
Source organism: uncultured Aquabacterium sp. (assembly GCA_937864045.1). Lineage (GTDB taxonomy): Bacteria > Pseudomonadota > Gammaproteobacteria > Burkholderiales > Burkholderiaceae_C > Pseudaquabacterium. Next base: position 26,638 of record CALMIF010000441.1, on the reverse strand, counting down.
ACATGCCCAGGTGCATCAGCAGGCCGCCGCCGGCATCGGCGTCGCCCGGCAGCGGCAACCAGAGGTACTTGCCGCGGCGCTGCAGCAGCCCGGCGCGGCGGCCGACCAGGTGGGCGGCGTCCACGCCCAGCGGCCAGCGCAGCGGTTTGCCCAGGCGGGCGGCCTGCACCTCGGCGCCCGCCAGCCGGTCGGCCAGGCTGGCACGTGTGACTTCCACCTCGGGCAATTCAGGCATCGCGGGATTATGGTCGGCGCCCCGGATGGCCTTGGCCTCGCTGAACCTCGCCCGCGCGGCGGCCTCCTAGAATGAACCGCAGCTTCCAGGAGTCCTGATGACCGGCCCCACCGCCCGATGCCAAGGCCCGCGCGGCCCGCGCCTGCCCGCGCCGCGCCGGCATGTGCTGGCCCGTCATCTGCTGGCCGCCCTGCTCGCCCTGGGCACCGGCGCCCCGGCCTGGGCGCAGACCGAGCCCGAGACCAAGCCCGCCGCAGCCCCGCCTTCGGCCCTGGATGCACCGCTGTTCTACCAGTTGCTGATCGGCGAGCTGGAATTGCGCGACGGCCGCCCAGGCAACGCCTACCAGGTGATCCTGGATGCCGCACGCCGGCAGGCCGACGACGCCCTGTTCCAGCGCGCAGTCGACATCGCGCTGCAGGCCCGCGCCGGTGACCAGGCCCTGGCGGCGGTGAAGGCCTGGCGCGAGGCGCGGCCGCAGTCCACCGCCGCGATGCGCCACGAGGTGCAGATCCTGCTCGCGCTGAACCGCGGCCAGGACCTGGCCGAACCGCTGAGCGCCTGGCTGGCGGTTGCCCCGCTGCTGGAGCGCCCGGGCCTGATCGCCAGCCTGCCGCAGCTGCTGCAGCGCCTGGCCGACAAGCAGCAGGCGCTGGCCCTGGCTGGCAAGGTGCTGACGCCCTGGCTCGACGACCCCGGCACCCGCACCGCAGCCCGCGTCGCGCTGGGCCGGGCGCATCTGCTGGCTGCGCTGCCGACGCAGGCCCTTGGCCTGGCCCGGGCTGCGCAGGCAGACGACGCCGCCGCCCCCGGCCCGGCCTTGCTGGCGCTGGACATGCTGCCGGCCACGCCGGCCGCCGAAGCGCTGGTCACCGCCTACCTGGCCCGCCCCGACGCCGAACCCGCGGTGCGCCTGGCCTACGTGCGCAGCCTGGCGCAGAGCCAGCGCTATGCCGATGCCAGCCGCCAGCTGGAACAGCTCACCCGCGACAAACCCGACCTGCCCGAACCCTGGCTGACGCTCGGCGCGCTGCGGCTGGAGCTGAAGCTGCCGAAGGAGGCGGAAGCCGCGCTGCTGCGCTACGTCGAACTGGCGGGCTCGGCACCGCCGCCGGCGGCCGTGGCCGCCGCCAATGCGGCTGGTGCGGCCACCGGCAGCACCGCCAGCGACACCGAGGACGACGACGACGGCCCGTCATCCAGTGCCGAGACCGGTGGCCAGCGCGACCTGACCCAGGCCTGGCTGCTGCTGGCCCAGGCGGCCGAGCAGCGCGGCGACCTGAAGGCGGCCGAGACCTGGCTGGCGAAGATCGAGAACCCGCAGCGCCTGCTGGAAGTGCAGGCGCGCCGCGCCGGCCTGCTGGCCCGCCAGGGCAAGATCAAGGAGGCCCGCGCCCTGGTGCAGGCCGTGCCCGAGCGCACCGGCGACGATGCCCGCGCCAAACTGATGGCCGAGGCCCAGCTGCTGCGCGACGTCAAGCGCTGGACCGACGCGGCAGCCGTGCTGGGCGCAGCGGCGCAGCGCTTCCCCGAGGACACCGAGCTGATCTACGAGCAGGCCATGGTCGAGGAAAAGCTCGACCGCCTGGCCGAGATGGAGCGCCTGCTGCGTCGGGTGATCGCACTCAAGCCTGATCATCCACACGCCCACAATGCGCTGGGCTACTCGCTGGCCGACCGCGGCGTGCGCCTGCCCGAGGCGCGGGTGCTGATCCAGCGTGCGCTGGAACTCTCGCCGGGCGATCCGTTCATCACCGACAGCCTGGGTTGGGTGGAATTCCGCCTTGGCAACCGCGACGAGGCGCTGCGCCTGCTGCGCCAGGCCTACAGCGCCCGGCCCGACACCGAGATCGCCGCCCACCTGGGCGAGGTGCTGTGGGCCAGCGGCCAGCGCGACGAAGCGCGCCGCATCTGGCAGGACGCCCGCGGCCGTGACGCCGGCAACGAGGTGCTGCGCGAGACGCTGGCGCGGCTGAAGGTCGGCCTTTGAGTGGTCGGCACGGGGTCCGCGCCCGGCTGGGCGCCCTGCTGGCTGCCGCCGTGCTGGCCGGCTGCGCCAGTGCACCGCCGTCGACCACGCCGCTGCTCAGCGGCCGGCTGTCGGTGCGCGTCGATGGCCAGCCCGACAAGTCGGTCAGCGCCGGCTTCGAGCTGGCCGGCACGGCCGAGCGCGGCAGCCTGCTGCTGACCGGCCCGCTGGGCACCAGCGCCGCACAGGCCACCTGGCAACCCGGCGAGGCGCTGCTGATGAGTGGCGGCGCCACCCAGCGCCACCCCGACCTCGACAGCCTGGGTCAGGCGGCGCTGGGCGAGGCGCTGCCGATGGCGGCATTCTTCGACTGGCTGCATGGCCGTGCCTGGGCCGGCGCGCCGTCGCAGCCGCGCAGCGACGGCGGCACGGGCTTCGAGCAGCTGGGCTGGCGCATCGACCTGGCGCGCTGGGGCGACGGCCTGCTCGACGCCGTGCGGCTGGCGCCGCCGGTGGTCACGGTGCGGGCGCGGGTGGAAGGCGGCGGCCGATGAGCATCGCCGCGCTGTACGACGTGCCGGCCCCGGCCAAGCTGAACCTGTTCCTGCATGTCACCGGACGGCGGGCCGACGGCTACCACCTACTGCAGTCGGTCTTCGTGCTGATCGACTGGTGCGACACCCTGCACTTCGAACGCCGCAGCGATGGTCGCCTGCAGCGCCACGACCTGGGCCCGGCCCTGCCGGCCGACGACCTGAGCCTGCGCGCCGCCCGTGCCTTGCAGCAGGCCAGCGGGACGGCGCTGGGCGCCGACATCTCGGTGATGAAGCGCGTGCCCTGGGGCGCCGGTCTGGGCGGTGGCAGCTCGGACGCGGCCAGCGTCCTGCTGGCGTTGAACCGGTTGTGGGGCCTGCACTGGCCGCGTGATCGCCTGCAGGCGATCGCCATCACCCTGGGCGCCGACGTGCCGTTCTTCGTCGGCGGACACAACGCCTTCGTCGAGGGCATCGGCGAACAGCTGCATCCGCTGCCTGCCGGCGCCCTGCCGCGGCAGTGCTATGCCGTGGTCAAGCCCGAACCGGCCATCGCCACCACAGCGATTTTTGGCAGCCCCCTGTTGGTACGCGACACAGAACCTGCTATAGTCATGAGCTTTCTCGCAGACACCCAGCTCGCAGCGCGGTTGTCAGCAGGGTTTGGTCGCAATGACCTGCAGGCCCCGGCTGAAGCCAGCTGCCCCGACGTGACGCAAGTCGCCCGGTGGTTGGAAGCCCGCTTCGGCAACAGCCGCATGTCGGGTTCCGGCAGTGCAGTGTTCGCGAGAATCGGCACCGATGTTCAGGCCGCGGACCAACCCGCGGCGACCAACAGGCTGGAATCGCTTCCAGTCGGCTGGATCGGACGGATGTGCCGCAGTTTGGCCCAGCACCCGCTCGTGGACTGGACCGGCTGAGAAAGTTGTTGGGGTTCGGCGCAGGCCGGGTCCTGTGTAGGGGAGTCGCCAAGTTGGTCAAGGCATCGGATTTTGATTCCGACATGCGAGGGTTCGAGTCCTTCCTCCCCTGCCAAACATCTTCAGATCCAGCATCCCACCCCAGCTTTGCGCTGCACCAGGCCTGACGGAGAACGTACCGTGCTGTTCAACACCGTGCTGTTCACCGGCAACGCCAATCCTGCCCTGGCCCAGGAAATGGCCACCAGCCTCGGCGTCGAGCTGGGCAAGGCGACGGTGGGCCGGTTCTCCGACGGTGAAGTCACGGTCGAGCTGCACCAGAACGTGCGCGCCCGCGACGTCTTCGTGGTGCAAAGCACCTGCGCGCCGACCAACGAGAACCTGATGGAACTGCTGATCATGGTCGATGCGTTGAAGCGCGCCAGCGCGCGCCGCATCACCGCCGTGATCCCCTACTACGGCTACGCCCGCCAGGACCGCCGCCCGCGCTCGATGCGCGTGCCGATCTCGGCCAAGGTGGTGGCCAACCTGCTGGAGACCGTGGGCGTCGAGCGCGTGCTGACGATGGACCTGCACGCCGACCAGATCCAGGGCTTCTTCGACATCCCGGTCGACAACATCTACGCCAGCCCGGTGCTGCTGTCGGACCTGAAGAGCAAGGCCTATCCCGACCTGGTGGTGGTCTCGCCCGACGTCGGCGGCGTGGTGCGTGCCCGGGCGCTGGCCAAGCAGATGGGCTGCGACCTGGCCATCATCGACAAGCGGCGGCCCAAGGCCAATGTGTCCGAGGTGATGCACGTCATCGGCGAGATCGACGGCCGCAACTGCGTGATCATGGACGACATGATCGACACCGCCGGCACCCTGGTGAAGGCGGCCGAGGTGCTGAAGGAGCGCGGCGCCAAGCGCGTGTTCGCCTACTGCACGCACCCGATCCTGTCGGGTCCGGCGGTCGAGCGCATCGCCAACAGCCAGCTCGACGAGGTGGTGATCACCAACACCATCCCGCTGACCGAGCCGGCCCGCTCGTGCAAGAAGATCCGCCAGCTGTCGGTGGCGTTCCTGTTCGCCGAGACCATCCGCCGCATCTCTGACGGCGAATCGGTCACCTCGCTGTTCGCCGAGCAGAACGCCAACTTCTGAGCGTCGCCGGACCCCAGTTTTTCCGGCGTGGCCGTCGTGGCCTCGCCTTCACCCCGGTGGCCTGGTCGCGGGCCCCACACATGGAGCAACCATGAAATTCACCGCTTTCGAGCGCAATCTGCAGGGGACCGGAGCGAGCCGCCGCCTGCGCATGGGCGGCAAGGTGCCCGGCATCGTCTTCGGCGCCGGCACCCCCGCCATGATCGAGCTGGACCACAACGCGCTGTACTTCGCGCTGAAGAAGGAAGCCTTCCACAGCTCCATCCTCGAGATGGACCTGAACGGCGCCACCCAGAAGGTGCTGCTGCGCGACTTCCAGATGCACCCCTGGAAGCAGCAGGTGCTGCACGTGGACTTCCAGCGCGTGGACGAGACCACCAAGCTGCGCAAGAAGGTGCCGCTGCACTTCTCCGGCGAAGCCGACTCGGTGGCGGTGAAGACCGACAAGTGCCTGGTCAACCATGTCTCGACTGAAGTCGAGATCGAGTGCCTGGCCACCGCCCTGCCCGAGTTCATCGCCGTCGACCTGAGCGGCCTGGTCAAGGGCCAGTCGCTGCACGCCACCGACCTGGTCTACCCCGAGGGCATCAAGTTCGTGCGCCACGGCAAGGTGAACCCGGTGATCGTGGCCGCCGTGCCGCCGAAGATCGAGGAAGAGGCCGCCCCGGCCCCGGCCGCCGTGCCGGCGAAGAAGGCTGCCGCCAAGAAGGCCGCCAAGAAGTGACGTGCCGGCGGCACCGTGCCGCCGTCCCGCTTCTCCCCCATGCAGGCCCCTCCTCGGAGGGGCCTTGTCATTGGCGCCTGCCCTTTACAGTGGCCCCACGATGAACGCCTTCGACCCTGCCGCCCTGGACTGCCTGGCCGCACTGGCCGACGCCGGCAGCTTCGAGCGTGCGGCGCAGCGGCTGTCGATCACGCAGTCGGCGGTGTCGCAGCGGCTGCGTGCCCTGGAGACCGGCCTGGGCCGGCTGCTGGTGGTGCGCTCGCGCCCGCTGCGCCTGACCGAGCCCGGCAAGCTGCTGCTGCGCTATGCCCGCCAGATGCAGGCCATGCGCGCCGACATCGCCCGCGAGCTGGGCGCCACCGGCCTGCAGGACGAGCGCCTGCCGATCGCCGTCAACGCCGACAGCCTGGCCACCTGGGTGCTGCCGGCGCTGCAGCCGGTGGTGCAGGCGGGCCTGGCCGAGGGCTTCGGCCTGGAGCTGATCGTCGATGACCAGGACTTCACGCACGAGAGCCTGCGCGAAGGCACGGTGCTGGGCTGCGTCAGCACCGTGGCCGAGGCGTTGCGCGGCTGCAGCGCCACGCCGCTGGGCAGCATGCGCTATGTGGCGGTCGCCAGCCCGGCCTTCATCGCCCAGGCGCTGCCACAGGGCCTGCACCGCGGCAACTTCGCCAGGCTGCCCTGGCTGGTGTTCAACCGCAAGGACGACAACCACGCCGTCTGGGTCGGCCAGGCCTTCGGCATCGGACAACCCCGCCTGGTGGAGCGCCATGTGCCGTCGACCGAAGCCCAGACCCGCGCCGCGGCGATGGGCTGGGGCATCGCCGTCGTGCCCGAGCTGATGGCCGCGTCCGGCCTGGCCAGCGGCGCGCTGCTGGCCCTGCACCCCGAGGTGCATGTGGACGTGCGGCTGCACTGGCATCAGTGGAAGCTGGGCGGCAGCGGCGACAGTGACCTGGCCGCACCCTTGCCCGACAACCCGCTGCGCGCCGGTGTGCTCGACCGCGTGGGCCGGGCGCTGGCCGAGGGCGCCCGGGCGGCGCTGCGTCCCCTCGGATAATCCAGACCATGATTCGACTGATCGTCGGCCTGGGCAATCCGGGTCCTGAATACGAAGACACGCGGCATAACGCCGGCTTCTGGTGGGTGGATGCGGCGGTGCGCCAGCTCGGCGGCGTGCTGGCCTTCGACCGCAACTACAAGGGCACGGTGGCGCGCATCAACCGCAGCGAGGGGCCTGTCTGGCTGCTGCAGCCGATGACCTACATGAACCTCTCGGGCCAGTCGGTGGCGCCGCTGGCGCGCTTCTTCAAGATCGCACCGGCCGAGATCCTGGTGGTGCACGACGAGCTCGACCTGGCGCCCGGCCAGATGAAGCTCAAGCAGGGCGGCGGCGCAGCCGGTCACAACGGGCTGAAGGACATCCTCGCCCAACTCGGCTCGCCCGACTTCTGGCGCCTGCGCATCGGCATCGGCCACCCCGGCGCGCGCCATGAGGTGGCGAACTGGGTGCTGCGCAAGCCGCCGCTGGACGAGCGCCTGGCCATCGAGAAGTGCGTGGCCGATTCAGTGGCCGCTCTGCCGCAGTTGCTGGCCGGCGACTTCAAGTCGGCCACGGCCCGGATCCACGCCGGCCCGCAGCGGCCCAAGCCGCCGCGCCGGCCCGAGCCGGCGGCAGCAGGCGCCACCGCACCACCCGCACCTCCAGCCACGCAGGAGCCGTCACCATGACACGCCAGCGCCTCCACGCCTTCAGCCTGGTCATTGCCGCGATGGCGCTGCTGCCGGCCGGCGCGGCCCAGGCCCAGTCACCCGACCCGGCGCCGCGCGTCTACCGCTGCGGCGACAGCTACGGCACCACGCCCTGCCCGGGCGGCAAGCCGGTGGCGGTGGACGACAGCCGCACTGACGAGCAGCGCCGCCAGGCGCAGGCGGTGAAGGTTCAGGATGCGCGGCTGGCTGACGAACTCGCTGCGGAACGCCGGGCGCGCGACGGCGCCGCGGTCGGCCAGCGTGCCGGCCAGATCGGGCCCAGTCAGGCCGACCTTGCGAAAGCCGAAGCGCTGGCCGCCCGCGAGAAGGCCAAGGCCGAGCGCGACGCGAAGAAAAAAAACAAACCGAAGCGCACGCCGCATCCGGCGAAGGCGGCCTGAAGCCTCAGGCTGCCGCGGCAATCAGAACGCGGTACTTGGACCAGAGCTGGTCCTTGCTCTCGACCCGCTCAGGGTTGACCGGGATGCAGGCCACCGGGCACACCTGCACGCACTGCGGCTCGTCGAAGTGACCGACACATTCGGTGCAGCGGTTCGGGTCGATGGTGTAGAACTCGGCGCCCATCGCGATCGCCTGGTTCGGGCACTCGGGCTCGCAGACGTCGCAGTTGATGCACTCGTCGGTGATCATCAGGGCCATCAGGTCATTCCTCCGCGGCGGGCCGGGCCACACGCTCCTTCAGCCGCGCCAGCACCGACGGTGCCACGAACTTCGAGACATCACCGCCCAGGGTGGCAATCTCGCGCACGAAGGTGCTGCTGACGAACTGGTACTGGTCGCTGGGCGTGAGGAACAGCGTCTCCACGTCGGGCATCAGCTGGCGGTTCATGCCGGCCATCTGGAACTCATAGTCGAAGTCGCTGACCGCCCGCAGGCCGCGGATCACCACGTTGCCGTTGTTGCCGACGACGAAGTCGCGCAGCAGGCCGCGGAAGGGGATCACCTCGATGTTGCCGTAGGACGCGGCGATCTCGCGGGCGCTGTCCAGCCGCTCGGCGATGGTGAACATGGTGCGCTTGTGGTGACCGGCCGCCACCGCCAGGATCAGCTTGTCGAACAGCCGCGACGAGCGGGCCATCAGGTCCTCGTGCCCGAGCGTCATCGGGTCGAAGGTGCCGGGGTAGACGGCGGTGATGAACTTGGCCTGGGTCACGGGGTGTCTCCTGTGCATCGGCTGCCATTGCTGTGCATGGCGGCTCAGGTGTTGCGGCGCAGCAAATGATAGTGCACCGCTCCGGCACGGCCTTGTCGCAAAAGCGCAAATTCGAGCGGCACCGCCTCCGGAGCCAGCGCCGCCGGCGACTCCAGGTACAGCAGGCCGCCGGACCCCAACAGCGGCGCCGCAGCAGTCAGGGCCGGTGCCTGCAGGCCAGCGTCGAAGGGCGGATCCAGCAGCACCAGGTCGAACTGGCCAGGCCCGCAGCGCGCCATCCAGGCCACGGCGTCGGCCTGCTCGACACGCAGCCGCTCGGCCTTCAAGCGCACCTGACTCGACTGCAGGCTGCGCACCAGGGCCGGGTCGCGTTCGAGCAGCAGCACCTCGGCCGCGCCGCGCGACGCCGCCTCGAAGCCCAGCGCGCCGCTGCCGGCAAAGGCATCGAGCACACGCCAGCCGGCCAGATCCTGGCCCAGCCAGTTGAACAGCGTCTCGCGCACGCGGTCCGGCGTGGGCCGCAGGCCGGGTCGGTCAGCCACGGGCAGCTTGCTGCGCTTGAGGGTGCCGCCGATCAGCCGCACCTCGTGCGGCGCACCGGGCGCAGCGCGCGCCTTCATCGCCGCACCGGGATGCCGTGCTCGGCGAGCACCTGCTTGGCCTGGCCGACGGTGAACTCACCATAGTGGAAGATGCTGGCGGCCAGCACCGCGTCGGCGCCGCCGATCTGGATGCCCTCGGCCAGGTGCTGCAGCGCGCCCACGCCGCCCGAGGCGATCACCGGCACCGGCACGGCGTCGCTCACCGCGCGGGTCAGCTGCAGGTCGAAGCCGATCTTGGTGCCGTCGCGGTCCATGCTGGTCAGCAGGATCTCGCCGGCGCCGAACTGCGCCATCTGCGTGGCCCAGGCCACCGCATCCAGGCCCATGTTCTTGCGCCCGCCGTGGCTGTAGACGTCCCAGCCCGGGCCGCGTGCGGCCAGGTCGTCGCCGTGCCGGCGCTTGGCGTCGATGGCCACCACGATGCACTGCGCACCGTACTTGGCCGAGGCCTCCTGGATCACCGGTGGGTTGGCGATGGCCGCCGAGTTGAAGCTGACCTTGTCGGCCCCGGCATTGAGCAGGCGCCGCACGTCGGCCACCGTGCGCACGCCGCCGCCCACCGTCAGCGGAATGAACACCTGCGAGGCCACGGCCTCGATGATGTGCAGGATCAGGTCACGGCCGTCGCTGGTGGCGGTGATGTCGAGGAAGGTGAGTTCGTCGGCGCCCTGCTCGTTGTAGCGGGCAGCGATCTCCACCGGATCACCGGCATCACGCAGTTCGACGAAGTTGACGCCCTTGACGACACGGCCGCCGGTGACGTCGAGGCAGGGAATGATGCGTTTGGCGAGCATGGGAGGATTATCTCGGGGTTCCCCCTGCCCCAAGTTCAAAGGCCCCAGGATGGATGCGCAGCCCCCTTGCGGACGTATCCGGACTGAGCCGCAGTCCGCGGCCTCACCTTCAACCCAGGAGAGCCTCGAATGAACAAGTTGCTGATCGCTTCACTGTCAGTGCTGGCCGGCGCTGCCCAGGCGCATCTCACCGTCTTCGAAGGCGTGTTTCTTCCGGAAACGGCTGTCGTCTCGGGCCAGACCCGAACCGGTACCGGCACCGGCACGCTGCGGCTGGAATACGACGAGGACGGCCACACGCTGCTGGTCCAGGCCAGTTGGTCGGGGCTGACGGGCAATGCCAACAACGCGCACATCCACTGCTGTACGGCGGCCCCGGCGACGGGCACGGCAGGCATCGCCCTGGCGCAACAGCCAGCCAACCTTCTGCCGGGCTTTCCACTGGGAGGCACATTCGGCACCTACGAGGCCGTCATCGATCTGACCGTGGCCAGCAACTACGGCACCGCGTTCCGCCTGGCAAGCGGCCCGGGCGGGGCCAATGGCACGCCCGCAGATGCTGAAGCGCGGCTCATCAGCAACCTGGCGTCGCAGAAGGCCTACCTGAACATTCACACCAGCTACATCGGTGGCGGCGAATTGCGCGCCTTCGTCACCGCGGTGCCTGAACCGCAGACCTACGCGCTGATGCTCGCCGGCCTGGGTGTGTTGGGTTGGGCGGCGCGCCGCCGCCAGGTGGGCTGATCGCGTCGCCGCCGGCCGGATCGGCCGGCGTCTGGCATCAGGCCAGCAGTTCGTCGGCGCGCTTCTGCGCCGCCGTGAAGTCGAGGGCACCGCTGTAGATGCTGCGCCCGCAGATCACGCCCTCGACGCCCTCGCCTTCGACCGCGCACAGGCGCTCGATGTCGGCGATGTCGGACAGGCCGCCCGAGGCGATCACCGGGATGGCGAGCGCACGGGCCAGCTTCACCGTGGCATCGATGTTGATGCCGGTGAGCATGCCGTCGCGGCCGATGTCGGTGTAGATGACGCCGTTGACGCCGTAGTCCTGGAACTTCTTCGCCAGGTCGATGACCTCGTGGCCCGTCAACTTGCTCCAGCCATCGGTGGCGACCTTGCCATCCTTGGCATCGAGGCCGACGATGATGTGGCCGCCGAAGGCACTGCAGGCATCCTTCAGGAAGCCGGGACTCTTGACCGCGGCAGTGCCGATGATGATGTCGCTGATGCCGTCGTCGAGGTAGCGCTCGATGGTGTCGAGGTCGCGGATGCCGCCGCCCAGCTGCACCGGAATGCTGTCGCCGACCTCGCGCAGGATGGCCTTGATCGCCGGCTCGTTGACCGGCTTGCCGGCGAAGGCGCCGTTCAGGTCGACCAGGTGCAGGCGCCGGGCGCCGGCGTCCAGCCAGCGCCGGGCCATCGCCGCGGGGTCCTCGCCGAAGGTGGTGGAGACGTTCATGTCGCCCTTTTCCAGGCGAACGCAGTGGCCGTCCTTCAGGTCGATGGCGGGAATCAGCAGCATGGCTGGAAGCAGTGCGAGGGTGGGAGGAATCGGAGCGCCGGACGCGGGCCGCGTCAGGGTTGCCAGGCGAGGAAGTTGCGGTACAGGGCCAGGCCCTGGTCGGCACTTTTCTCGGGGTGGAACTGCGTTGCAAAAATGTTATCCCGCGCCACAGCGCAGGTAAAGCGGCCACCATAGTCGGCCACGCCGGCGCTATGCGCCGCGTCCGCCGGATCGGTGTAGTAGCTGTGCACGAAGTAGAACCAGCTGCCGTCGGGCACACCGGCCCACACCGCGTGGGCACTGCCGGCGTGGGTCTGCGCAAAGACCTGGTTCCAGCCCATCTGCGGCACCTTGTAGCGGCTGCCGTCGGGCTGCAGGCGGCCTTCCAGCTGGAAGCGCTTCACGCGGCCAGGGATCAGGCCCAGGCCCGGCGTGTCCTGCTCCTCGCTGTGGTCCAGCAGCATCTGCATGCCCACGCACACGCCCATCAGCGGCTTGGTGGCGGCGGCTTCGAGCACGGCCTCCTTCAGGCCGCTGTCGTGCAGCTCGCGCATGCAGTCGCGCATGGCGCCCTGGCCGGGGAGCACGATGCGTTCGGCGGCGCGCACTTCGTCGGGGCGCTGGGTGACGATGACGGCGTACCCGGAATCAGCCGCCACATGCATCACCGCCTGCGACACCGAGCGCAGGTTGCCCATGCCGTAGTCGACCACCGCAACTGTCTTGCTCACAGGCTGCCCTTCGTCGACGGGATCACGCCCGCCGAGCGCGGATCGGGCGTCAGTGCCATGCGCAGCGCGCGACCGAAGGCCTTGAACACGGTCTCGGCCTGGTGGTGCGCGTTGACGCCCTTGAGGTTGTCGATGTGCAGCGTGCACAGCGCGTGGTTCACGAAGCCCTGGAAGAACTCGTAGACCAGCTGGGTGTCCAGCGTGCCGACCATGCCGCTGGTGAACGGAATGTGCTGGTGCAGCCCCGGGCGGCCGGAGAAATCGACCACCACCCGCGACAGCGCTTCATCGAGCGGCACGTAGCTGTGGCCGTAGCGGGTGATGCCGGTCTTGTCGCCCACGGCCAAAGCCACGGCCTGGCCCAGGGTGATGCCCACGTCCTCGACCGTGTGGTGGCCGTCGATGTGCAGGTCGCCCTCGCACTGGATGTCCAGGTCGATCAGGCCGTGGCGGGCGATCTGGTCGAGCATGTGGTCGAAGAAGCCGATGCCGGTGGCGAGCCTGCTCTTGCCGCTGCCATCGAGGTTGATGGCGACGCGGATCTTCGTCTCGTTGGTGTTGCGTTCGACTTGGGCGGTGCGGTCGGCCATGGTGGTGGTCAATCGTTGAGGGCGGCGGTGAGCGCCGCGAGCATCTGCACGTTCTCGTCCGGCGTGCCCACGGTCAGCCGCAGGCAGTTGGCCAGCAGCGGATGCAGGGCCGAGACGTTCTTGACAAGCACACCACGTGCCTTCATCCCGGCAAAGGCGCGGGCGGCGTCGGGCACGCGGGTGAGGATCATGTTGGCCTGGCTGGGATAGGGCCGCACGCTAGGCAGCACGGCCAGCCTGGCCTGCAGCGCGTCGCGCTCGCTGCGGATGGCCTCGGCCTGGCCGGCGTATTCGCCGGCATGCTCGATGGCGAACAGCCCGGCCTCGGCATTGAGCACGCTGACGTTGAACGGCGGGCGCAGCTTGTCGAGTTCGCCGATCAAGACGCTCCGGCCGATCAGGTAGCCGATGCGCACGCCAGCCAGGCCGAACTTGCTCATCGTGCGCATCACCAGCACATGCGGGTAGGTGCGCAGCCAGGCCATGGAATCACGCGACGCAAACGGCTGGTAGGCCTCGTCCATCACCACCAGGCCACCGACCTCGCCCACGGCGCGGATGCAGCGCTCGATGGTGCCTGCATCCCACAGGTTGGCAGTCGGGTTGTTCGGATAGGCCAGGTACAGCAGGGCCGGTTTGTCGCGCGCGATGGCGGCCAGCATCGCCGGCTCGTCGAGCTCGAAATCGGCCGTCAGCGGCACGCCGACGAAGCGGATGCCCTGCAGCGCCGCCGACATGGCGTACATCACGAAGCCCGGCAGCGGCGCCATGAACACCGCGCCCGGCAGGTCACACGCCAGGGCCAGCAGGCTGATCAATTCGTCGCTGCCGTTGCCCAGCATCAGCTCGCAGTCGGCCGGCACGTCGGCGAAGCGCTTGAGCGCCAGGCGCAGGTCCTCGTTGCGCTCGGCCGGGTAGCGGTTGATCGCCACCGCGCCCAGGCGCTCGGCCAGCGCACGCTGCAGGTGCACCGGCAGGCGGTACGGGTTCTCCATCGTGTCCAGCTTGACGAAGCCGGCGCTGGGCTGCACGGCATAGGCGTGCATGTCCTGGATGTCACGGCGGATCACACGCTGCATCGTGGCGGTCAGGGCGTCGTTCATGGCGTGGGGGCGTCGAGCACTTCCGGGCCGACGAGAAAGGGGTTGACGATGCGCAGCTGGTCGATGCGCTGGTCGTGCTGCAGGTCTTCGGTGAGCAAGATGGCGCAGCCCTGCTGCTGGGCGGCGGCGACCATCAGGGCGTCCCAGTAGCTGAAGGAGAAGCGGTCCTGCAGGTCCCAGGCGAGATCCACTGTTTCCTCGTCGACGGTCAGCGGCGCCCAGGCGCGGTAATCCCGCACCACGCGGCGCACGTCGTCCACCGACAGCGAAGGCGCCACGCGCCTCACGTTGGCGAACATCTCATGCAGCACTTGCGTGCTGATGCGCCCCCGGTTGCCTTGCCAGCACTGGCGCAGCCACGACTGCGCCTGCTGCTGCTTCTCAGGCCGCCGCACGTCGACGGCGTACAGCAGGACGTTGGTGTCAACGAAAACGGTCGAGCCGCTCGGCATAGATTTCCTCGCGGGTCAGGAACGGAGCTTCAAACGGGATCGAGCGAAACCTCAGCGCCTCGCGCATGGCCCGCTCGTAGCGGTCGGTGCGCCGCATCTTCTCGGCCAGCATCTCGCCGACCAGCCGCGAGACGCTGGTGTTGCGACGCGCCGCCTCCAGCCGGGCCCATTCGGCGACATGGTCTTCCATCGTGACGGTGACGTTTTTCATGTCAATCCACTGAGTTCGTGCGACACGATTCTCGTGCGACACGAAGTTCGTGTCAACGCTTCAGCCGCATCTCCGCGGCCTGGGCATGGGCCTGCAAGCCCTCGCCGTCCGCCAGCGTGGCCGCGATCGGCCCCAGCACCTGGGCGCCGGCCTCGCTGACGCCGATCAGGCTGCTGCGCTTCTGGAAGTCGTAGACGCCCAGCGGCGACGAGAAGCGCGCCGTGCCGCTGGTGGGCAGCACGTGGTTGGGCCCGGCGCAGTAGTCGCCCAGGCTTTCGCTGGTGTAAGCGCCGAGGAAGATCGCGCCGGCATGCCTGAGCAGCGGCTCCCAGCGCTGCGGGTCGCGGCTGCTGACTTCCAGGTGCTCGGGCGCGATGCGGTTGCTGATGGCGCAGGCCTCGTCCATGTCGCGGGTCAGGATCAGCGCGCCGCGGCCTTCCAGGCTGGCGCGGATCACGTCGCGCCGCGGCATGGCGTCGATCAGGCGGTCGATAGCAGCCTGCACCTGGGCGATGTAGCCGGCGTCGGGGCACAGCAGGATGCTCTGCGCCAGTTCGTCGTGCTCGGCCTGGCTGAACAGGTCCATCGCCACCCAGTCGGCCGGCGTGCTGCCGTCGGCCAGCACCAGGATTTCGCTGGGCCCGGCGATCATGTCGATGCCGACCTGGCCGAAGACGCGCTTCTTGGCGCTGGCCACGTAGGCATTGCCCGGGCCGGTGATCTTGTCGACCTTGGGCACGGTGGCCGTGCCATAGGCCAGGGCGCCCACAGCCTGCGCGCCGCCAATGGTGAAGGCCCGCGTGATGCCGGCCACATGCGCGGCCGCCAGCACCAGCGGGTTCTTCTCGCCACGCGGCGTGGGCACCACCATGATGATCTCGCCCACTCCGGCCACATGGGCCGGGATCGCGTTCATCAGCACGCTGCTGGGGTAGGCCGCCTTGCCGCCGGGCACGTAGATGCCGACGCGGTCCAGTGGCGTCACCTTCTGGCCCAGCAGGGTGCCGTCTGCATCGGTGTACTGCCAGCTGAGGCCGCAGGCCTGCTTCTGTGCCTCGTGGTACTGGCGCACACGCCGGGCCGCCGCCTGCAGCGCATCGCGCTGGACGGCGGGCAGGCCGTCGAAGGCCGCCTGCAGCTCAGCGGCGGTGAGTTCCAGCGCGGCCACGCTGTCGGCCTGCAGGTGGTCGAAGCGGGCCGTGTAGTCCAGCACCGCCGCATCACCGCGCCGCTGCACGTCGGCCAGGATGTCGGCCACACGCTGCTCGATCGCGGCGTCGGTCTCGGCCGACCAGTGCAGCACACGCTGGAACTCGACCTCGAAGTCGGCGGTGCGGGTGCTGAGGTGGCGGATGTTGACGGACGACATGGCGTTGGATTGGGCGAAGAAGTCAGCCCGCAGCGCGGGCAAAGGCATCGATCAGCCGACGCAGCGGCTCGCGCTTGAGCTTCAGCGCCGCCTGGTTGACCACCAGCCGGGCACTGACGTCGAGGATGCGCTCGACCTCGACCAGGTGGTTGGCCTTGAGCGTGCTGCCGGTGGACACGAGATCCACGATCGCGTCGGCCAGGCCGGTCAGCGGCGCCAGCTCCATCGAGCCGTAGAGCTTGATCAGGTCGACGTGCACGCCCTTGTCGGCAAAGTGCTGGCGGGCGATCTGCGTGTACTTGCTGGCCACGCGGATGCGCGAGCCCTGGCGCACCGCGGCGGCGTAGTCGAAGTCGGCCCGCGTGGCCACGCTGATGCGGCAGCGGGCGATCTTCAGGTCCACCGGCACGTACAGGCCGCAGCTGGCCAGGTCGTCGCTGTGCTCCAGCAGCGTGTCCAGGCCCACCACGCCCAGGTCGGCGCCGCCGTGCTCGACGTAGGTCGGCACGTCGCTGGGGCGCACCAGCACCACACGCACGCCGGGCATGCTGGTGCCGATGATCAGCTTGCGGCTCTTCTCGGGGTCTTCGCTGACCTCCAGGCCGGCGGCCGCCAGCAGCGGCAGGCAGTCGTCGAAGATGCGGCCCTTGCTCAGGGCGAGCGTGATCATGTGGGGCATCACTGCACCCTTTCGATGTCGCCGCCGATGGCGCGCAGCTTGGCTTCCATGCGGTCGTAGCCGCGGTCCAGGTGGTAGATGCGGTCGACCTGGGTCTCGCCCTGCGCCACCAGGCCGGCGATCACCAGGCTGGCCGAGGCGCGCAGGTCAGTGGCCATCACCGTGGCGCCCTGCAGCAGCGGCACGCCGGTGACCACCGCCGTGTGGCCGTCGACCTCGATGTGCGCACCCAGCCGCACCAGCTCGTTGACGTGCATGAAGCGGTTCTCGAAGATCGTCTCGCTGATGCGCGCGGTGCCGGTGGCGATGCAGTTGACCGTCATGAACTGCGCCTGCATGTCGGTCGGAAACGCCGGGTACTCGCTGGTGCGAAAGCCCACCGCCTTGGGCCGGCCGTCACCGCGCACGCGGATCCAGGGCACACCGTTGAGCACGCCGTCGGTGATGTTGGCGCCGGCTTCGCGCAGCTTGTCGATCACGGCATCCAGGTGATCGGCCACGGCGCCTTGCAGCGTCACGTCGCCACCGGTGGCCGCCACCGCGCACAGGAAGGTGCCGGCCTCGATGCGGTCGGGAATGATGCGGTGCGGCGCGGCCGGCGCATGCAGGCGCTCGACGCCCTGGATGCGTATGCGGCTGGTGCCGTGGCCCTCGATCCTGGCGCCCATGCTGATGAGCAGTTCGGCCAGGTCGGGGATCTCGGGCTCCTGCGCGGCGTTCTCCAGCACCGTCTCACCCTCGGCCAGGGTGGCGGCCATCAGCAGGTTCTCAGTGCCGGTGACGGTGACCATGTCGGTGGCGATGCGCGCGCCGCGCAACCTGCTGGCGCGGGCCACGATGTAGCCGTGGTCCACGGCGATCTGCGCGCCCATCGCCTGCAGCCCCTTGATGTGCTGGTCCACCGGGCGCGAGCCGATCGCGCAGCCGCCCGGCAGCGACACCCGCGCCTGGCCGAAGCGCGCCACCAGCGGGCCCAGCGCCAGAATGGACGCGCGCATGGTCTTCACCAGGTCGTAGGGCGCCTCGGGTGCGGTGATGTGGCTGGCGTCCAGCGTCACCACCTCGGGCTGGTCGGCCTGGCGCTCGACCACCACGCCCATGCTGCGCAGCAGCTTGAGCATGGTCGCCACGTCCTGCAGCTCGGGCACGTTGTGCAGCGTGGTCGTGCCATCCACCAGCAAGGCCGCGCAGAGTTCGGGCAGGGCGGCGTTCTTGGCGCCGGCGATGGTCACCGTGCCGTTGAGTCGGCGTCCGCCGCGGATGAGGAGTTTGTCCATGAGAGGGCCTGTGCAGGCGGCCGCTCGCGGATCAGGGGGCCGGGCGCTTCAGGGGCGCCAGAACGGCCGCCCGCTGCGTGCCGCCGCGGGTGTGTCAGTGGGGGTGGTGCGGAGCGGCTGGGGCCTGTGCGGCCGCCCATTCCGCCGGGGTGAGCGTCTTCATCGAGAGCGCGTGGATCTGCTCGCGCATTCTATCGCCCAGGGCCGCGTAGACCCGCTGGTGGCGGCGCACGCGCACCAGGCCCTCGAACTCGGCCGAGACGATGGTGGCAAAGAAATGGCGGCCGTCGCCTTCGACGTCCAGGTGGGCGCAGGGCAGGCCGGCGGCGATGTAGCCGCGCACCTCGTCGGCGGTGGGTTCAGACATGGCCGGATTATCGCCCGCCCATCACGGCCGGATCTTGTAGCCGGTCTTCAGCAGGTGCAGTGCGATGGCGGAGACGACGACGAAGGCCGTGCCGACGATGCCCAGGCTGAGCCAGGGCGACACGTCGCTGGTGCCGAAGAAGCCGCGCCGGAAGCCGTCGATCATGTAGAAGAACGGGTTCAGGTGGCTGGCCTGCAGCCAGAACGGCGGCAGGCTGTGCACCGAATAGAACACGCCCGACAGAAACGTCATCGGCATGATGATGAAGTTCTGGAAGGCGGCCATCTGGTCGAACTTGTCGGCCCACAGCCCGGCAATCAGACCCAGCGCGCCCAGCATGCCCGCGCCCAGCGCGGCGAAGACGATGATCCACAGCGGCTGCGCAAAGGCCGGCGGCGCGAACCACACCGTGACCAGGAACACGCCCGCGCCCACCACCAAGCCCCGCACCACGCTGGCACCGACATAAGCAACGAACCAGGCCCAGTGCGACAGCGGCGAGACCAGCAGGAACACCAGGTTGCCGGTGACCTTGCTCTGGATCAGGCTGGACGAGCTGTTGGCGAAGCTGTTTTGCAGCACGCTCATCATCACCAGGCCCGGGATCAGGAAGCTGGTGTAGCCCACGCCCTGGAAGACCTGCACCTTGTCCTCCAGCACATGGCCGAAGATCAGCAGGTACATCACCGCGGTGAGCACCGGCGCGGCGACGGTCTGGAAGGCCACCTTCCAGAAGCGCAGCACCTCCTTGCGGAACAGGGTGGGCGCGCCTTCGAGGCTGATGGCGCCGGTCATGCGGCCACCCGCTGCGGCTGGGCCGGTGTGGCCGAGGGCCGGCCGCCGGTCATGATCTCCACGAACACGTCCTCCAGGTCGGCGCGGCCGATCTCCAGGTCCTCGATCTTCACGCCGGCCGCCCGCAGCGTGGCCAGCAGCTGCTCGACCTCGGCCGCGTCATGCGCCTTCAGCTGCACGATGCGCCCGGTGATGCGCGCCTGCGCAACCAACGTCGGCGGCAGCGCCTGGTCGGTCTTGAAGCGCAGCATGGTGCTGGCGCTGGCCGACAGCAGGCTGGCTGTGCGGTCCAACGCTACCAGCTCGCCTTTGCGCAGCATGCCGATGCGGTGGCACAGGGCCTCGGCTTCTTCGAGGTAGTGCGTGGTCAGCAGCACGGTGTGGCCTTCGCGGTTCAGGCGGGCGATGAAGGCCCACAGCGTCTGACGCAACTCGACGTCGACGCCGGCGGTGGGCTCGTCCAGCACGATCACCGGCGGCCGGTGCACCAGGGCCTGGGCCACCAACACGCGCCGCTTCATGCCGCCCGAGAGCTGGCGCATGTTGGCGTCGGCCTTGTCGGACAGGCCCAGCTCGGCCAGCAGTTCGTCGATCCAGGCGTCGTTGTTCTTGACGCCGAAGTAGCCGCTCTGGATGCGCAGCGCCTCGCGCACGCTGAAGAACGGGTCGAACACGAGTTCCTGCGGCACGATGCCCAGGCTCTTGCGCGCGGCGGCGGCATCGGCCTGCACGTCGTGGCCCATCACCGTCACCCGCCCGGCGGTGGCCCGGGTCAGGCCGGCCAGGATCGAGATCAGCGTGGTCTTGCCGGCGCCGTTGGGCCCCAGCAGGCCGAAGAACTCGCCCTGGGCGATGTCGAACGACACCCCGGCCAGCGCGCGGAAGGTGCCTCGGGCACCGGCATAGGTCTTCTCGACCTGGTCAAAGCGGACGGCGGGCATAGGAGCGCGATTGTAGGAACGGGGCGCGCCGGCGGCAGGCGCGCCCGGGACAGCCTTCCGTCCCGCGAGGCTGCCCTAGGGAGAGCCACCGCCTGCCATGCGCCTGCAAGGTGCTAGATTGAGCGGCGACCGCAGATGCCCCCATGCCCGACACCGCAGCACCCGCCCCCGACGACAAGCCCGGCGCCAAGTCGACAGCGAAATCGACCACCAAGAAGCCGCGGCGCACCGCCGAACGCATCCTGGAGGTGACGCTGGACCTGTTCAACCGCTTCGGCGAACCAAATGTCAGCACCACGCTGATCTCGGCCGAGCTGGGCATCAGCCCGGGCAACCTGTATTACCACTACCCGGCCAAGGACGAGCTGATCAACGCGCTGTTCGACCGCTACGAGCGTGCGCTGAACGACCTGCTGCATGCCGCGGACAACGTGCGCAACGTCGAGGACGCGTGGCTCTTCTTCCACATGCTGTTCGAGCTGATCTGGCAGTACCGCTTCCTCTACCGCGACCTGAACGACCTGCTCAGCAAGAACCGCCGGCTGGAGACGCATTTTCAGTTCGTGCTGAAAAACACCTCGCGTGCGGTCGGCCAGGTGCTGGACGGCCTGGCGCGCGGCAACAGCCTGCGCATCGACCGCCGCGAGAGCGAGCCGGTGGCCAGCGCCATGGTGGTGGTGCTGACCTACTGGCTGAGCTACGAGTACGTGCGCGACCCGCGCCGCGCGCTGGAGCCCGAGAGCGCCGCCGCCGCCCTGTCGCGCGGCGCCTACCACGTGCTGAGCCTGCTGATGCCCTACCTGGAGCCGGCCTCGCGCGAGCACCTGTTCCAGATCGCCGGCGCCTACCGCGGCGAGTGATCCAGACCCGCCTGACAACATCGACAACGGAGACACACCATGGCCAAGTGGACCGCCTTCCCCTACACCGACGCCGACTACACGCAGGACGCCGCCGGCCTGAAGAAGCACTGGGCACGCCTGCATGCCGGTGACGCCGAGCCGCTGCCCAAGGACGCGGCGGTGCTGGCGGCCTGGGGCCACTTCCATGCGGGTGAATTCCAGAAGGCGCATGACGCGGGCCTGAAGGCAGGCGGTGCCGGCATCACGGTGGCCAACAAGGCGCAGAGCATCTACGCCACCTACCTGGAGAAAAGCGAGAAGACGCGCCTGGCGATGTTCCAGGAGGTGGCGGCACGCGCCGAGGCGCAGATCGCCGACGACCCGAAGAACCCCAACGCCCACTACTGGCTGGCCTATGCCCTGGGCCGCTACGGCCAGGGCATCAGCGTGGCCAAGGCGCTGGCGCAGGGCCTGGGCACCAAGGTCAAGACCGCGCTGGAGACCACGATCCAGCTGCAGCCCAAGCATGCCGACGCCCACATCGCGCTGGGCGCCTTCCATGCCGAGGTGATCGACAAGGTGGGCAAGCTGCTGGGCCGGACCCAGGGCGCCGACGCGGCCACCGGGCTGAAGATGTTCCAGCAGGCGCTGAAGCTCAACCCCGGCTCGGCGATCGCGAAGATGGAATACGCCAACGGCCTGGTGATGCTCGAAGGCGACAAGAAGATGAAGGACGCCGAGAAGCTCTACGCCGAGGCAGCCGCGGCGGTTGCTGCCGATGCCATGGAGCGGCTGGACATCGAGCTGGCGAAGTCCGAGCTGGAAGACTGACGCAGCAGCCGATCAGCTCAGGACCATGTTGTCCCGGTGGATCAGTTCCGGCTCGTTCACGAACCCCAACAGTCCTTCGATCTGCGACGACGGCTTGCGTGCGATGAGGCGGGCCTCGGTGCTGGCGTAGTTGGCCAGGCCGCGGGCGATCTCCACGCCGGCGGCCGAGCGCACCGCGACCACGTCGCCGCGGTGGAAGTCGCCCTCGACCGCGGTCACGCCGATCGGCAGCAGGCTCTTGCCCTCGTCGCGCAGCTTCAGCACCGCGCCGTCGTCCACCACCACCGCGCCACGCAGCTGCAGGTGGTCGGCCATCCACTGCTTGCGCGCCGCCAGCTTGGGCGTGCCGGCCACCAGCGCGGTGCCGATCGCCTCGCCCGCGGCCAGGCGCAGCAGCACGTCGGTCTCGCGGCCCCAGGCGATCACGGTGCTGGCACCGCTGCCCGCCGCCCGCTTGGCCGCCAGGATCTTGGTGATCATGCCGCCCTTGCCGATGCTGGAACCGGCGCCACCGGCCATCTGCTCCAGCGCCGGGTCGCCGGCTGGCGCCACGTCGATGAAGCGGGCGTCCGGATCCTTGCGCGGGTCGGCCGAATACAGCCCGCGCTGGTCAGTCAGGATCACCAGCGCGTCGGCCTCGATCAGGTTGGCCACCAGGGCGCCCAGCGTGTCGTTGTCGCCGACCTTGATCTCGTCGTTGACCACGGTGTCGTTCTCGTTGATCACCGGGATCACCTGCAGGCTCAGCAGCGTCAGCAAGGTGCTGCGGGCGTTCAGGTAGCGCTCGCGGTCGGCCAGGTCGGCATGCGTCAGCAGGACCTGGGCGCTGCCGATGCCCTGCTCGCTGAGCTTGGTCTCGTACATCTGCGCCAGACCCATCTGGCCGACGGCGGCCGCGGCCTGCAGCTCATGCAGCTCGGTCGGGCGGGTCTTCCAGCCCAGGCGCTTCATGCCCTCGGCGATGGCACCGGACGAGACCATCACCACCTCGCGCCCCTGGCGGGACAGTGCCGCCAGCTGCCGGCACCAGTTGCCCACCGCCTCGGCGTCGATGCCGCGGCCCTCGTTGGTCACCAGGCTGGAGCCCACCTTCACGACGATGCGGCGCGCCGCCTTCAGCACCTCAGTCACCGGCGGCCTCCTTGCGGCGGGCGCGGGCGGCGCGGGTGCGTCGCGACGGCACGGCCTCGGCTTTGGGCGTGTCCTCGACCACGCGGAAGCGCGGGTCGACCTCGGCCTCGGGCGCAGCGGCATCGGCCGCTGCCACGTCCGCCAGGCGCGCCGCTGCCTCGGCATGCACGGTCGCGGCGATGCTCTCCACGCTGTGCTCGAAACGCGGATCGACGTCGGGCAGCTCCGGTGCGCGCTCGGCCGCCACATGCTCGTAGATCGCCTGGACCAGCGGGTCCAGGCCCTCCCGCGCCAGGGCCGAGATCTCGAAGATCGGGGCCTTGGTCCGCATGCGGCGTGTGAAGTCCTTGACCTTGGCCGCACGCTCCTCGGCAGGCACCATGTCCAGCTTGTTCAGCACGATCCAGCGCGGCTTGGTGTACAGCGACTCGTCGTACTTGCGCAGTTCCTTGACGATGCCCTTGGCCTGCGCCACCGGGTCATTGCCGTCGAAGCCCGAGATGTCGACCACGTGCAGCAGCAGCCGCGTGCGCTGCAGGTGGCGCAGGAACAAATGGCCCAGGCCGGCGCCATCGGCCGCGCCCTCGATCAGGCCCGGCAGGTCGGCGACGACGAAGCTGCGCTCAGGCCCGGCGCGCACCACGCCCAGGTTCGGGTGCAGCGTGGTGAACGGGTAGTCCGCAATCTTGGGCCGGGCGTTGCTGACCGCAGTGATCAGGGTCGACTTGCCGGCGTTGGGCAGGCCCAGCAGTCCGACGTCGGCCAGCACGCGCAGTTCCAGCTTCAGCGCCTTGTGCTCACCGGGCCAGCCCGGCGTCTTCTGCCGCGGTGCGCGGTTGGTGCTGCTCTTGAAGTGCAGGTTGCCGAAGCCGCCGTCGCCGCCCTTGGCCAGCAGCACCTTCACGCCCGGCTCCAGCAGTTCGGCCAGCACCTCGTCGGTCTCGGCGTCGCGCACGATGGTGCCCACCGGCATGCGCAGCACGATGTCGTCGGCCGCCGCACCGTACTGGTCGGAGCCGCGACCGGCTTCGCCGTTGCGCGCCTCGTGGCGGCGGGCGTAGCGGTAGTCGATCAGCGTGTTCAGGTTGCGGTCGGCCACGGCGAAGACGCTGCCGCCACGCCCGCCGTCACCACCGTCGGGCCCGCCGAACGGAATGAACTTCTCGCGCCGGAAGCTCGCGCAACCGGCGCCGCCATTGCCCGCGGCAATGTCGATGGTGGCTTCGTCGACGAATTTCATGGAGTCCATCCCGGGGCGGAGCCCCAACAAATGCAAAAGCCCCGGCAGGCCGGGGCTTGACTCGGACGTGCGGCCAAGCCGCCGCCCGCAGGTCTGACGATCAGACCGGGGTGACGATGACCGTCTGGCGGTTCAGCGCGCCCTTGGTCGCGAACGACACCTGGCCATCGACCAGTGCGAACAGCGTGTGGTCGCGGCCCATGCCGACGTTGTCGCCGGCGTGGAAACGCGTGCCGCGCTGGCGCACGATGATCGAGCCGGCCGGCACGGTCTGGCCGCCGAAGACCTTCACGCCGAGCATCTTGGGTTGCGAGTCGCGGCCGTTGCGGGTTGAGCCGCCGCCCTTTTTCTGTGCCATGGTTCAAAAGCTCCTGGTGGGGGCGAGGGACTCAGACGCCGATGGCGCCGATTTCCAGCTCGGTGTAGTTCTGGCGGTGGCCGCCATGCTTCTGGTAGTGCTTGCGGCGGCGCATCTTGAAGATGCGCACCTTGTCGTGACGTCCATGCGAAACCACGGTGGCCTTCACCGTGGCCCCGGCCACCAGGGGAGTTCCGATCGTCAGGTCAGCGCCGTTGCCGACAGCCAGCACCTGGTCGATCACGATTTCCTGGCCAACGTCCGCTGCTATCTGTTCTACCTTGATCTTTTCGCCGGCAGCAACCTTGAATTGCTTGCCACCGGTTTTGATGAGCGCGTACATAAAAGCCTCTCGTTCACGGGTTGTTCATCGATCCACCCTGCAGTCGTCGTGAACAACCGGCCGCACGGGCTCCCCGGCAAGCGCCGAAGAACCCGCGATGATAGCAGACGGGGCGGGTCTGCACGCATGCGGGTTGCTTTGCCCAAGCCCAGTCCGCCCGCCGAGGACGGCAGAACCGCCAGTCGCCGGCGGTCCGATGGCGGTCGCTCCCTATAATTTGCAACCGATTCCGACCCGAGCCACCGTGACCGACCTCCTCACCCCCGCATCGGCCGACGTCGATCCGATGGCCGCCGACATGCTGCGGGTCGACGAGGTCATCCGGCAGCGGCTGGCGTCCGAGGTGGCGCTGGTCAACCAGATCTCGCACTACATCGTCAGCGCCGGCGGCAAGCGCATCCGCCCGCGCCTGGTGCTGCTGTTCGCGCAGGCGCTGGGCTTCCACGGTCCACAGCAGCACGAGCTCGCCGCCATTGTCGAGTTCATCCACACCGCCACCCTGCTGCACGACGACGTGGTCGACGAGTCATCGCTGCGCCGCGGCCGGCAGACCGCCAATGCGCTGTTCGGCAACGCCGCCAGCGTGCTGGTCGGCGACTTCCTCTACTCGCGCGCCTTCCAGATGATGGTCGGCATCAACCGCATGCGCGTGCTGGAAGTGCTGGCCGATGCCACCAACGTCATCGCCGAGGGCGAAGTGCTGCAGCTGATGAACATGCACGACGCCGACCTCGCGGTCGACGACTACCTGCGCGTCATCCGCTACAAGACCGCCAAGCTGTTCGAGGCCAGCGCCCGCCTGGGCGCGGTGCTGGCCGACGCACCGGCTGCGGTCGAGGAAGCCTGCGCCGACTGTGGCCGTTCGCTGGGCACCGCCTTCCAGCTCGTCGACGACCTGCTCGACTACGAGGGCGACACCCAGTCGCTGGGCAAGAACGTCGGTGACGACCTGCGCGAGGGCAAGCCCACGCTGCCGTTGCTGGTGGCGATGGCGCGCAGCAATGATGACGACCGCCAGCTGATCCGCCACGCCATCGAGCATGGCGAGCTCGACCGCCTGCAGGACATCCTGGCCATCGTGCGCCGCACCGGGGCACTGCAGGCCACGCGGCAGGCCGCGCGCGACGAGGCCGATGCGGCAGTTCGTGCACTTTCTGCATTGCCTGATTCAACAGCGCGAAAGGCTCTGCTAGAATTATGTGCTCGATCGGTGGAGCGCTCTTCTTGAGTCGCCTGAACCACTGATCGCGAGATGTCTGGCCCGCGGCAACCACTGCGCAGGCCGCCAACATCGGGGTGTAGCTTAGCCTGGTAGAGCGCTACGTTCGGGACGTAGAGGCCGGAGGTTCGAATCCTCTCACCCCGACCAATCTGGTCTGCACGCACTGCAGTGCAATCCGCATGAAGCCCCTTCCGAGGGGCTTTTTTGTGCCCGCACGGCGCCCAGGCCTGCCGGCAGGGCCGGCAATTGGTGACACATCCGCACGGAACAGCCGGCAAAGGCCGCCGCTTCTAGGCGTTACAGTCATCGGCTGATCATCGATGATGGCGCGAGCAGTTGCCGCCCCTGCCGCGAACCGCCTTGGAAACCCTGGTCGACCCCCCGCAATCATCGCTGTCCGGCGTCGCCCGCGTGCTGGTCCATGCCGGCAAGCTGGGCAGCCGTGCAGCCGAGGACCTGGCGAAGTCGGCCAAGGAACGCAGGATCAGCTTCATCAGTGCAGTGATCGCCTCGGGCGCCGTGTCGGCGGCCGACCTGGCGCACACGCTGTCCTCGGCCCTGGCCCTGCCGCTGCTCGACCTGTCGGCCATCGACTTCGAGCGCCTGCCCAAGGGCGTGGTCGACCCCAAGCTGGCGCTGCAGTACCAGCTGGTCGTGCTGGGCCGCCGCGGCAACCGGCTGTTCATCGGTGGCGCCGACCCCACCGACCAGGAAGCGGTCGAGCGCATCAAGTTCGCCACCCAGCTGGCGCCCGAGTGGGTGATCGTCGAGTACGACAAGCTGGCGCGGCTGATGGAGTCGCAGGA
>CALMIF010000440.1 GCA_937864045.1 uncultured Aquabacterium sp. | reverse complement strand
AACGGTCATCACCACGTCGGTCATCACCACGTCGGTCATCACCACGTCGGTCATCCCAGCGCCGCTCGTCCCAGCGCCGACCGTCCAGGCGCCCATGGTCGGCCGGCCGGTCCGGCCGCACCGGCGTGACCACGGCGGGCGGCGGCAGCGGGTGCGGATGCGCGGGCCGCACCACCACCACCGGCACCGTGGGCACCACCACCCGAGGCGGCGGCGGGCGCTGGCCACCGATCTGCACCGTGATGCCCACCGCCGGCCCGCCGACCCAGGCGCCCAGCGCCGGCGCGTAGCGCACACGCGGGTCGCGGTGGCCGCGCCAGTGCGGCTCGACCCGGCCCGGCGACCAGGCCCAGCGGCCGTCGAAGCGCACCCAGCTGCCGTAGTGGAACGGCGCGAAGCCCCAGGGCGCAGCGTCGATCCAGGTCCAGCCCCAGGGCGACACCCAGGCCCAGCGGCCCATCTGGTACGGCGCCCAGCCCACCGGCACCGCCCGCGGCAGCCACAGCGGGCCCTGGTCGCTGTCGGGGATCCAGTCGCCATGGCGGTCCAGGTCCTGCCAGCCGGTGATGCCGGGCGGCACGTAGCGGGCGCTCTGCGGCGCGTCGTCCTGGCGCTCGTCGCGCGCCACCCAGTCGGCGAAGCTGTCGCGCTGCACTGGCGCCCAGGCATAGCGGGTGGACGAGCGCCGGCCGCCGTCGGGCTTGTCCAGCCACAGGTCGGCACGCCGGCCTTCAGGAATGGTCAGCGCGCTGTCGAAGGCTTCGAACTGCAGCTCGCCGCGCCAGACGCTGGCCTGCGTGGCATCGCTCTCGCGGTCGAAGCGGTAGTGGCCCGGCCGGCGCGGCAGCCAGCGGCCTTCGCGGGTGCGCACCTCCACCGGGCCGAAGGCGTCACCGTCGATGGCGGCCAAGCGCACAGCCAGCGTGCCGTCCTGCAGCTGCAGCACCACCGCCTGGCCATCGAGCTGCTGCAGCCAGAGCTCGGCACCGCTGCCCAGGCGCAGCGTGGTGCTGCCGATGCGCAGGTCGGCGCGGGCGTCGCGGCCACGCAGGCGCAGGCGGTCACCCTCGGCCACCGGCCAGTTGCGCAACGGGCCGGCGTCACCGGCGGCGCTGCCATCCCAGCGGCCGCTGTCGCGGTCCTGCAGCTGCACCTCGCCGGCCAGCACGTTCAGCCGGCCGACCAGGCCCGGCAGTTCACCGGGGAGGTTGCCGGCGCGCACCGGGCCGGCCAGCAACGCTAGCAAACCCAGCAGCGGCAGCCAGGCCAGGCGGCGCAGCGCCGCAAGCGGTGAAGAGGTGGCGAAGCAGGCGGACATCGGGCGACTCCTGCGCCCAGCGTGGACGCACTGCCTGCACAACGCCCGGCGCGGGAGCGCCGCCGACCTGCTGCGGTTTCGCGCTTGTAAAGCCGCGCCGCCGCCGTCAGTCGTCGCTGGCCGGGTCCAGGGCCGGGAACAGCACGCTGGTGAAGCCCAGCTGGGACAGGTCGCGCATGCGCGTGGGGTAGAGCCGGCCGATCAGGTGGTCGCATTCATGCTGCACCACCCGGGCATGGAAGCCGCTGGCCTCGCGGTCGATCAGGCGGCCGTCCGGGCCCACGCCGGTGTAGCGGATGCGGCTGAACCGCGGCACCTTGCCCCGCAGGCCGGGCACCGACAGGCAACCTTCCCAGTCGTCGTCTTCTTCGGGCCCCAGCGGCTCGATGCGCGGGTTGCACAGCACCGTGTACGGCACCGGCTCGGCATCGGGGTAGCGCTGGTTGCGCTCGAAGCCGAAGATCACCAGTTGCAGGTCGATGCCGATCTGCGGCGCCGCCAGGCCGGCGCCGTTGGCCGCCAGCATGGTGTCCTTCATGTCGTCGACCACGGCCAGCAGGTCGGGCCCGCCGAAGTTCAGCACCGGCTGCGCCACGCGCAACAGGCGCTTGTCGCCCATCTTCAGGATCTCGCGCACCGCCATCGCTTCAGCCCTCTGCCTGCATCACTTGAAGGTCACCGCCACCATCGGCGTGCCGGGCAGGCCCTGGTAGATCACCTGCACCGCCAGGCCCGGCTTGGGCGGCAGCAGCTTGGAGAACGAGCCCAGGCTGATCAGGTCACCCGGCTTCATCGCCAGGCCCTGCCTTGCCAGATCCTTGGCCAGCCAGACCACCGCGTTCAGCGGATGTTCCAGCACGTCGCTGCCCTTGCCGCGGTCGACCTCGGCGCCGTCGGCCATCAGCAGCACCTCCATGTCGCGCAGCCGGTCGCTGAAGGCGGCCGTGGCCTCGACCGGAATCGGCCGACCGACCACGCCCAGCCGTGCGCCGACGTTGATCGCCGAGATCGCCGCGCCGTTGAGTTTGGGCGGCGCCTGCACCACCAGATCAGGCAGCTCGATGAACGGGATCACCTGGTCGATGGCCGCCAGCACCTGCATCGGCGTCGTGGCCTGGTTGATGGCCGCGCTGCTCACCCGCACCAGCAGGTCGGCCTCGTACAGCGCCCGGGCGCCGAACGCGGCGTCGACCGTGCTGTCCTCGGGCAGCAGCATGTCCTTGTACAGGGTGCCCCAGACCGGCGCGTCGGCATTGAAGCGCTTCTGCACCGCCGGGTTGGTCAGGCCGGCCTTGTAGCCCACCGGCGCGCCGAACTGCCGGCCCAGCAGGGCCTGGAACTTGGCGCGGCTGCATTCACCGTCGGCGGCGCTCAGGCCCTCGGGGTTGGCGGCCGGCGTGCGCGCCTGGTAGGCGGCGTGCAGCGCGGAAATCTGATCGTCGCTCATGCAGGCGGCCTGTGCGGCGGTCAGCGGCAAGGCCAGGCTGCAGGCCGCGGCCAGCAGGCGCAACGCGGGGCGGATCGTCATGGTCGGTTCTCCTCTTGGTCTCTTGGTGTCGGTGGGTGTCAGGCCGCCGGCGGTGCCGAGGCGGTTGCCGGCGGGGGATACGGGTTGTCGGCCACGGGGTCGAGCACCAGGGTCAGCTGCAGCGGCCGCAGCGCTTCGGGGCCGGCAGCCTGCAGGTCGCCGGCCGGCGCCCGCTGGATCTCGTCGATCATCGGCCGATCGCTGCGCCGGCGCAGGCCGGTGTGCGGGTCGATCACCGGCAGCGGCGTGTTCAGCGCCGGCGCAAACTGCTGCTCGCAGATCGCCGCGGCATGGCGCTTGTTCAGGTGCGCCAGCCAATCGCCCTGCGGCTCGCCGGTGGCATCGACCAGGTCCTTCCAGGTGCGACCGCGCAGGCCGCGTGTCAGGTTGAACAGCGACATGGTGAAGGTCGACGTCGCGCCCTCGCCTTCGACCACGCGCGCATTGTCGGGAATGCGGTCCTGCGCATCGGCGCAGCCGCGCAGGTCCAGCACCACGCGGTGACATGGATAGTGCGTGAGGTTCGGTTCGGACGCCAACTCTGCGCGCGGCCGGGGAAACAACTCGGCGATCTGCTGCGCCGCAGCCAGGAAGTCGTCCTCCGCGCCCTTGTGCTTCAGCCCGCCCAGGCGCCATTTGCGCGTCACCTGCCAGGTCTCGGTGCACAGCTGGCGCAGGAACAGCGCCAGCTGCGGCACCGTCACCTGGACACCCTGGAGCGCCTTCAGCGGCCGGGGTGCATCTCCGCCAGCCTGGTACAGGCAGACCACCGAATGCTCGTCGCCCAGACTGGTGAACAGGCCCGCCTCATACAGGCACCAGTCCCAGTTCTTCGACGGCTCGGTGAACAGCAGCAGCAGCAGGTGGGCCTGCTGCAGCTGGGTTCGGATCGCCGCATTCCAGTCGGTACCCGCGATCAGGTGCGCCCCCGAGACGAAGCACCTGATCTGCTCGTCGACCTCGGAGAGCACCGCCGCCAGCCGCGCCGCCGCCTCGTGGTCGTCGTGCTTGTGGCTGATGAAGATCTGGAACGGCTCCCTGCCTGTGGCCATGGTCGGGTCTCCCGGTTGGCGCAGTCTAGGCCGGTGTCGCGCTCAACCCCGGCCGGTCGATCCGAAACCGCCCTCGCCGCGCCGGGATGCATCGAAGCCGTCGACCACCCGGAACGCGGCCTGCACCACCGGCACGATCACCAGCTGCGCGATGCGCTCCATCGGCTGCACGGTGAAGGCGCTGGCGCCGCGGTTCCAGCAGCTGACCATCAGCGGGCCCTGGTAGTCGCTGTCGATCAGGCCGACCAGGTTGCCCAGCA
>CALMIF010000439.1 GCA_937864045.1 uncultured Aquabacterium sp. | reverse complement strand
GCCGGCAGCGGCGGGAAGACGATGCCGCCCATCTCGGTGACGGCGGTCATGTTGCGCAGGTGGGCCAGGTTGAACGGCGTCTCGCGCACCAGCAGGATGAGGCGGCGGCGCTCCTTGAGCGTCACGTCCGCCGCACGCGTCAGCAGGTTGTCGCCGAAGCCATGGGCGATCGCCGCCAGCGTCTTCATCGAGCAGGGCGCGACGACCATCGCCGCGGTGTCGAAGCTGCCGCTGGCCACGCAGGCGCCGATGTCGCCGGGGGCGTATGCGTGGTCGGCCAGTGCGTCGAGGGCGCGGCGGTCCAGGTCCAGCTCATGGTGGGCGCTGAGCACACCCGACGGCGTCACGACCAGGTGCGTTTCCAGCCCCAGCGCCCGTGCCCGCTGCAGCAGCCGCACGCCGTAGACGGCCCCGCTGGCGCCGGTGACGCCAACGACGAGCCGGGTTGCCGTCACTTGGTGATGAGTTGCTGCAATTCGCCCGACTGGTACATCTCCATCATGATGTCCGAGCCGCCGATGAACTCGCCGTCGATGTAGAGCTGCGGGATGGTGGGCCAGTTGGCGTATTCCTTGATGCCCTGGCGGATCTCGTCGTCTTCCAGCACGTTGACGGTCTTCAGCGCGGTGACGCCGCTGGCCTTCAGCACCTGGATGGCGCGGCCGGAGAAGCCGCATTGCGGGAACTGCGCCGTGCCCTTCATGAACAGCACCACGCGGTCGCCCTTGACGATGCCGTCGATGCGTTGTTGAACGTCGCTCATGGTTGTCGGTGCCTCTGGCAATGGAAAAAGTGGGAACCCGGGTTTATACGGCAAAGCGCCCCGCCTGGCGGGGCGCACTGCGGATGGCCCGGGCCCGGGCGGGTTCAGAACGACAAGGTCATGCCCAGCCGCAGCAGCGGCCCCAGGCGCGGCTGGCCGTCGATGCCCAGGCCGCCGGCCTGGCGGTCCAGCCGCAGCGGGCCCAGGCCGTTGCCGGCCAGGCCCAGGTCGGCGCTGAAGCCCCAGCGGCCGTCCAGGCTGCCACTGGCGTAGCCGACCCCGGCGTAGGGCTGAGCCGACTGGATGGCGCCGGGCGCGGCGCCGTTGCCACCGATGCGCTGGTTCAGCAGCAGGCCGCCGGTGAGGCGCAGGCCGCCGGTGTCGCCCAGGCGCAGGGTGCTGAACTGGTAGTCGCCGAGCAGGCGCAGGGCCTGCGGTGCCGCGTTGGGCAGCAGCCAGGATGACAGGCCGGGCAACGGGAGCGGACTGGCGTCGCGCTCGAAGCGAGCCTGCCAGACCGGACCGCCCAGCGCGTCGGGCGTCGCGGTCAGGCCGCGGGTCTGGGCCTGGGTGCCGATGGCGGCGGTTGCCGCAGCGAGGGCTGCGGCGGTGAACAGCAGGAACGGGGTGGATCGGCGCATCGCAGGCTCCCGGTGACTGCGGCCGGCCGCAATGGCGGCTGGCCTGCGTTTCATCGTACGCCGCGAGGGCGAAGCCGTGTGCGGTCAGTCGTGCGGGACTTCACCCTGTGTTGCCGATGGGCCGTCGGCCGCCCGTGCACCGGGCTTGCCCGCCCAGGTCCCGGCGATGGTCGATGGCCTCGAAGCCGGCATCGGCCAGCAGCGCGGCCACCGCCGGTGCCTGGTCCCAGCCGTGCTCCAGCAGCAGCCAGCCGCCCGGCGCCAGGTGCGCTGGCGCGCCGGCGACGATGACCCGCAGCGCGTCCAGTCCGTCGCCGCCGGGCGTGAGCGCCAGCAACGGTTCGTGGCGCAGCGCCGGCAGATGCGGGTCCCCGCCGGCGATGTAGGGCGGGTTGCTCAGCACCAGGTCGAAGCGGGCGTCGGCCGGCAGCGCCTGCCACCAGGCGCCCTGCGCCCAGCGCAGCGCCAGGCCCAGCGCCTGCGCATTGCCCTGCGCCACGGCCAGGGCGGCGGGGCTCAGGTCGGTGGCCGTGACCGCCGCCGCTGCGTGCCGGTGCGCCACGGCCAGCGCGATGGCACCGCTGCCGGTGCCCAGGTCCAGCACGTGCGGATGGTCGCCGCCCAGCGTGGGCAGCAGGTCCAGCGCCCAGTCGACCAGGGTCTCGGTGTCGGGCCGCGGCACCAGCACGTCGGGCGTCACCCGCAACGTCAGGCCGTGGAAGCCGGCCTCGCCGACCAGGTAGGCCAGCGGCTCGCCGGCCGCGCGGCGGCGGCACAGGTCGGCATAGGCCGTCGCCTGTTCCTCGGGCAACGCATCGTCGCCATGGGCCAGCAGCCAGGCGCTGTCGTGCGCCAGCAGGTGGCCCAGCAGCCACTGGGCGTCGAGCCTGTCGATCCCACCCGCGCGGGCCGTCGCCAGCGCCTGGGCGATGCTGCTCACGCCGCGCCTTCCAGCGCCGCCAGCTGGTCCTGCGCCTGGGCGGCCTGCAGGGCGGCCACCACGTCGCCCAGGTCGCCGTCCATCACCGCGCCCAGCTTGTACAGCGTCAGGTTGATGCGGTGGTCGGTCAGCCGCCCCTGCGGGAAGTTGTAGGTGCGGATGCGGTCCGAGCGGTCGCCGCTGCCGACCAGGCTCTTGCGCGTCGCGGCTTCCTTCGCCTCGCGCTCGGCGCGCTCGCGGTCGCGCAGCCGCGCCTGCAGCACCGCCAGCGCCTTGGCCTTGTTGCGGTGCTGGCTGCGGTCGTCCTGGCACTCGGCCACCAGGCCGGTGGGCAGGTGGGTGATGCGCACGGCCGAGTCGGTCTTGTTGATGTGCTGGCCGCCGGCGCCGCTGGCGCGGAAGGTGTCGATGCGCAGCTCGGCCGGGTTCAGCGTGATCTCGGTGGCCTCGTCGGGCTCGGGCAGCACGGCCACGGTGCAGGCGCTGGTGTGGATGCGGCCCTGGCTTTCGGTGGCCGGCACGCGCTGCACGCGGTGGCCGCCACTTTCGAACTTGAGTTGGCCGTACACGCCATCGCCCTCGACCCGCAGCACCAGCTCCTTGTAGCCGCCCAGGTCGCTGGCGTTCTCACTCAGGATCTCGGTGCGCCAGCCCTGGCGCTCGCAGAAGCGCAGGTACATGCGCGCCAGGTCGCCGGCGAACAGCGCCGATTCGTCGCCGCCGGTGCCGGCGCGGATCTCGACGAAGGCGTTGCGCGGATCGTCCGGGTCTTTGGGCAGCAGGGCGGTCTGCAGCTCGGCCAGCAGGCGGACGAGGTGCTCCTCGGCTTCGGCGATCTCTTCGCGCGCCATCTGTGCCATCTCGGCGTCCTGGCCGGGCTGGGCCAGCAGGTCGCGGGCGGCGGCGATGTCGGCTTCGCGCTGCTCGTAGGCGGTCAGCCGCTGCACCAGGGCGGCGGCCTCGGCCTGCTCGCGTGCCACGGTGCGGTAGCGCTGGATGTCCTGGCTCAACGCCGGGTCGGCCAGGTGCGCGTCCAGCTCGGTCAGGCGCATGGCCAGGCGCTGCAGCTGCTGGCGGAGGGCGGGTTTCATCGGTGAGATCGGTGGGCTGCAAAAACGCAACAGGCCCGCGACCGGCGCACAGCACCGGTGGCGGGCCTGCGGCGGAATCGCTAGCTGTTGTCGTCGGCAGCCGGGTTGCGCGGCGTCTGGCGCAGGAACAGGCGCGACACCGTCTGCGCCATCTGCTGGCGTGCCTCGCCGTCGCTGGCGTGCAGTTCGGCCAGCGTGCCGTGCAGCATCTTCTGGGTGATGCCGCGGCTCAGCGCCTCCAGCACGGCGTCGATGTCGGCTCCCTTGGCCAGTTGCTTGCGGGCGCGCGCCAGCTCGGCGGCGCGCCAGTCGTCGGCCTGTGCACGCAGGGCCTGGATCAGCGGCACGGTGGCGCGCTGGTCCAGCCAGTGGGTGAAGCTGAGCACGCCGGCGTCGATGATGGCTTCGGCCTGGGCGACGGCGGCCTGGCGCTTCTCGCCGGCCGACTGCACCACCGCCGACAGGTCGTCGACGGTGTAGAGGTAGACGTCGGACAGCGCGGCGACCTCCGGCTCGAT
The DNA here is from genome assembly GCA_937864045.1 of uncultured Aquabacterium sp. GTDB lineage: Bacteria > Pseudomonadota > Gammaproteobacteria > Burkholderiales > Burkholderiaceae_C > Pseudaquabacterium. The sequence goes on along the minus strand of CALMIF010000439.1, from coordinate 1,821 downwards.
GTCGCGCGGCACAGCCAGGTCGACCATGAACATCGGCCGGTGGCGGCGCGCCTTCAGCGCGCTGCGCACGGCGCCCAGGCCGATGATGGGCAGCGTGCTGGCGGTGCAGGAGACGATGGCGTCGAACTCGTGCAGCCGCGCCGGCAGGTCGGCCAGGCGCAGGCTTTCGGCGCCGAAGCGGCCGGCCAGCTTCTCGCCGCGTTCGAGCGTCCGGTTGGCGATCGCCATCGCTTTCGGGCTGCGTGCCGCGAAGTGCGTGGCGACCAGCTCGATCATCTCGCCTGCGCCGACGAACAGGATGTTGATGTCGCGCAGGTCCTCGAAGAGCTGCGCGGCCAGCCGCACCGAGGCGGCCGCCATGCTGATGCTGTGGGCGCCGATCTCGGTGCTGGTGCGCACGTCCTTGGCCACCGAGAAGCTGCGCTGGAACAGCTGGTGCAGCGTGGTGCCCAGGGTGCCGGCGGCATCGGCCTCGCGCACCGCCTGCTTCATCTGGCCCAGGATCTGCGGTTCGCCCAGCACCATCGAATCGAGGCCCGACGCGACGCGGAAGGCGTGTCGCGCGGCGTCACGGTGTTCCAGCACATAGGTGTGCTGGCGCAGCTGGTCGCCCGTCACGTTGCCTTGGGTCGCCAGCCAGTCGATGGCCGGCGCCACCAGCTGGGTGACCTGCGCCGGGTCGGCAGCGACGTAGAGCTCGGTGCGGTTGCAGGTGGACAGCAGCGCAGCCTCGGGCACGGCGCGCAGCAGGCGCTCGCGGAAGCCGCGCAGCGCCGGCGAGAGTTGTTCAGGCGCGAAGGCGAACCGACCGCGCAGGTCGACTGGCGCGGTCGTGTGGTTCAGGCCCAGGGTGAACACACTCATGGCTGAATTATAGAATTTGGTGGCTGGCCGGAAATGCTGAAACAGGCGACGCGCGGCCGGCTTGCTTGATGCGTGTCAACCCGCGGCCGGTCAGCAACCCCATCTCACCCGCACCGGACCGTCAAGTCAAGTTGACACTTCCCCCGATGCCTTCCCCAAGACCCTCGCGATGGGCCCGCTCGACGCGCTGAACCACCTGGTCAACCTGCTGCTGCCGGCGCTGGCGCTGGGGCTGCTGGCAGCGTCGCTCAGCAAGCTGCTCTGGCGCAAGGCGCTGGGCCCGGTGGCCTGGAAGCGTCTGGCCGCCTGGGCCTGCGCTGCCGCGTTGCTGGCCTTGCTGGCCGGCCTGGTGATCACCGGCCGCGATGGCCGCATGGTCACCTACGCCGGCATGGTGCTGGCCAGCGCGGCGGCGCTGTGGTGGGTCGGCTTCGGCCCCGGCAAACGCTGACCTCAGGCCACCGCGGCCTGCGTCACCACCGCGCCGCGCAGCGAATGCGGCAGCGCCTGGGTGATCGTCACGTCGATCATCTGCCCCACCAGCCGGGCCGACACCGGCCCGCCGTCGAAGTTGACGATGCGGTTGCACTCGGTGCGACCCATCAGCTCGGCCGGGTTCTTGCGGCTGGGGCCTTCGACCAGGATGGTCTGCACCGTGCCGACGCGGCTGGCGCTGATGCGCTGCACGTTCTGCTCGATCAGCGCCTGCAGTTGCTGCAGGCGCTGCAGCTTCAGCTCCTGCGGCGTGTCGTCGGCCAGGCCGGCGGCGGGTGTGCCCGGGCGCGGGCTGAAGACGAAGCTGAACGAGGCGTCATAGCCCACGTCCTCGATCAGCTTCAGCGACTTCTGGTGGTCGTCGGCGGTCTCGCCCGGGAAGCCGACGATGAAGTCGGTGGACAGGCTGATGCCGGGGCGCACCGCGCGCAGCTTGCGGATCGTGCTCTTGTATTCCAGCGC
>CALMIF010000438.1 GCA_937864045.1 uncultured Aquabacterium sp. | reverse complement strand
GCCTTGCCCGGGTCCTTCTTGATCACCGGCGACGAGCCGCCGGCCAGCAGCACCTTCACCGTGCGCTCGTACGCCGCCGGGTCGAGATAGCCCATCTTGGCGGTGCCGGCATTGCTGATCAGGGTGGCCACGTTCTTCATCTGGCGCTCCTGCACCTTCAGCGTCGCGCTGCCGGACGGGTCGGCCGCGACGACGATCTTGGCGGCGCCGGCCGGGTCCTTCACCGCGTCGTTCCAGCCCTTGAGCGTGGCCTTCACGAACTTGCCCATGCGGGCGACGAAGGCCGGGTCCTTGAGCTTGCTCTCCAGCGCGTACAGGCCGTCTTCCAGCGAGGCGACGCCTTCCTTCTCGTAGAAGAAGGTGATCAGGTCGCTCTCCTTCACGCCGGCATCGACCACCTGCCAGTACTCGTTGTAGATCATGGTGCTGATGCAGGCGGCCTGGTTCTGCAGCAGCGGGTCGACGTTGAAGCCCTGCTTGAGCACCTTCACGTCCGCATCGGGCTTCAGGCCCAGCTTGGCCATCCAGTTCAGGAACGGGTACTCATTGCCGCCGAACCACACGCCCAGGGTCTTGCCCTTGAAGTCCTTGGGGCTGGCCACGCCGCTGGCCTTCTTGCAGGTCAGCATCAGGCCGCTCTTGTCGAAGATCTGGGCGATGTTGACCAGGGGCACGCCGGCCTCGCGTGCGGCCAGGGCGTCGGGCATCCAGTTGACGATGGCGTCGGCCTGGTTGCCGGCCAGCACCTGCACCGGGCTCACGTCGGGGCCGCCCGGCTTGATGGTCACGTCCAGGCCGGCGTCCTTGTAGTAGCCCTTGGCCTGGGCCACGTAGTAGCCGGCGAACTGGGCCTGCGGCACCCACTTCATCTGCACCACCACCTTGTCGGCGGCCTGGGCGGCGACGCCTGTCATCGCCAGCACGGCGGCCAGCACTGCACCCTTGATCGAAAACGCCTGCATCGCTCGCTCCTGTTGAAGGTTGGTTGAAGGACTCACTTGCTCCGCACCGACGGATGCCAGAAGGCCACCCGCCGCTCCAGCTGCACCAGCAGCGCATAGGCCACCGAGCCGGTGACCGCCGCCACCACGATGGCGCTCCACACCAGGCCCATGTTCATGCGCGCAGCCTCGGTGCTGATGCGGAATCCCAGGCCCACCGTCGGCGAGCCGAAGAATTCGGCCACGATGGCGCCGATCAGCGCCAGCGTGGCATTGACTTTCAGCGCGCTGAAGAGAAAGGGCATGGCCATCGGCAGGCGCAGGTCGCGCAGCGTGCGCCCGTAGCCGGCGGCATAGGTCTTCATCAGCTCCAGCTCCAGCCGGCCTGCCGCCTGCAGGCCGGCCAGCGTGGCCACCAGCATCGGGAAGAAGGTCATCAGCACCACCACCGCCGCCTTGCTGGGCCACTCGAAGCCGAACCACATCACCATGATGGGCGCCACCGCCACCAGGGGCACGGTGCTGGTCAGGCTGGCCAGCGGCAACAGGCCGCGCTGCAGGAAGGGTGCCCGGTCGATCGCCACGCCGACGATGAAGCCCAGGCCCGAGCCCAGCGCCCAGCCGATGCACACCGCCTTGGCCACCGTCTGCACCCAGTCGCCGGCCAGCGTGTCCCAGCGGTCGACCAGCATCTGGGCGATCCAGGCCGGCGACGGCAGCAGCACCTTGGGCACGTCGAACAGCGTGACGCCCACCTGCCAGAAGTACAGCAGCCACAGGCCGAACAGCGCGGCGGTGGCCGTGCCGTACCAGGGCCGGCCGTCCAGGGCCGCCAGGCGGCGCACGCCGAGGCCGGCGATGGCCATCACCACCAGCAGCGGCGCCACCAGCGGCATCGGCTGGAAGTCGGCCTGCTGCTGCGCCCGGTCCAGCAGCCACCAGAAGGCCGCGGCCAGCGTCAGGCCGGCCACCAGGGCAAAGACGGCCTTGGCGCCCGGCGTGGACGCATCGCGCGCGACGCTCATGCCGCCCTCCTTTGCCGCAGCACCAGGCGCTCCACACCCGCCACCGCCATCGTCAGCCCCAGGCCCAGCAGGGCGCTGAGCACCAGGGCGCTCCAGATGCCCACGGTGTTGCCGTAGTAGCTGCCGGTGAGCAGCCGCGCACCCAGGCCGGCCTGGGCGCCGGTGGGCAGCTCGGCCACCATCGCGCCGACCAGGCCGGCGGCGATCGCCACGCGCAAGGACGGGAACAGGTACGGCAAGGCCGACGGCAGCCGCAGCAGCCAGAACGCCTGCAGCCGGCTGGCGGCATAGGTGTGCATCAGCTCGGTCTCGATCTTCTGCGGCGCACGCAGGCCCTGCACCATCGCCACCGTCACCGGGAAGAAGCACAGGTACATCGCGATGGTGGCCTTGGGCGCCACGCCGCTGAAACCCAGGCTGCCCAGGATCACCAGCACGATGGGCGCAATCGCCAGCACCGGCACCGTCTGGCTGGCGACGATCCACGGCAGCAGGGCCCGGTCCAGCGTGCGGCTGTGCACGATGGCCGCCGCCAGCACCATGCCCAGCAGCGTGCCCAGCACAAAGCCGACCAGCGTGCTCTGCGCGGTGACGGCCGCGTGGTACAGCAGGTTGCGCGGCGATTCCAGCGGCCAGTCGACCAGGCTGCTCCACAGGTCGGCCGCCACCTGGTGCGGCGCGGGCAGCACCGGGCGCTCCATGTTCAGGGTGACGTTGACAAGGTCGGTGAGCGTCCAGTCACCGTTCGGATGGCTGTTGGGCAGCACCCGCTCGATCGCACCCGCCTTGTTCAGCGCCACCGCACCGGCGTACCAGAGCGCCAGCACCGCCAGCAGCACGGTCGCCACCGGCAGCCAGCGTTGGGCGAGGCTGGGCGATGTCGTCATCGCTCAGTGCCCACCGTGGCCATCCGCCAGGCCTTCGCGCACCTCGTGCGCCAGCGCCATGAACTCCGGCGTGTCGCGCAGGTCCAGCGTGCGGGCATCGGGCAAGGTGCTGTCGATGATCTTGAGAATCCGCCCCGGCCGCGGGCTCATCACCACGATGCGGGTGCTCAGGTACACGGCTTCCGCGATCGAGTGGGTGACGAAGACCACCGTGCGCCGCTCGCGCTGCCACAGCTGCTGCAGCTGGTCGTTCAGGCCGTCGCGGGTGATCTCGTCGAGCGCACCGAAGGGCTCGTCCATCATCAGGATCTTGGGCTCGAAGCCCAGCGCCCGGGCGATGGACACCCGCTGCTGCATGCCGCCCGACAGCTGCCAGGGATATTTGGTCTCGAAGCCGGCCAGGCCCACGCGGCCCAGCTGCTCCCGTGCGATGGCCTCGGCCGCGGCCTTGTCACGGCCCTGGATCTGCAGCGGCAGCATCACGTTGGCCAGCACCGTGCGCCACGGGAACAGCGCCGGCGCCTGGAACACGTAGCCGTAGGCGCGGGCCAGCCGCGCATCGTGCGGCGTCAGGCCGTTGACCAGCACGGTGCCGCTGGTGATGGGCTCCAGGTCGGCGATGACCCGCAGCAGCGTGGTCTTGCCGCAGCCCGAAGGGCCGATCAGCGAGACGAATTCGCCCTGGCCGATGGTCAGGTCGATGTCGGACAGCGCATGCACCGGCGCATCGGGCGACGGATAGACCACGCTGGCGCGCCGGACGGCTACCGCGGGCTGAGACTGGGTCGCGGCGGTGGTCCGTTCAGGTGCAGGCATGGGCGAAAGCGGGGCGTCGGGCGACAGGACACGGTCAAAACCTGACCGTTTGGTCAGGGGATTGTCACCGCGGTAGCCAGATCCATGCCATCCGGCCACGCCCTTTCCGCCCTGGGATCAACCCCGAGCCGTCGCGCCCGGTGCGGCTACAGCAGCGCCTCGATCACCATCGGCGCGCGGCTGGCAAAGCCGTTGCGCAGGGCTTGGGCCAGGGCGTCGGTGTCGGCCACCTGCACACCCGGCACGCCGTGAGCGCGGGCCATCGCCACCCAGTCCAGCGCCGGCCTGTCCAGCGACAGCATGGTCTCGGCCTTGGGCCCGCTGATGGACGCGCCCACGCACTGCAGTTCGCCCTGCAGGATGCGGTAAGCACGGTTGGCGAAGATGACCACCACCACCGGCAGCGCTTCACGCGCCATGGTCCACAGCGCCTGCACGGTGTACATCGCACTGCCGTCGCCTTCGAGCACCAGCACCGGCCGGCCCGGCGCGCCCAGCGCGGCGCCCACGCCACCCGGCAGGCCGAAGCCGATCGCGCCGCCCATGGTCTGCAGCCAGTCGTGCGGCGCGGCGTCGACCATCGCGCTGCCGAAGCCGCGCCCGGTGCTGACCGCTTCGTCGACCACCACCGCGTTCTCGGGCAGCACAGCGGCCACGACGGCGGCCACGCTCTCGGCATTCAGCGGGCCGCTGGGCCAGGCGCTGGCCTTGGCGCGCTCGGTCGCGGGCACCGGCTTGGCGCCCAGTTCGGCGGCGAGTGCGGCCAGCGCCGCCGGCACGTCGTGGGGCGGCGCGGCCAGTTCCAGCAGCGCGCAGCCGGCGGGCTTCAGCTGCGACGGCTTGCCGGGGTAGCCGAAGAAGCCGATCGGCTCGGTGCTGCCGGCCAGCACGATGGCCTCGGCACCCGACAGCCGCGCCACGGTGGCGTCCACCGCGTAGGGCAGGCGCTGGATGCCGTGCGTGCCGCGGCCACCGGGCATGCGGGCGTTGTAGAACTCGGCGATCAGCTGGCAGCCGGTGGCCGCGGCGATGGCCGCTGCATGCTGCTGCGCCGCTGCGCTGCGGCTGCCGCCGGTGCCGAGCAGCAGAACGGCCTTGGGGCCGAGCGCCTTCAGCATGCGGGCCGCGGCGGGCACGGCGCCCAGCACCACGGCGGGCGCCTCGGGTTGGCGGGCGACGGCGGCGCGGCCACCGGCCGTCCACGCGGTGTCGGCCGGCAGCAGCAGCGTGGCGATGCGGCCTTCAGCGCCGTCACGCGATGCCACCACCGCCGCTGCGCCGTCGGCGCCCACGTCGGCCGCGCTGGCACTGCTGCGCACCCAGTGCGACACGCTGCGGGCGATGGCTTCGGCCTCGCTCTTCAGCGGCGATTCATGCCGCACATGGTCGGTGGCATGGTCGCCGACGATGTTGACGATGCCCGACCGCGCCTTGCGGGCGTTGTGCAGGTTGGCGATGCCGTTGCCCAGTCCGGGGCCCAGGTGCAGCAGCGTGGCCGCCGGCGTGCCGGCCATGCGGTAGTAGCCATCGGCCGCGCCGGTGACCACGCCCTCGAACAGCCCCAGCACGCAGCGCACGCCGGGGATGCGGTC
>CALMIF010000437.1 GCA_937864045.1 uncultured Aquabacterium sp. | reverse complement strand
CATCCAGTTCATCTACGGCTGGAACCAGTACCTGTGGCCGCTGCTGGTGACCACCGAGGAGAAGATGTACCCGATCGTGCTGGGCATCCAGCGCATGATCTCCGGCGGCGACGCAGCCAACGAATGGAATCTGGTGATGGCCACCGCCCTGCTGGCCATGCTGCCGCCGGCGCTGGTCGTCATCCGCATGCAGAAGTGGTTCGTCAAGGGCCTGGTGGATTCAGAAAAGTAGTCGAGAGAACAACAAGGACCCCATGGGCGCCATCCGCATCCACAACGTCGTCAAGCGCTACGGCAAGGGCCCCAAGGCCAACCAGGTGATCCACGGCGTGTCGGTGGACATCACCGACGGCGAGTTCATCGTCATCGTCGGCCCCAGCGGCTGCGGCAAGAGCACGCTGCTGCGCATGGTGGCCGGGCTGGAAGAGATCAGCGAGGGCGAGATCGCCATCGGCGGGCGGGTCGTCAATGACGTCGAGCCGGCCGACCGCGACATCGCGATGGTGTTCCAGAACTACGCGCTCTATCCGCACATGAGCGTGTACGACAACATGGCCTACGGCCTGAAGATCGCCAAGGTTCCCAAGGCCGAGATCGAGGCCCGGGTGCAGAAGGCGGCCAAGATCCTGGAGATCGGGCCCTTCCTTCAGCGCACGCCGCGGCAGCTCTCCGGCGGCCAGCGCCAGCGGGTGGCGATGGGCCGCGCCATCGTGCGCCAGCCGCAGGCGTTCCTGTTCGACGAACCGCTGTCCAACCTGGACGCCAAGCTGCGGGCACAGACCCGGCTGGAGATCCAGAAGCTGCACCGCGAACTCGGTGTCACCAGCCTCTTCGTCACCCACGACCAGGTGGAGGCGATGACCCTGGCTCAGCGCATGATCGTGATGAACGCCGGCCGCATGGAGCAGGTGGGCACGCCCGAGCAGGTCTACGGCAAGCCGGCCAGCAGCTTCGTCGCCAGCTTCATCGGCTCGCCGCCGATGAACCTGCTGCCGGGCAGGGCCGAGGGCGGGCGATTCCGCGTCGGCAACGCCACCGAGGCGCTGGCCCTGCCCGCGCCGGCCCCGCGCGACGGTGCCCTGGTGCTGGGCCTGCGCCCGGAGCACACGCTGCTCGACCCGCAGGGCGCCTGGCCGCTGCAGGTGGAGACGGTGGAAATGCTGGGCGCCGAGCGCCTGGTGCACGGGCGGCTGGGCGATGGCGCCTTCACCGTGCGCATCGACGCCACCCTGGCGCCGCCGCTGGTGGGTGACACCGTGCGCCTGAGTGCCACGCCTGGCCGCCTGCACTGGTTCGATGCCGAGAGCGGTCTGCGCGTCGGGGACTGACGCGATGCCCACGATCACGCCCTGGCCCTGCCCACGCTGGATCGCCCACCGCGGCGCCGGCAAGCTGGCGCCCGAGAACACGCTGGCGGCCTTCCGCCTGGGCGCGGCCCACGGCTACCGCGCTTTCGAGTGCGACGTGAAGCTGTCGGCCGACGGCGTGCCCTTCCTGCTGCACGATGCGACGCTGGAGCGCACCACCAGCGGCCAGGGCACGGCGGGCGATCTGCCGTGGTCTGCGCTGTCGCAGCTGGACGCCGGCGGCTGGCACAGCCGCGGCCATGCCGGTGAGCCCCTGGCCACGCTGGCCGGGTTGGCGCGCTTCATCCTCACCAATGGCCACCGGCTGAACATCGAGATCAAGCCGACGCCGGGCCAGGAAGCCGAGACCGGCCGGGTGGTCGCCGCCCAGGCTGCGACGCTGTGGCAGGGCCAGGCCGTGCCGCCGCTGCTCAGTTCGTTCCGCCCCGAATCGCTGCTGGCAGCCAGGGAAGCCGCACCGCACTTGCCCCGCGCCCTGTTGCTGGACAGCCTGTGGCCCGGCTGCTTCGATGTGGCCGCCGAGATCGGCTGCAGCGCCATCGTCACCAACCACACGCTGATGGACGCCGACCTGCGCCAGCGCGCCCGCGACGCCGGCTGGCTGGCGATGGTCTACACCGTCAACGAGGCGGACGACGCCCGGCGCTTGCTGGACCTGGGCATCGACGGCCTCATCACCGACGCGGTCGACCGCTTCGCGCCGGCCCTGGGCTAGGCGGCGCGGGTCGGCTCGGCCGCCGCATCGGCTAGCACCGGCGTGGCGGAGGGCAGCCTGCGCAGGTCGCGGATCTGGTCGCTGCGCCAGGCCAGCGCCGCCAGCAGCAGGGCCAGCAAGCCGGCGGCACCCAACGTCACCGTCAGGCCGAAGCGCTCGCCCACCCAGCCGCCCAGCAATGCGCCCGGCACCGCCGGCAGCAGGATCAGCCAGCGCATCGTCGCCGTCATGCGGCCCAGCAGCGGCGCGGGCGTGACGGCCTGGCGCATCGCCAGGAAGTTGATGAACACCAGCACGCCGCCGGTGCCGGCGAGCAGCAGCATCGCGACGAACGCCGCCACCCCCGCACGGCCTGCCGGCAGCAGCCAGGGCAGCAGCCAGCCCAAGCCGCACAACACGAAGCCCACCACCATCGACGGCCCGGGCCCGACGCGACGGCTGAGCCGGCTGCCGTAGAGACTGGCGGAGATGGTGCCGGCGCCCAGCGCGGCGTAGCACAGGCCGATCACCTGCTCGGACAGCCCCAAGCCACGGCTGGCGTGCAGGATCTGCACCACCAGGGCGCCGTTGTGGCACAGCTGCCAGCCGCCCACGGCCCAGGCCAGGGCCACCAGCAGGCGCTGCCGGCGCACGAAGTCCAGGCCGGCACGCAGGTCGGCGGAAAAGCCGGTGCCGACGGCCGGCGGCTGCTCGGTGACCCGCAGGCCGCGCAGCAGCACGGCCGACACCAGCAGCAGCAGCGCATCGAACAGCAGCGCCAGCGGTGCACCCAGGGCCTTCACCAACGCGCCGGCCAGGCCAGGCCCGGCCACCTCGGCGCCGGAACTGGCCAGGGCGTTGCGCGCATGCGCCTCGACCAGCCGCTCACGCGGGACCACCTGCGTCAGCACGATCTGCGCGGCACTGCCGGCCGCCACGTTCACCAGGCCGATCACGAAGCCCACCCCGTAGAGCAGCGGCATGGCCAGGGCATCCATCCACCAGCACAGCGGCACCAGCACCACGGCCAGGGCAATGGCCAGTTCACCGGCCAGGTAGACCGGCAGCTTGCGCACACGGTCCAGCCAGACACCGGCCGGCAGCGAGACCAGGGCGAAGGGCAGCAATTCGGCCGCCGTCAGCAGCCCCATCTGGGTGGGCGTGGCCTGCAGCAGCAGGGCGGCCGTCAGCGGCAGCGCCAGGATGGTGACCTGCGCGCCGACCGAACTGCACAGCACCGAGATCCACAGCCGCCGGTAGACCGCATCGCGCAGCAGATCGTCCGGGGCCAGGCCCCATGGCCGTGCGGCCGGCATGCTTCGGCCCGGTGTGTTGCTCGCCAATCTCGCCCCCTGCCCGCCTCGGCGTCCTGATGGCGCCGTTCTTCTGGCGGCCATTGTCGCCGCTCATCCCGCCCGTTGGGCCGGTGGCAGCGACCGGCCGGCGGGTCAGCTGCGGTAATCGGCGTTGATGCTGACGTAGTCGTGCGACAGGTCGCAGGTCCACACGGTGGTGCGCGCCGCCCCGCGGTGCAGCAGGACGCGCACCGTGATCTCGCTCTGCTTCATCACGCGCTGGCCGTCGGCCTCCGCATAGGCGGCATGGCGGCCACCCTGCGTGGCGACATGCACGTCGTCGAGGTACAGGTCGATCAGCGACTGGTCGAGGTCGTCGATGCCGGCATAGCCCACGGCCGCCAGGATGCGTCCCAGGTTCGGGTCGCTGGCGAAGAA
>CALMIF010000436.1 GCA_937864045.1 uncultured Aquabacterium sp. | reverse complement strand
AGCCAGGTGCTGGTGTTCACGCGCACCAAGTTCGGCGCCAACAAGGTGGCCGACTACCTGAACGACCAGGGCATCAAGGCCATGGCGCTGCACGGCAACAAGAGCCAGAGCGCGCGCACCCAGGCGCTGGCCGACTTCAAGAGCGGCGAGCTGCGTGCCCTGGTGGCCACCGACATCGCGGCGCGCGGCATCGACATCGACGAGCTGCCGCACGTGGTGAACTACGACATCCCCAACGTGCCCGAGGACTACGTGCACCGCATCGGTCGGACGGGCCGCGCTGGCGCCAGCGGCGAAGCCGTCAGCCTGGTGTGCATGGACGAGGAAGGCTTCATGCACGAGATCGAGCGCTTCACGCGCCAGCAGATCCCGGTGCGCGTGCTCGACGGCTTCGGCCCCGAGGAGGGCGAGCGCGCCGAGCCCATTGCCATGGGCCGCCAGACGCTGTGGGGCGGCCTGGGCAAGCCGCCCAGCCGCGAGGTGATGCAGGCCGCCGCGCGGGCCGCCCGCCAGGAAATGATGCAGCGCATCCGCGACAACAAGTCCACGCAGGGCCAGCGCGGGCGCGGCGCGGCGCCCGCGCGTGCGGCCGCTCCGCGTGCCGGCGCCGACGGCCAGCCGCTGCCGGCGGGCGCCATGGCCACCGACAGCGCCGATCGGCTGCCGCGCGAAGGCGCCGGTCCGCAGGGCGAGCGCAGCAGCCGCGGTCGTCGACGCCGTGGCCGGGGCGGCAGTGGCGCCAGCGGGGCGCCGCAGCAGGGCCCGCGCACGGGCGGCAATCACGCCGGCCAGCCGTCGCGCGCGCCGCAGCCCAGGGCCACGCGCGAGTTCGGCTTCGACGACGAGGACGACCGCGACCTGGATCACCTGCCGCGCCACATCGACCCGCTGCAGACCAACCTGCACGGCCGCCGCAACGCGCCGCGCGGACCCAGCCACGGCGCCGTCGGCCAGCCCGACCCCATGCGCACCAGCATCGACATGATGGGTCGCGGCAAGGGCGGTGGCGGTGGTGGTGGCGGTCGCAACAAGCCGCGCAACCGCGGCGGCTACGGCCGCTGAGCGACCGGGCAGTGGTCGCATCGGCTGCGCTCGTTGACGGCATGAACAGGCCCCGGCGCCCGCGCCTTGCCCTGGTGGGCACCGGCGGCACCATTGCCGGTGCCGGCACGGCGCCCGAAGGCGGCATGTCGGCGGCCTACCAGTCGGCCGTGGTCGGCGCCGACGCGCTGGTGGCCGGCGTGCCGGCACTGGCGCGGCTGGCCGAGCTGCGCGCCGAGCAGTTGCTGCAAATCGATTCGGCGGACTTCACCGACGCGCTGCTGCTGCGCCTGGCCCGCCGCGTGGCCGAGCTGTGCGCGCGCGACGACGTCGATGGCGTGGTCATCACCCACGGCACCGACACCATGGAGGAGTCGGCCTACTTCCTGCACCTCACGGTCCGCAGCTCCAAGCCCATCGTGCTGACCGGCGCCATGCGCCCGGCCACGGCGCTGGCCGCCGACGGCCCGGCCAACCTGCTGCACGCGGTGGCCGTGGCGGCGCATCCGTCCTCCGCCGGGCGCGGCGTGCTGGTGGTGATGAACGAGGAAATCCACAGCGCGCGCGACGTCGCCAAGGTGCACGCGGCGCGGCTGGACGCCTTTGCCTCGCCGCACGGCCCGCTGGGCCTGGTGGCCGAAGGTGCGCCACGCTGGTACCGCGCGCTGACGCGCCCGCACACCACGGCCAGCGACTTCGACATCGCCGCGCTCGACGCGCTGCCGCTGGTCGGCGTGGTCACCAGCCACGGCAACATGCGCGCCGAGATTCACGACGCCTGGGTGGCCCAGGGCGCGCGCGCCATCGTACACGCGGGCTTTGGCGGCGGCACCGTGCCGGACTACCTGAAGGCGCCGCTGGCCGCGCTGCGCGCGCGCGGTGTGCTGCTGGTGCGCGCCTCGCGCACTGGCGCTGGCGCGCTGGTGCGCAATGCCAATGCCGACGATGACGCCCACGGCTGGGTCGTCACCGACGACCAGAACCCGCCGCGCGCCCGCTTGCTGGCCGCGCTGGCGCTGACGCGCACGCAGGACGCGCAGGCCATTCAGCAGCTTTTCAACAGCTATTGAATACATAGCTGCTGGCGCGCGCCAGGTGGGCGCTGTCGGCCTGTTTCATGCCTGATGCCGGGCTTGCGCCAGCGCGCGCCGACGCACTGCGGCGATGTGACCGCGCAGCGCATACAGCTCGTCGGCGTGGGCCAGCGGCACGGTGGTCTGGTTGGCCAGCCGGTCGAGCTCGTCCAGCTCGTTCAGCAGGGTGTCGCGCTCGCCCGGGTCTTCGTCCAGCCGCGCCTCGATGCGGCGCAGCCGCGCATACCAGCGGAACACGCGCTGGCGCACGCGGTAGGTGTACAGCGGCGGCACGATGCGCGACAGCGGCAGCAGCAGCACGATCAGGCCGCCGATCACCAGCCACATGCGCTCCAGCAGGTTGCTGGCCCAGAACGGCAGGTAGCGCTGCCAGAACGGCGGCGTGCCGTTGATGGCGCGGTCGCCCTCGGCGCTGACCGGCAGCTCGCTGGTGCGCGTGTTGGGAAAGTCGCGCGCCCGGTTGAACCAGCCGGCATCGCCGTGCAGCCGCTGCGCCGCCTGTGCGAACAGCTGGCGCAGCGCCGGATGGGTCTGCTCGCGCGTCAGCAGCGAGGTGGTGGTGGCCAGCAGGCCGATGTCGTGCGGCGGCACGTCGGCCGCCAGGTCGGCCACGCCGCGCGGCAGCGTGACCGGCTGCAGGAAGGCGAAGCGGCGCGCGTAGGCGTCGGCTTGCGCCGGCTCCATCAGCGCGATGCCGGGTGCCCGCAGCAGGCGGCCGACCACCGGCGATTCGGGCGCGGTGACCAGCACCAACGCGTCCAGGTAGCCGCCCAGCAGCGCCTCGGCGGCGGCCTCGGGCGCCAGCTGGCTGGGCACGATGTCGTTGCTGCCCATGTCGTTGGCCGCCAGCAGGCGTTGCAGCAGGTCGGGCACGCCGCTGCCGGGTTGGTCGAGGTTGATGCGCAGGCCCCGCAGCTGCCGCAGCAGGGTGGCCGGCGGAGCGTTGGATGCTCTGGAACCAGGAGCTGCCGGCGCTGATCTGGCAAGCGCCTCAGGCCGATAGAACACCCAGACAGGTTCATAGAACAGCGCGCCCAGCGAGCCGATGCCGGCCTCGCCATCGGCCGTCGGGTCGGCGCTGCCGCCGCGCACGAAGGCGACGTCGGCGCTGCCCTCGCGCAGCGCCTGCAGGTTGGCCTGCGAGCCCTCGGTGGTCAGCAGGCGCACGGCGATGCCCTGGCGCGCCAGCGCCTGGGCGTAGCGCGTGCCGAACTCGGCATAGGCGCTGCCCGCCGGCCCGGTGGCCAGGGTGACGCGGCGCGGCGGCTGCGGATCGAGCCACCAGTAGGCCGCCACCAGCACGCCAACCGCCAGCAACGCCACCGGCCCGGCCGACGCCAGCAGGTCGCGCAGCGACAGCAGCCACAGCACCAGGGTGCGGCGCAAGGGGTGAATCATGATTGAAAAGTGCCGCCAGCGCTTTCTGGACGCTCGTCAGCAGCTTCCATATCCATAGCAGACGGCAGGTGCGCGCCGCCTGTCGTCAACCCGCGCGCGGCCCGCACGGCGTTGACGCAGGCGCGCGCCACCGCCTCGCCCGCCATGGCGCACAGCAGGTTGAAGTCCAGCGCCCGCGTCTGCCCGGTGGCCAGCGCGAACAGCGTGTCGCCGTCGCTCATGGTGTGCACCGGGCGGATGGCGCGCGCCAGTCCGTCGTGGCCGGCACCGGCCAGGCGCTGGCACTGGGCCTTGGTCAGCGGTGCGTCGGTGGCGATGACGCCGATGGTGGTCTGCGTGCCCGACAGGATCGACAGCGGCGGCTCGCCCGCCAGCGCGCGCGCCACGCTGCCGTGCAACCGCCCGTCGGCGCTGCGGGCCCCGGCGATCGGCCGGCCGC
>CALMIF010000435.1 GCA_937864045.1 uncultured Aquabacterium sp. | reverse complement strand
CGCAGAAGAGCCTGCCCGAGATCGGCGAGCTGTTCGGCGGGCGCGACCACACCACGGTGCTGCATGCGGTGCGCAAGATCGGTGGCGACCGCACCAAGGACAGCGAACTGAACCAGCAGCTGCACGTGCTGGAGCAAACCTTGAAAGGCTGAACCCGATGGCCGCTGCGCAGGCGCTGTCAAGGCACAGCACTGTGGACAAGTCTTGAACAAGCACCCAGCTGTCCACAGGCCCGCGACGCGCGGCGAAGTTGTTGTCATCAACCCGTCATCTTCCAGGCCCTCCGCGCACAGGCTTGTGCCGCCGCTAAAGCCTTGAGAAGACAGGTGAAAATCGGCTTGTTCACAGATTCGCCCGCTCTCTACTAAGAACTACCAAGTTCAAAGAGGAAGACATGATTGTTCTGAAAGCGCCGCAACAAAAGCTGCTGGAGGCCCTGCAAAACGTGGCCGGCATCGTCGAGAGGCGCCACACGCTGCCGATCCTGGCCAACGTGCTGCTGCGCAAGACCGGCGAGGACATCGAGTTCACCACCAGCGACCTGGAGATCCAGGTGCGCACCCAGGCCACGCTGGGCGGCGATCCGGGCAACCTGTCCACCACCGTGGGCGCGCGCAAGCTCATCGACATCCTGCGCAGCCTGCCCGGCGACCAGCTGGTGACGCTGACCGCGGCGCAGAACAAGCTGACGCTGGCCGGCGGCAAGAGCCGCTTCACGCTGCAGACGCTGCCGGCCGAGGACTTCCCGCTGGTCAACGAGGCGGTGGACTTCGGCCCCGCCTTCAGCGTGCCGCAGAAGACGCTGAAGGCGCTGATCAACCAGGTGCACTTCGCGATGGCGGTGCACGACATCCGCTACTACCTCAACGGCATCCTGTTCGTGGCCGAGGGCAAGCAGCTCAGCCTGGTAGCCACCGACGGCCACCGCCTGGCCTTCGCCAGCGCCACCCTCGACGTCGAAGTGCCCAAGCAGGAAGTCATCCTGCCGCGCAAGACCGTGATCGAGCTGCAGCGCCTGCTGAGTGACGCGGGTGGCGAGAACCAGCCGCACATCGAGATGCAGTTCGCCAACAACCAGGCGAAGTTCACGTTTGGCGGCATGGAGTTCGTCACCAAGCTGGTCGAGGGCAAGTTCCCCGACTACAACCGCGTGATCCCCAAGAACCACAAGAACAGCGTGGTGCTGGGCCGCGCACCCCTGCTGGCCAGCCTGCAGCGCGCCGCCATCCTGACCAGTGACAAGTTCAAGGGCGTGCGGGTCAACATCGAGCCCGGCCTGCTGCGCATCGCCAGCAGCAACGCCGAGCAGGAAGAGGCCAAGGAAGAGATCGAGATCGACTACGGTGGCGACACCATCGAGGTCGGCTTCAACGTGACCTACCTGATGGACGCGCTGGGGAACATCAGCCACGACATGGTGAAGATCGAGCTGCAGGACGGCAACGCCAGCGCGCTGATCACCGTGCCCGAGCAAAGCGGCTTCAAGTACGTCGTGATGCCGATGAGGATCTGACGCGCGCGAGCTGCCCGGAACAGCAGCACCACAGCACAGCGGGCCGCGAGCCCGCTTCAGTGTTTTGAAGGGCCGGTGATTTGCGCCGGCCCGACCCAGGAAGAGAGCTTGTGATGACCGACGCCACCCAGCCCCAGGACCCGACGAAGACCACCAGCGCAGGCGTGACGCAACGCGACGTGCCCACGGCCGAGGGTGCGGCGGCGTCCACCGGCAACGAAGCCTCGGCCGCCTACGGCGAAGGCAGCATCCAGATCCTGGAAGGCCTGGAGGCGGTGCGCAAGCGCCCGGGCATGTACATCGGCGACACGTCCGACGGCACCGGCCTGCACCACCTGGTGTTCGAGGTGGTGGACAACTCCATCGACGAGGCCCTGGCCGGCCACTGCGACGACATCATCGTCACCATCCACACCGACAACAGCATCAGCGTCATCGACAACGGCCGCGGCATCCCCACCGGCGTGAAGATGGACGACAAGCACGAGCCCAAGCGCAGTGCGGCCGAGATCGCGCTGACCGAGCTGCATGCCGGCGGCAAGTTCAACCAGAACAGCTACAAGGTCTCGGGCGGTCTGCACGGCGTGGGCGTGAGCTGCGTGAACGGCCTGAGCAAGTGGCTGCGCCTGACCATCCGCCGCGATGGCAAGGCGCACTTCATGGAATTCGCCATGGGCGTGCCGCAGGACGGGCTGATCGAGCAGCGCGACGGCGTGGACGTGCGGCCGTTGAAGATCATCGGCGACACCGAGGCACGCGGCACCGAGGTGCACTTCCTGCCCGACGACACGATCTTCAGCCACATCGACTTCCACTACGACGTGCTGGCCAAGCGCCTGCGCGAGCTGAGCTTCCTGAACAACGGCGTGAAGATCCGCCTGGTCGACGAGCGCAATGCGAAGGAGGACAACTTCGCCTTCGCCGGCGGCGTCAAGGGCTTCGTGCAGTTCATCAACACCGGCAAGAAGGTGCTGCACCCCAACGTCTTCCATGCCGCGGGCGACAAGCTCAGCGACAACGGCACCAACGTCGGTGTCGAGGTGGCGATGCAGTGGAACGAGAGCTACAACGAGAACGTGCTCTGCTTCACCAACAACATCCCGCAGCGTGACGGCGGCACCCACCTGACCGGCCTGCGCGCGGCGATGACGCGGGTGATCAACAAGTACATCGACGACAACGAGCTGGCCAAGAAGGCCAAGGTCGAGATCGCGGGCGACGACATGCGCGAGGGCCTGGCCTGCATCGTGAGCGTCAAGGTGCCCGAGCCCAAGTTCAGCAGCCAGACCAAGGACAAGCTCGTTTCGTCGGAAGTGCGCGGCCCGGTCGAAGAGATCGTCAGCAAGCTGCTGACCGACTGGCTGCTGGAGAACCCGATCGACGCCAAGATCATCTGCGGCAAGATCGTCGAGGCCGCCCGCGCCCGCGAGGCCGCGCGCAAGGCCCGCGAGATGACACGCCGCAAGGGCGTGCTCGACGGCATGGGCCTGCCCGGCAAGCTGGCCGACTGCCAGGAGAAGGACCCGGCGCTGTGCGAGATCTACATCGTCGAGGGTGACTCCGCCGGTGGCA
>CALMIF010000434.1 GCA_937864045.1 uncultured Aquabacterium sp. | reverse complement strand
GGCACCGGTGGCGGCGATGGCGCGCTGCAGGCCGGGCCAGTCGGCGTGGTCGCTGAGCACGAAGCCGCGGTCCACACCCTGGCGCCGGCGGGCGCCGCGCAGCTGCATCCAGCCGCTGGCGAAGGCGTCGCCAAAGTCGCCCAGGCCGCGCGCCCAGGCACTGGCGTGCACCGACGGCGGCGCCACCACCAGCGCGCCGCGCAGCGCCGCCGCGCGGGCCGCGCCCCGGGCCTCGGGCAGCGGCAGGGCATCGGGCAGCGGCACGCCGGCGGCGCGGTAGGCGTCGTTGATCGGCAGCACGGCGCCGTGCACGTGGATGGGCCCGATCGACGCGTCCACGCCCGCCAGCAGCCGCTGCGCCTTGCCGAAGCTGTAGGCCATCAGCAGGCTGGGCCGGCCGGCAGCCGCATTGCCACGCCACCAGGCGTCCACCTCGGCCAGCACCTCGGCTTGCGGGCGCCAGCGGTAGATCGGCAGGCCGAAGGTCGACTCGGTGATGAAGACGTCGCAGCGCACCGGCTCGAACGGCGGGCAGGTCGGGTTGCGCTCGTCGTGGGCGCTGCAGAAGTAGTCGCCCGAGGCCACCCAGACCTGCCCGCCATGTTCCAGCCGCACCTGGGCCGACCCCAGCACATGGCCGGCCGGGTGCAGGCTGATGCGCACGCCGTTGTGCACCACCACCTCGCCGTAGGCCAGGCCCTGCAGGTTCAGGCCCTGGCCCAGGCGGCTGCGCAGCACGCCGCCGCTGATGGCGGTGGCCAGCACCTGGCCGTGGCCGGCGCGGGCATGGTCGGCATGGGCGTGGGTGATCACCGCCCGGTCCACCGGGCGCCAGGGGTCGATGAAGAAGTCGCCGGGCGGGCAGTACAGGCCGGCCGGGCGCAGCACGATCAGGTCGTCCACAGCCCGGCCATGCTAGCCGGGGGACGGCCGCGCCCGGTCAGCGGGCCCGCGGGTTGACCTCGATCGGCTGCGGCGCCTGCAGCTGGGCGAACGCCACCGGCCGCTGGCGCTGCAGGTGGCTGACCGAGGCGCTGCCCTCGGCCAGCGTGGGCAGCAGCGCCGTCAGCGCCGCGGGCCGCAGCACGATGCCGCTGTCGGTGGGGCCCATCCAGCCGACGTACTGCTCGCTGTAATCGGCTTCCCAGCCCACCTGGCCCACCAGGCGCGGCGGGCCGCCGGCCTTCATCGACGTGATGGCGTACTCGACCGACACGATGGCCTGCAGCCGCTCGGTGTTGCGCAGGCCCCAGTCGGTGCGGCTGCGCCAGGTGCCCAGCACGTCGACGATCACCTCGACGAAGAACTCGGGCTCGCCCTCGGTGTCCGGGTTGGGGTTGAGCATCACGTTCTGCCGCACCAGGGCCGATGCCAGCGGGGTTGCTGAACTGGCGGCCGTCGGTGTTGTTGAACGACGGGTCCTTCAGGTAGACGTTGTCGGCGCGCAGCACCTGGAGGCCGGCGACGGCACGCACGCCCGGCACGGTGTGGCTCAGCAGCTCACCCATGCTGGACCGCCCACCGTTGACCGCGCCGCCACCCTCGTCGTTGATGACGGGGGTCTCCAGCAGCACGCGGCGGTCGCGCAGGCGCTCCAGCGGCAGGTCGCCGATGACCTTCTTGGCCGCCGCCGACACCAGGGCCTGCTCGATGGCAAAGCGCTTGCCGCCGCCGCGCCCCGGCAGCGCGGTCACGGTGCCGCAGCCGCCCAGCAGGGCCGCCACCAACACCAGCACCAGCACCAGCCCGGCCAGTGCGGCGTGACGGCAGGCCGGGCTCATTTCTTGACGTAGGTGTAGACGGTGACGCCGTTGACCGTGGTGCTGCCCTGCTGCACGTAGGTGGTCTGGCCGATGCGGGTGGTGGTGCCCAGGTTGCGCGCCTGCAGGAAGTTGCCGTTGGCGTCGTACACCACCTGCTTGTTGACCGCCGCAGCGTCGTACGGCGAATTGCCGGCCGTGCCCAGGCCGTTGGTCTTGTAGGCATTGGCCCAGCCCTGCACCGTGTACAGGTTGCGGTAGGGGTCGACCGGCGCCGGCGCGGGCTTGGTGGGCGTGACGACCGGAGCCGGCGTGGGCGTGCTGCCGATCAGGCGCACATTGGTGCACTTCGGGCCGAAGGCGGCGGTGGAACTGGCCGAGACGGTCTGGCCCTGGCAGGTGGCCTGGTACATCGCGGCCTGCGCGGCCAGCGGCGCCAGCGCCAGCGCGGCGGCAGACAGCAGGAAGGAAACGGTCGGGACGGTCGTTCGCATGGGATCTCCTCGGTGGTGGGGACGGCTGCAGGCAACGCTGCCTGGCGTGCCGCCACCCCTCATCTGCGGGATGACGACGTCATTTCTGTTACTGTTGATGTCATTTTTATTGTTTAAGAAGTGCCAAGCTGGTGCGCGGCACCGAGACATCGGTCACGAAACCGCGGCGCCCTCCCCGACAGCCCGCGCCGGCCTGCGCCAGGCCGGGTCGGCAGCGGCGGCATCAGTAGCGCCCGCTCAAACCCGCCAGCCGCAGGAACCAGTGCGCCGCCCAGGCGACGAAGCCGCGCCGCAGCACCGACCACCAGCCCGCCGCCACCGGCGGGCTCAGCACTTCGCGTGATTCGGCCAGCGCCGCCTCCAGCCGCTGCGCCAGCTGGGCCGTGAAGGCGGCATCGCGCACGATCAGGTTGGCTTCCAGGTTCAACAGCAGCGACAACGGGTCGATGTTGCTGGAGCCCACGGTGGCCCAGTCGTCATCGACCAGCGCCACCTTGGCATGCAGGAAGGCGGGCATGTACTCGAAGACGCGCACGCCGTTGCGCAGCATCTCGTCGTACAGCACCTGCGCAGCCAGCGCGGCGAAGCGGTAGTCGGCCTTGCCCTGCAGCAGCAGGCGCACCTGCACGCCGCGCCGCGCCGCCTCGCGCAGCGCACGCCGGAACAGCCGGCCGGGATAGAAATACGGGCACACCACGACCAGACGCTGCCGGGCGCGACCGATGGCCTCGATGTAGGCCTGCTCGATGGCGCGGCGCTGGCGCAGGTTGTCGCGCACCACGAAGGCCGCGCGCATCGGCGCCAGGGTGTCGATGCCGGCATCGGCGGCCGGCGCCCGCACCTTCAGCCGTGCCAGGATGCGGCGCATGCGCGCCACCGGCTCGGCGCTGCGCGCCAAGGCCAGGGCCTCGTCGCGCCAGTCGGCGCCCAGCCGGGCACGGGTGTGGATGGCGCGTGCGGTCTGCGCCATCTGCGCCACCACCGGGCCCTGCACCTCGACCGCGAAATCCAGCCGTGCCCGCTCGGTCCAGCCGTGGTGCAGGTCGTGGCGGTCGTCGATCAGGTTGATGCCGCCGACGAAGCCGCGGTGGTCGTCGATGACGCACAGCTTCTGGTGCAGCCGGCGCAGCTGGCCGGGGTGCAGCAGCCGCCACCAGCGGTCCAGCGGGCGAAACACCACCAGCTGGACGCCGGGCACGTCCAGCCAGCGCCGCAGCACCGGCAGCGTGGTCTTGCTGCCGAAGCCGTCGACCACCACGCCCACCTGCACGCCGCGGCGGGCGGCGGCGGCCAGGCATTGCGCCACGCGTTCAGCCGCGGGGTCGTCGTGGAAGATGTAGGTGGCCAGCCAGACGCGGTGGCGCGCCGCGTCGATGGCCGCGCACATCGCGGGGAAGAGCGCGTCCCCCCCCGACAGCAGCTGCACGCGGTTGCCACCGGTCACCGGTGCGCTGCCGGCCGGAGGCCAGCGGCGCAGGCGGCCGAACGCGCCGGAACCGTCGGGGGCCGGGTCCGCCGCCGCCATCAGTCCAGGCGCAGTTCCACCAGCAGCGGCAGGTGGTCGGACATGCGGGCCCAGCCGCTGCTGCGCGGCACATGGGCCGACAGGCAGTGCAGGCCGCGGGTGTAGACGCGGTCCAGCGCGAACAGCGGCACGGCCGACGGAAAGGTGCGCTGCGCCCGCTGAGGCCCGGCGCTGGCACGCTGCAGGCCGATGCCGCGCATCGGGCCGTCCAGCTTCTCGCCCCAGTCGTTGAAGTCGCCGGCCACCAGCAGCGGAACGCCCGGTGGCACCTCGGCGGCGATGAAGGCCGCCAGCCGCTCGACCTGGCGCACCCGGCTGGCGTGGATCAGCCCCAAGTGGGCCACCACCGCATGCACCTCGACCCCCTGCCACCACACCGGCACATGCAGCAGGCCGCGCTGCTCGAAGCGGTGGTCGCTCACGTCGTGGTGGCCGGCGTCGCCGATCGGCCAGCGCGACAGCAGCGCATTGCCATGCTCGCCGTGCCGGGTGACGGCATTCGTGCGGTAGGCCACGTCGTAGCCCTCGGGTGCCAGGTAGTCGGCCTGGCCTTCCTCGGGCCAGCCCAGCACGGTGCGGGTGAAGCGGTTGGCCTCGCGGCGCTCGAACAGTCGCACTTCCTGCAGGCAGACCAGGTCGGCGTCCAGCGCCTCGATGCCCAGGCCCAGGTTGTGGATCTCCAGCCGCTTGCGCGGGCCCACGCCGCGCACGCCCTTGTGGATGTTGTAGGTGGCCACGCGCAGCACGTCGGACGTGTGCTGGGTGGCCGGGCCGGCGGTGAACAGGCCCTGGGCGCTCAGGCGGGACGGGGTGAAGTGGGGGCCGCGCATGCCCGCATCATGCCGCGCCCGCGGCGCCGCCACCGAGCTGTGGCAGGTGCAGCACCGCCTCGGCATTGCTGGGCGAGAAGCAGCGGTCGGCCGCCTCGCGCCAGGGCAGCCACACCAGCTGCAGGTGCTCGCGCGGGGCCAGCACCACCGGCGTGCCGGCGGGCACGGTCAGGCCGAACACATGCTCGGTGTTGTGGGTCACGCCCGGCGCATAGCGGTGGCGCCAGACGGGGTAGATCTCGTAGACGTTGCGCAGGCCCCAGTCGCGCAGTGCCGACAGCGGCACCTGCGGGCTGCCGATGACGATGCCGGTCTCCTCGGCGACTTCGCGGACCGCGGTCTCCACCAGCGGCTCGTCGAGCCGGTCCTTGCTGCCGGTCACGCTCTGCCAGTAGCCGGGCTTGTCGGCGCGCTCGATC
>CALMIF010000433.1 GCA_937864045.1 uncultured Aquabacterium sp. | reverse complement strand
GGAGACAACACATGCAACACCGATCCACCCTGCGCCCGGTCGCCATCGCCACCCTGGCCCTGCTGCTGAGCGCCTGCGGCGGCGGCGACGACGACGACGCCGGCAAGCCCGAGGACGCCCGCCCGCAGGACGCCCGCACCTTCACCGCCGACGCCACCGCCACCACCTTCGCCGCGATGACCGCCCAGGCCGGCGACACGGTGGACATGAGCACCACCAGCCGCTAAGCCGGCGTGCTGGGCGGTGCGGCGTACCGCATCGAGGTGCCGGCCAACTGGAACGGCAAGCTGGTGATGTACGCGCATGGCTACGCCGGCACCGGCGAGGCGCTGGGCGTCAGCAATCCCAGCATCCGCCGCCATCTGATCCAGCAGGGCTATGCCTGGGCGGCGTCGAGCTACAGCAAGAACTACTACGACGTGCGCGCCGGCGTCGAGGACACCAACAAGCTGGCGAACAACTTCAACGCCATCACCGCCGCCGCCGGCCGCACCCTGGCCACGCCCGGCCGCATCTACATCACCGGCCACTCGATGGGCGGCCACATCACCGGCGCGGCGATCGAGGCCGAGGCCGCGGCCACCGCGGTCAACAAGGTTCGCTACCACGGCGCGGTGCCGATGTGCGGCGTGATGGGCGACACCGAGCTGTTCAATCAGTTCACCGCAGTGCAGGTGACGGCCCAGGCCTTGGCGGGCCAGGCGACCGTGCCCACGACGCAGTGGTCGACGATCAGCGCCGGCGTCACCGCCGCGCTGTTCACCACCTTCCCCAGCGTGCCGACCGCCACCGGGCAGAAGTTCGTCTCGGTGCTGCAGAACATCACCGGCGGCCCGCGCCCGCTGTTCGCCCAGGGCCTGGCCTTCGGCGGCAGCTTCCCGTCGCTGTGGGGCGCGCTGGGCGGCGACGGCACGATCAGCGGCATCCTGCTGGACAACGTGCTCGACACCCGCGCCTACACCTACACCATCGACGGCGACACGGCCGGCAGCAGCGCGCTGAACGCCACGGTGCAGAAGATCACCCCGGCGGCCGACGCCAACCGCCTGCGCCGCGACGGCCTGCGCTGGATCCCGGTGATCAACGGCGAGATCAGCATCCCGGTGGTGTCGATCCACACGCTGGGCGACCTGTTCGTGCCCTTCAGCATGCAGCAGACCTACCGCCAGCGGGTCAACGCCAAGGGCAACGGCAACTGGCTGGTGCAGCGGGCCATCCGCGGCGCCAGCCACTGCGACTTCACCGTCGCCGAGCAGGTCGACGCCTTCGAAGCCATGGTCAAGTGGGAGCGCGACGGCATCAAGCCCAGCGGCGACGACGTGACCACGGCCGCCACCGTGGCCGCCACCACCTACGGCTGCACCTACACCAAGAACACGCTGGGCCCCGACGAGAGCGGCGCCACCCGCGCGCTGCGCCCGGCGATCCTGGCCAGCACGCCGGCCTGCCCGGGCTGACGCCCGCGCCGGGGCGGGGATACTGCGGCGCGTGATGCGCCGCCCCCGGTCCCGATCCACCCACGCCCGGCCCGCCACCGCCCAGGTGGTGCGCCGGGCGTTGTGCTGTCTGGCGCTGCTGGCAGGCGCGGCCACGGCCCAGCCCCTGCCCGAGCCGGTGCTGCAGGCGCTGCAGCAGGCCGGCGTGCCGGCCGAAGCACTGGGCGTGGCGGTGCTGCCGGCCACGCCCGGCGCCCTGGGCCGGCTGGCCCCGCGCCTGCAGCCGCAACTGCTGCACCAGGCCGACCGGCCGATGCAGCCCGCGTCGACCCTGAAGCTGCTGACCAGCGTGGTGGCGCTGCACCAGCTGGGGCCCAACCTGCGCGGCTTCACCGAGCTGCTGACCCGTGCGCCGCAGCAGGGCGACGTGCTGGCCGGCGACCTGGTGCTGCGCGGCGGCGCCGACCCCGAGCTGGACCTGGCCCAGCTGTGGGCGCTGCTGCTGCAGCTGCGCCAGGTGCACGGCATCCGGGTGATCGACGGCGCCGTCGTCATCGACCGCACGCTGTTCCGCCCGTCGGCGCCCGAGCGCGAAGCGCAGCCCTTCGATGAGCAGCCCGAGTTCGCCTACAACCTGGTGCCCGACGCGCTGCAGCTCAACAGCCATCTGCTGCAGGTCGAGATCAGCAGTGAAGGCGGTGCGCCCCGCGCCCGTGCACTGCCGCCGCTGCCCGGCCTGGTGATCGATGCCGGCGCGCTGCGCCTGACCGACCGCCCGTGCGCCGAGTGGGCCAAGGACTGGGAGAGCCCGCCGCCCGCGGACACCAGCGAGCCCGGGGTGCTGCGGCTGCGCCTGCAGGGCGGCTTTCCGCGCGGCTGCGTGCAGCGGCCCAGCCTGTTCATGCTCGACCCGCTGGCCCTGGCCGAGCGCCAGCTGCGCTGGCTGTGGACCAGCCTGGGTGGTGAATGGACCGGCCCGCTGCGCGAGGCCGAGGCGCCCACCGTGCCGCTGCTGGGTGCAGCGCAACAAGCGCCGCAGCGCCCCGGCGCAGCCGTGGTGCTGCCCGGCGTGCAGCGCGGCGGCCAGCCAGCCGGCCTGCGCCTGCTGGCCAGCCGCCAGGCGCGGCCCTGGGGCGAGGTGCTGCGCACGCTGAACAAGCTGTCGAGCAATGTCGACAGCCGCCTGCTCTACCTGCAGCTGGGCGTGCCGGCGATGGCCGACAACCCCGGGCAGACCACCCGGGCCCTGGCCGACCGCGCGGTGCGGCAATGGCTGGCGGCGCAGCGCATCGCCGCGCCCGGTCTGGTGCTGGACAACGGCTCGGGCCTGTCGCGGGCCGAACGCATCACGCCGCGCACGCTGGCCCAGGTGCTGCAGGCGGCGCACCAGGGCCCCTGGGCCAGCGAGCTGCTGATGAGCCTGCCGCTGGCCGGCGTGGACGGCACGCTGCGCAACCGCTTCACCAGCGGCCCGGCCAGCGGCCAAGCGCGGCTGAAGACCGGCCTGCTGCGCGACGTGGCCAGCCTGGCCGGCGTGGTGCGCGACCCGCAGGGCCGGCCGTGGGTGCTGGCGGCCTTCCTCAACCACCCGGACGCGGTGGCGGCGCGGCCGGCACTGGACGCGCTGGTCGAGTGGGTGGCCGGGGGTGGGCTGGGACCGGCCGCGCGCTGAGTCCGAAAGCGCTGCTGGGGGGACCCGATCCATCGGTCGCCACAGAACCGGCTTTGCCGGGCTGCTGGCGGCGCCCCCTGGGGGGGCGCCGAAGGCGCTACGGGGGGGGGACCTGAAACACTTGGCGCAGGTAGGCCAGGAAGGTCTGGTCGTCGCAGAGGATCTTGCCGGGACTGTCCGACAGCTTGGCCACCGGCTGGCCGTTGCAGTGGGTCAGCTTCATCACGATGTGCAGC
>CALMIF010000432.1 GCA_937864045.1 uncultured Aquabacterium sp. | reverse complement strand
ACGGTCATCAACCTGAAGCCCCAGGAAGAGTGGCGCCCGGGCATGACCACCGACAGGCTGATCGCCGAGATGGACAAGGCGCTGCAGTTCCCGGGCGTGTCCAACGCCTGGACCCTGCCGATCAAGGCGCGCATCGACATGCTGTCCACCGGCATCCGCACGCCGATCGGCATCAAGGTCTTCGGCAAGGACCTGGGCGAGATGGAGAAGCTCGCCAAGGAGATCGAGGCCGTGGTCAAGACCGTGCCGGGCACGACCTCCGCCTTCGCGGAGCGCCTGACCGGCGGCAGCTACCTCAACATCGAGCCAGACCGGGTGGCGCTCGCCCGCTACGGCCTGACGGTGGGTGAGCTGCTCGACGTGATCGGCACCGCCCTGGGCGGCGAGATGGTGACCACCACCGTGGAAGGCCGGGAGCGATTCGGCGTCACCGTGCGCTACCCACGCGAGCTGCGCACCAACCCGCAGCAGATCGAGCGCGAGGTGCTGGTGCCGATCATGGGCGGTGCCGGGATGACCACGACCGTGCCGCTGGGCCAGGTGGCCAAGGTCGTGGTTGCGCGCGGCACACCAGGCATCCGCACCGAGAACGCCTTGCTGTCAGCCTACATCTTCGTGGACATCCGCGACCGCGACATCGGCTCCTACGTCGCCGATGCGCGCAAGGCTGTCGCCGAGCAGGTGAAGTTCCCGGCCGGGTACTACATCACCTGGAGCGGCCAGTTCGAGTACATGGAACGCGCCGTCGAGAAGATGAAGATCGTCATTCCCGTGACGCTGCTGACGATCTTCCTGCTGCTGTACTTGAACTTCCGTCGCATGACGGAAACGCTGATCGTCATGCTGTCGGTGCCCTTCGCCCTGGTTGGCGGCGTGTGGCTGATGTGGTGGCTCAACTACAACCTGTCGGTGGCGGTGGCGGTGGGCTTCATCGCCCTGGCTGGCGTGGCCGCCGAGACCGGTGTCGTGATGCTGATCTACCTCGACCATGCCTGGCGCGAGGCGCAGGACCGGTGCCGCAAGGAAGGCCGCGACGCCGGCCCCGCCGACCTCTATGCCGCGGTCATGGAGGGTGCGGTCGAGCGCGTGCGGCCCAAGATGATGACTGTCGTGGCCATCATGGCCGGCCTGCTGCCCATCATGTGGGGTACCGGCACCGGCTCGGAGGTGATGAGCCGCATCGCCGCACCCATGGTGGGCGGAATGATTTCCTCCACCGTGCTGACGCTGGGGGTCATCCCCGCGCTGTATGCACTCGTCAAACAGTGGCAACTGCGGCGCGCCGCAGGTCGACACGACGACGCGCCAGGCCAGCAGGATGCCCCCGACCTTGCCGCTCCCATCCCTACCGCATGAGGTACCCATCATGAATCGACGCCACGTCCTTCTGAGCGCGGGCACGCTCGCAACCATCGTCGCCTTGCCGGCTCTTGCAGCCTCACCCCCGACGGAACTTCAGGTCTTCAAGAGCCCAACTTGCGGCTGCTGCGGTGCCTGGGTTGAGCACATGCGTGCCGCGGGCTTCTCGGTCAAGGTGACCGAGGTCGACGACACCACGGCGGCGCGCAAGCGCCTCGGCCTGCCGGATCGCTTTGGCAGTTGCCACACGGCCACCGTTGCCGGCTACGTGCTCGAAGGCCACGTGCCGGCAGCCGAGGTCAAGCGACTGCTGGCCCAGCGGCCCAAGGCCCTTGGATTGGCCGTGCCGGGCATGCCGCCGTCGGCACCTGGCATGGACGTTCCCGGACGCAAGGACCCGTACGACGTTCTGCTCATCAGCGCCGACGGGCAGTCCAGGGTCTTCGCTGCCTACCCCAAGTAGGCCCTGCACCGCCCGCGCTTACCGGCATAGATCAGCCCGTCCTTCTGGAGCAGACATGAGCACAACGCTGACATTGGCAGGCGAGCGGGTCGACGCCCGCAGGCGGACGCTGCTCCTGGGCGCGGCAGGCGCGTCACTTGCGCAGCTCTCGGGCTGCGGCGGAGGCAATGGCTCGTCGATGATGGGCCAGAATGGAAATGCGCCGCTTGTCGATCCGGCCGCGGGCGCTGCGGCCGAGCGCAGCTTGCCCATCGTGCAGCAGGACACCGGCATCGTCGACGGCAGCGGCGGACGGCAGTTCTCGTTGACCGTCGGGCGTGGCAGTTCGCAGCTTCTGAGCGGCGTCAACACGCCCACGCTGGGCTATAACGGCGCGCTGCTGGGCCCCGCCTTGCGATTGCGCACCGGCGAGCGCACCACGATTCGCGTTCGCAACGACCTGGACGAAGTCACAACGGCCCACTGGCATGGACTGGTGGTCCCGCCCGACATGGACGGTGGCCCGCACCAGCCCATCGCACCCGGCGCCACCTGGGAGGCGAGCTTCACGGTGGCCAATCTGGCATCCACCTGCTGGTTCCATCCCCACACCCACGGAAGCACCGGACGACAGGTGGTGTCCGGCCTGGCCGGGCTGCTAATCGTCGATGACGGCACTCTGGCACCTGCCTCCTTGCCCGACACCTGGGGCGTCGATGACCTGGCGCTGGTGCTGCAGGACAAGCGGCTCCTGGCCGATGGCCGAATCGACTACGCGCTGACGGCCAGCGATCAGTTGGTCGGATACGCCGGCGATCGGCTCCTGGTCAACGGCATGTTCGGCCCGACCTGGCGCGC
>CALMIF010000431.1 GCA_937864045.1 uncultured Aquabacterium sp. | reverse complement strand
GCTCCACGTCGTCGGCCGGCCTGTCCTTCCTCTACGTCACCTTCGACTGGAGCACAGACATCTTCCGCGCCCGCCAGCTGGTGTCGGAGCGGCTGTCGTCGATGGAGGAAGGGCTCGCCGAGGGCGTTGTGCCACGCATGGGCCCGATCAGCTCGATCATGGGCGAGATCATGCAGATCGCGATTCCCGTCGATCCGAGCAAGATCAGCCCGATGGCCGTGCGCGAGTACGCCGACTGGGTGCTGCGGCCTCGCCTGCTGTCGGTGCCCGGCGTTGCGCAGGTGATCCCGATCGGCGGTGAGGTGCGGCAGTTCCAGGTGCAGCCCAACACCGCGCGCATGGCGGAACTCGTCATCTCGCACGACCAGCTCGAGTCGGCGCTCAAGGGCTACTCGGCCAACACGTCCGGCGGCTTCCTGGAACTCAACGGCCGCGAGTACCTGATCCGCAACCTCGGCCGCACCTCGCGGCTCGATGACCTGAAGAACCTCGCGCTGTCGGCGAAGAATGGCCAGCCCATCCTGCTGCGCCAGATCGCCGAGGTCACCTTCGCCGCGGCACTCAAGCGCGGCGATGCGGGCTTCGAAGGCAAGCCGGCCGTCATCCTGGGCATCCAGAAGCAGCCGACCGCCGACACCATCGCGCTCACCAAGTCCATCGAGGACGCGCTGGTCGGGTTGAAGGCTTCGCTGCCGGCCGGCATGGAGGCGCCGCGCGTGACCTTCCGGCAGGCCAGCTTCATCGAGGCCTCGATCACCACGCTGCAGGGCAAGCTGATCGGTGCCTCGATCTTCGTGGCGGTGATCCTGTTCTTCTTCCTCGGGACCTTGCGGCCGACCATCATCGCGCTGACGGCCATCCCGGTGTCGATCTTCATCACCGCGCTGGTCTTCAAGTACTTCGGCCTGTCGATCAACACGATGACGCTGGGCGGCCTGGCCATCGCCATCGGCGGCCTGGTCGACGACGCGGTGGTCGGCGTCGAGAACGTGCTGCGGCGGTTGAAGGCCGACCGGGCCAACCATCCGCACAGCCGGTTGCACCCGATCGAGGTTGTCGCACACGCCACGATGGAAGTGCGCTCGGCCATCCTCTACGCGACGGTCATCATCGTGCTGGTCTTCATCCCGCTGTTCGCGCTGCCGGGGCTGGAGGGCAAGCTGTTCGTGCCGCTGGGCATCGCCTTCATCGTCTCGACGCTGGCCTCGCTGATCGTTTCGGTGACGGTGACGCCCGTGCTCAGCTTCTATCTGCTGCCGCGGATGAAGAACCTGGACCACGGCGACACCAAGGTCCTGGCCTGGCTGAAGGCGCGCTACCGCAGCAGCCTGCAAGGCGTGCTGGATCGTCCCAAGGCTGCCATGGCCGCGGCGGGTGCTGCGGTCCTGGTGGCCGCGGTCGCCGTACCGTTCTTCCCCACGACCTTCCTGCCGCCCTTCAACGAAGGCACGCTGCTGGTCGGCCTGCGCTTGAATCCGGGCGTCACCTTGACGGAGACCTCGGCGCTGGCGCGCCAGGCCGAGGTGCTGGTCAAGCAGGTGCCGGAGGTGACGCACGTTGGAAGGCGCAGCGGCCGGGCGGAGCTCGACGAGCACGCGGAGGGCGTGCACGTCAGCGAACTTGACGTGGGCCTGAAGCCCACGGCCGAGCTGACGCGCAGCATGGACGAGATCAAAGCCGACATCCGCGCGCGCCTGGTCAATCTGCCTGCTGCGCTGGAGATTGGTCAGCCCATCTCGCACCGCATCGACCACATGCTCTCGGGCGTGCGTTCGCAGATCGCCATCAAGATCTTCGGAGAGGATCTCGACGCGCTGCGCGGCCAGGCCGATGCGCTGCGCGCCAAGCTGGCCACCATCCCGGGCATCGCCGACCTGCAGATCGAGAAGCAGGTGCTGGCGCCGCAGATCAAGGTGCGCGTCGACTACGCGGCCGCCGCGCAGTACGGCGTGCCGGCACCCCAGGTGCTGTCGGCGCTGCAGGCCCTGGTCGAGGGCGAGAAGGTGACGCAGATCGTCGAGGGCGGCCGGCGCTTCGCGCTGGTGGTCAAGCTGCCGGAGTCGGCGCGCTCCGTCGAAGGACTGGGCCAGATCCTGATCGAGACGCCCAACGGCCGCATCCCGCTGTCGAAGATCGCAACGATCGAAGACGGCGACGGACCCAACCAGATCAGCCGCGACGATGGCAAGCGACGCATCGTGTTGTCGGCGAATGCGTCCGGCCGCGCGCTGTCCGAGATCGTCGCCGACATCCGCAAGGTGGTGGCCGAGACCAAGCTGCCCGAGGGTTACTTCATCACCCTCGGCGGCCAGTTCCAGGCGCAGGAGGAGGCCTCGCGCCTGGTCGGCCTGCTGTCCA
>CALMIF010000430.1 GCA_937864045.1 uncultured Aquabacterium sp. | reverse complement strand
CGACCCAGAGCGGGCACACAGGTTGTGTGACTCGGTGCCACAAAGGCGTCCTTCGATAGCTCGCATCGAATTCAAGAGCGCCGGGCCAGACTCCTGGCGCCGGTCCCGGGGCGGCCTGACGCTTCCGTCGCGGCCCTGATGACAATCTCGGTACTCGACGGTGTCGCGACTGGCTCCGGTCATTTCGGCCGCGCAAGGCCATCGCAGAGAGCGATCATGTGTAGCGCTCAATGCTGGGCGGCGGCCCGGGGTGCCGGCGGTAAGTTGGGGTCGTAATCGGCGGCGCTGGGATGGTCCTTGCGGCCCGCAGGTGCCGCCATGGTGGCGTCGACCAACTGCTGCGTGACGATGTACGAGCTGCGGGTTCCGGAGATGGCAATGCCCAGCCGGGTTGAATTCAGTACGCGAGATGCCACTGCAGACTAGAAGATGCCGGCATCGAGGCTCGCTGCATCCCCGTGTGCCAGCTACGATGGCGTGCGAGCCTTCGCGGCTGCAGGAACGCGACACCGCCGTGCCGAACCCAGACACCACCCTACCAGCGCCCAAGGCGAACCCGAGTCCACATTCGTCGAATGCGGAACTGCAGGTCTTCGAACGACTGCTCGCAGAATTGTCGGCCGGCTTCATCGGCCTGGCTGCCGGACACATCGACGCGGCGATCGAAGACGCGCTGCGCCGCATCGTGCTGGCGCTGGACATCGACCGCTCCTCGCTGATCTCGGTGGATGCGGTCACCGGACGCATCGAGACCACGCATTCCTGGGCTTTGGAAGGCATCGATCGAACGCCGCCGACGGACATCGTGCAGAGCAATCCCTGGGCCTTGAGCTGCGCGCGCGCCGGCCGCCCCGTGGTCTTTGCCCGCCTGGATGAGTTGCCGGCGCAAGCGGCGGTAGACAAGTCCACCTTTGCTCGCATGGGACTGAAGTCTCATGTCGGCATGCCGATGTGGGTGGGCGGGCGCCTGCGCGGCAGCCTGACCTTCGGGTCGTTGCGCCGCGAACGCGAATGGCCGGACGAGTTGCTGGGCCGCATGCGGCTGCTCGCCGATGTTTTCGCCAGCGTACTGGCGCGCCAGCACGCCGAACAGCAGCGCGAGCGCGTGCTCGACTTCGAGCGTCTGGCCTCGCGCACGCTGAGCGCACTGCTGATCGCTATGCCCCAGGACGAAGCGCGCATCATCGAAGCCGGCCTGCACGACATTGCGGCCTTCCTCGGCGCGGACCGGGCGACGCTGTGGGAAATCGGCGACGACCAGCGCTTCCGTCGCGCGCACCACTGGTTCGCCGACGGCGTGCCCGGCATCGAGGAATGGTCGGCGCAGGCTCTGCCGTGGATCCATGCCCGCCTGAACACAGACGCCCTGGTGCGCTTCGCACGGCTGGGCGAACTGCCGGCAGATGCCGACGCCGACCTGCAGGCGATGCGGGACCTGGGCGTGCGTTCGCTGCTGGCGGTGCCAGTGGCGGTCGCCGGCCAGCTGCTGGGGGTGTTCTCGGTCGCCGCGGTGCGGGTCGAATGCGACTGGCCCGACGAGCTGGTGCCGAGCGTGCGCCTGCTGGCGGAAGTCTTTGCCACGCTGCATGTGCGGCGCCATGCCGAGCGCCGCGAACGTGCCGCCGAATCGGAAGCCGCGCTGTGGCGCGAGCAGTTCGCGCATGTCGTGCGGGTGCACACCGTCGGCGAGATGTCGGCGGCGCTAGCGCATGAGATCACCCAGCCGCTGGGGGCGATCGAGAACTACGCACATGCCGCACGGCGCCGCCTGTCCGGGCCTGCGCCCGATCTGCCGAAGGTGGTCGACCTGCTGGAGCGCATCGTCGCGCAGTCGGCACGTGCGGGCGACGTGGTCACGCGGCTGCGCGGCATGGTCAAGCGCCACGAGCTGCAGCTCGGCGAGATCGACCTGGAGCGCCTCGCCACGGCCTGCATCGATCTGCTGCGCGGTGAATGCGAGCAGCACGACCTGCGCATCGAGCTGCGGCGGCCGGGCCGGCTGCCCCGCCTGGTGGCCGACGAGGTGCATGTGCAGCAGGTGCTGCTGAACCTGCTGCGCAATGCCATCGAGGCGATGGAGGCGGCGGCTCCCGCTGCGCCGCGCCGCATCGAGGTGAACATCGCCTGCGTCGCCCCGGAATGGGTGTCGGTGCAGGTGGCCGACCATGGCCCCGGCATTGCCGAGGGCGAGCTGGAACAGGTGTTTGAAGCCTTCCACTCCACCAAGCCGCTGGGTCTGGGCGTCGGCCTGGCGATCTGCCGGCGGCTGATCGAGGCGCAGGGCGGCACGCTGCGCGCGGCGCAGAATCCGGCGGGCGGCGCGTTGTTCGAGTTCACGCTGCCCGTCGCCCCTGCGGAGAGCGCATGACCGAGCCCACCATCTTCATCGTCGACGACGACGAGGCCTATCGCGACTCACTGGTCGAGTTGGTCGCATCGGTCGGCCTGCACTGCGAGTGTTTTGCGTCGGCGCTGAATTTCCTGGCCGCCTTCGACCCGGCCCGCGCTGGCTGCTTGGTGCTCGACGTGCGCATGGCCCGAATGAGCGGCCTGGCGCTGCAGGCTCGGCTGAAGACGATGGGCGCCACGCTGCCCATCGTCTTCATCAGCGGCCATGGCGACCTGGAGATGGCGGTCAAGGCGATCAAGGACGGCGCGGTCGACTTCGTGCAGAAGCCTTACCGCGAGCAGCAGCTGCTCGATGCCATCAACGAGGCCTTGCAGCGCGACGCGCAGCAGCGCCGCACGCCGCTGCCGGCCGATGGGGCGGCGCCCAGCGTGGCGCTGGCGCTGCTCAGCGCACGCGAGCGCGAGGTCATGCAGCTGGCGCTGCAGGGCCTGCCGAGCAAGCTGATCGCCAAGCAGTTGTGCCTTAGCCACCGTACCGTCGAGCATCACCGCAGCCGGCTGCTGGAAAAGCTGGGTGTGGCCTCGATGGCCGAGCTGATGCGGCTGAACTACCAGCAGGCGCTGGACGGCAGCGCAGCGCCACCTAGGTAGGCTTGGGGTGGGCGCACGGATGGTGCGCCCGGCAGCGGCGCAGCACCATCGCGGTGCTGCGAGGGAGGCGATGTTCAACACCGTGTATGTGCTCGAACGCGACCCGGCCGAATGCCGCTGGATCGAGTCCGCGCTGGCGGGTCAGGTGCGCAAGCTGATCTTCCTGGAAGACGGCGCCACGCTGCTCGACTGGCTGGCGACGCAGGGGGGCGATTGCCTGCTTTGCGGCGCCGAGCCCGATGCGTCGGTGGCCCTCGAACTGGTGCGCAGGCTGCGCCGGCACGGGCAGGCCTTGCCGGTGGTGGTGATCGGGCCGCACAGCGCCTTCCGCACGGCGGTGGACGTGGCGCGCCTGAACGGCACCGACTTCCTGGAGCGCCCGGTCAGCGCGCAGCGCCTGCGCGCCGCGCTGCGCAAGGTGACGGCGGTGACCGAAGAAGGCGCAAAGCGCTGAACGAGGAGACGAATATGAACGACAGCACACGCCAAGCGCAGCAGGCACTGGAGGCGGTGGAACGGGTGCAACGGCTCTATGCCGCGCAGCGCGCCGCCTGTCTGGCGCAGCCCTACCCGAGCGCCGACGAGCGGCTCGAGCGGCTGCGCGCGCTGAAGCGCCAGACGCAGCGCTACCAGGACCTGCTGGCCGAAGCAATGAGCGCCGACTTCGGCTTCCGCCCCGCGGCCGAATCGAAGATGCTGGACCTGCTGGGTTCGGTACTCGAAGCCAACCACGCGGTCTCGCACCTGAAACGCTGGATGAAACCCAGCAAGCGCTCGACCGAGTTGCTGTTCCTCGGCAACAGCGTGAAGGTCCTGTACCAGCCAAAGGGCGTGGTCGGCGTGATCGTGCCGTGGAACTTTCCGATCTACCTGGCGATGGGCCCACTGGTCACCGCGCTGGCCGCAGGCAACCGCGTGATGATCAAGATGTCGGAGGTGACGCCGGCGACCAACGCGGTGTTCAAGACGCTGCTCGGCGAGGTCTTTGGCGAAGACCTGGTGGCGGTGGTCGGCGAGGAACTGGTCGACCCGAACGTCTTCACCTCGCTGCCCTTCGACCACATCGTCTTCACCGGCTCGCC